>NZ_BAGH01000362.1 GCF_000308715.1 Nocardia tenerifensis NBRC 101015
CACGTCCCACCCGGCCTGCGCGGGCGCGTCACCGTTGCTCCGCTCCCCCGCGGCGGCGTCGCCGATATTGAAGGTCAGATCGAACTGCGCGGTCATCGCGGGCAGGGCATAGGGCTCGAACTCGACGCCCGACAACTCCAGCGTGGCGGCCGTGTTGTTCTGGAAGCTCAGCAGCACCTGGAACAGCGGATGGTGCGAGGCCGACCGAGCCGGGTTGAGCAGCTCGACCAGCAACTCGAACGGGACGTCCTGATTCTCGTAGGCGGCCAGCGCCTTTGCGCGCACCTGGCCGACGATCTCGGCGAACGACGCCGCGGGATCGACCGCGGCCCGCAGCACCCACGTGTTGACGAAGAAGCCCACCAGATCGTTCAGGGCGTCGTCGGTGCGGCCCGCGATCGGCGAGCCGAGCGGAATGTCCTCGCCCGCACCGAGTTTGAACAGCAGCACGGCCAGCGCCGACTGCAACACCATCGACACCGTCGCACCCTCGCGGGCCGCCAGCCGCTCCACTGCCGCGCGGATCTCGGGATCGATCCGGAACACCAGCATGTCCCCGCGGTAGCTGGCCGCCCGGGGCCGCGGCCGGTCGGTCGGCAGCCGCAGCTGCTCCGGCAGCCCCGCGAGCTCGCCGCGCCAGTACTCGAACTGCCGCGCCAGCACACTGTCCGGATCCGACTGCGAGCCGAGCAGCTCCTGTTGCCACAGTGTGTAATCCACGTACTGCACCGGCAGCGGCTCCCACTCGGGGGCGCGCCCGGATCGGCGCGCGGCGTAGGCCTCCGACACATCGCGCAGCAGCGGCGCCATCGACCAGCCGTCGCCCGCGATGTGGTGGATCAGCAGCATCACCACGCACTCCTGCGGCGCGTACCGGAAAACGGTGGCGCGCAACGGAATCTCGGTCGACAGATCGAACGCGTACCGCGCGGCCGCGCGCACCGACGCGTCCAGCTCGTCCGGCGTCACCTCGGTGACGAGGACCGGAATCTCCACGCAGTCGGCGTCGATCACCCGCTGACCGGGCACGCCGTCGACCTCGACGAAGACAGTGCGCAGGCTCTCGTGCCGGGCGACGACGTCGCCGATCGCCGCCGCGAAGGCGGCGGCGTCGAACGGACCGGTCAACCGGACGGTGAGCGGCATGTTGTAGGTGGCCGAGGGCCCCTCGAGCCGATGGATGAACCACAGGCGGCGCTGTGCGAAGGACAAGGGAATCATGACAGGCCCGCCTCTCGGTTCATCCGGCGCAGCGCCGGTCTGCGCGACGGCGCCAGCTGCGGCCACCGTTCGGCGAGTTCGGCCACCGTCGCGGCCTCGAACATGACCTTGATCGGCACTTCGACTCCCATCACCGCCCTTATCCGGCTGGCCAGGCGGGTCGCCAGCAGCGAGTGGCCGCCCAGCGCGAAGAAACTGTCATCGATGCCGACTCGGCCGACGCCGAGGATTTCGCTGAACAATTCGGTCAAGGTCTTCTCTCGCTCGGTGCGCGGGGCGCGATATTCCTTGGCGGACACCAACTCCGGATCCGGCAGCGCGGCACGATCGAGCTTGCCGTTCGCCGTCAGCGGCACGGCGTCGATCACCATCACCACCGCCGGGACCATGAAGTCGGGCAGCCGCTCGGCGACGAACGCGCGCACGGCCGCGGGCAGGAGGGTGTCCTGGGGACTGTTCACATACTCGGCCGGGTCGGCCGCCAGATCCGTGGGCAGATAGACGTCGGTCAGCGCCCGGCCCGCCGTCGCGGCGGCGTCGAGGAA
The DNA here is from genome assembly GCF_000308715.1 of Nocardia tenerifensis NBRC 101015. GTDB lineage: Bacteria > Actinomycetota > Actinomycetes > Mycobacteriales > Mycobacteriaceae > Nocardia > Nocardia tenerifensis. The sequence continues at coordinate 1,767 of NZ_BAGH01000362.1, forward strand.
GACCGCGTCCATATAGCCCGGCTTGGTGGACCAGGTGACCGCGGTGGTGAAGCCGAGCCGGCCGCCGAGCTCGTGCAGATCCTCGGGCAGCAGTCCGGCTTTCGTGTAGTCGGCGCCGGGCTCGAGCACGCCCTCGAAGTTCACCGCGAGCAGGTCGGCGGGCCCGTCGGCCGAGACCGGCCTGCCGTCGCGGACGCGGTCGACGGCCTCGATCTGCCCGGTCAATCCGGCATGCGGGATATCGGTGACGCGGATGCCGTCGGGGTGCTCGGCGTGCAGCAGCGTGCGCAGCCAATCCTGGTCGCGGAACTCGGCTTTCGGCGTCTCGGCGACCGAGCGGGGTTGCGCGGGCGTCTTGCGCAGCACGACGTCGTAGCGGTATCGGGTCAACTCGTTGACCGCGTACCCGCGTTTGAGCTCGATGTCCACGGCGTCGAAGCCGATCTGCCCCAGTGCCGTGAAGTACTCCGGCGCCACGAGCAGCTCCTTCTCGGCGGCCATCTCGCGGCGGACGCGATCGCTCACCACCGCGGCGTCGTCGTCGCCGTGGCGACTGAGGTGGACCGCGGTCGTGAACTCCTCCAGCAGCGCGAAATTCCGGACGTCGCCGACGAACACCGCGCCGCCGGGGGCCAGCAGGCCGGAGATCTGCTCGAGCACCCGGCGCAGATACCGTTCGCCGGGGAAGTACTGCGCGACGGAGTTCACCACGACGGTGTCGAAGTAGCCCTGCGGCAGGCCGCTGGCGTCGTCGGCCGCCTGCACGCTCAGCGTCACCCGCTCCACCCAGTCCGCGTCCAGGTCCGACAACCGCCGCCGCAGCGTGTCGATGGTCGCGGCGGAGAAGTCCGTCGCCCAGTACTCGGCGCAGCCGGAGGCCAACTGGGACAACAACAATCCCGAACCGACGCCGATCTCGAGCAGCCGCCGCGGCTTCAGTCCCCGAATCCGGTCGACGGTGGCGGCGCGCCATTCACGCATCTGCTCCACCGGAATCGAGCCGCCGGTGTAGCTGCTGTTCCACCCGCCGAAGTCCTCGCCGAAAGCCGCCTCGGCGGGCCGGGAACCGTTGGACTCGGTCTTGTTCCCGGCGCCGTACAGGTCGTCGTACACGCGCTGCCACTGACCGACCATTTCGTCCTCGGCGACGACCGGCCCGCCGTGGTCGGCGACGACATAGCCGACCAGCTGCTTGCCGCCGGTCTCGGTGTCGCGCGCCACCACCACGGCCTGGGACACCGAGGGATGCTGCGCCACAATGGTTTCGACCTCGCCGGGCTCGACCCGGAAGCCGCGGATCTTGACCTGATCGTCGACCCGGCCCGCGAACTCCAGCACCCCGGCCTCGGTCCAGCGCACCACATCGCCCGTGCGATACAGCCTGCCGCCGCCGGTCTCGTCGAACGGATCGGCCACGAACCGCGCCGAGGTGAGCCCGGCCCGGCCACGGTAGCCACGCCCCAATTGCGCTCCGGCGACATACAATTCGCCGGACACGCCGATCGGCACCGGCATCAGCCACCGGTCCAGCACGTACACGCGCGTATTCGCCACCGGCACGCCGATCGGCACCGGGCCGTCGACAACGTCCACGGCGTCGTAATCGGTGACGCACGCGGTGGTTTCCGTGGGGCCGTACCCGTTCACGACCAGCGCGTCGGCGTACTTCGCGTGCAACTTCCGCACGACCGTCGCGGTCAATTCCGCGCCGCCGGCGATGATCCGGCGCAACGACCGCAGCGGCCGGTCCGGCAGTGCGTCGACGTGATCGACCAGGGCCGACAGCATCGGCGGTGTCGCGAACATCTTCGTCACCGACCGCGCGGCGATCAACCGCGTCAGCTCCACCAGATCCGACCGCTGCTCGCCGGTCACCACCAGGGTGGCGCCGCCGCACAGGGCGGGCCAGATCTCGTAGGTCGAGGCGTCGAACGCGATCGAGGTGTGCACCAGCACGCGATCGTCCGGCCCTGCCGACCACGCCGAGCCGACCAGGCTCACCACGTTGCGTTGCGTGATGCCAACGCCTTTGGGCACGCCCGTGGAGCCGGACGTGTAGATCACGTAGGCGAGATTCTCCGGCCGCGCCGCGACGAACCGCTGCTCGCCGGGTCCGGCCGCCACCCTGTCGAGGTACAGGCGCGGGGCCGTGGTGCTGGGCAGCAGGCCGGCGGTGCCGGAGTCGGTCACCACGACGACCGGCGCGGCGTCGGTGAGGATGAACGCCAACCGGTCCGACGGGTAGGCCGGATCGATCGGCAGGTATCCGCCGCCCGCCTTCCACACCGCGAGCAAGGCCACGATCAACTCCGCCGACCTCGGCAACGCCACCGCGACGACGGTGTCGGGGCCGACGCCGTACGAGGCCAGCGTCCGCGCCAATTGCTCAGCGCGAGTGTCGAGTTCGCGATAGGACAACTCGGTGTCGCCGCAGACGACCGCGGCCGCCTGCGGTGTGCGATCGGCCTGCGCGCGGATCAGTCCGACCATGGTGTCGTCGGCGACCGCGCCCGCGGTGTCGTTCCATCGGCGCAGCACCCGTTCGCGTTCGTCGCCGCCCAGGACGTCGATCGAGCCGACCGGCGCCGCGGGGGCCGACACGATCTCGCGCAGAGTCCGCACGAACCGGGCGACCATGGTCTCGATCGTGTCCCGGTCGAACAACTCGGTCGCGTACTCCACCAAGGCATTCCACGGTTGCCCGGCCGGCGCGTCGGCGACGTTGAAGAACAGGTCGAAGCGCGCGGTCGCGGTGGTCGCGACGTAGGGCTCGATCTGCGCCCCCGGCAGCGACAGGTCCGGCAGGGTGTTGTTCTGGAACGCCAGCGACACCTGGAACAGCGGGTGATGCGCCGCCGAGCGAGCCGGATTCAGCAGCTCGACCAGCAATTCGAACGGGACATCCTGATTCTCGTAGGCGGCCAGCGCCTTTGCCCGCACCCGGGCCAGGATCTCGCTGAACGAGGCCGCCGGAGACACCCGCGCCCGCAGCACCCACGAGTTGACGAAGAAGCCGACCAGATCGGTCAGCGCCTCGTCGGTGCGGCCCGCGATCGGCGAACCGATCGGAATGTCCTCGCCCGCACCGAGTTTGAACAGCAACACGGCCAGCGCCGACTGCAGCACCATCGACACCGTCGCGCCCTCGCGGCTCGCCAAACGCTCCACGGCGGTGCGGATCTCGGCGTCGATGCCGAACAGGACCATGTCGCCGCGGTAGCTCGCCACCAGCGGGCGCGGGCGATCGACGGGCAGGCGCAACTGATCCGGCAACTCGTCGAGCTCGGTGCGCCAGTAGTTGAACTGCCGCGACAGCAGGCTGTCCGGGTCCGCCGACGAGCCGAGCACCTCCCGTTGCCAGAGCGTGTAATCCACGTACTGCACCGGCAGCGGGGCCCACGCGGGCGCCCGATGCTCGCGGCGCGCGGCGTAGGCCGCGGACAGATCGCGCAGCAGCGGCGTCATCGACCAGCCGTCGCCCGCGATGTGGTGAATGAGCAGCACGGCGACGCACTCGTCCGCGTCGTAGCGGAACACGTCCGCGCGGAGGGGGATTTCGGCCGACAGGTCGAAGCCGTACCGCACCGCGCCGGTCACCGACGCGTCCAGCTCGGCGGGGTCCACGTCGGTGACGTGCACCGGCACCTCGACGCGGCCGGCCTCGAGCACGCGCTGCGACGGCACGCCGTCGGCGTCGACGAAGACCGTCCGCAGGCTCTCGTGCCTGCCGACGACGTCCTCGATCGCCGCGCGCAGGACCGCGACGTCCGCCCGGCGCAGCCGCACGGCCAGCACCATGTTGTAGGTGGCCGACGGCCCCTCCAGCCGATGGATGAACCACAGTCGCCGCTGCGCGAACGACGGCGGGATCACCTCGGGCCGCGGCCGGACCGTCAGCGGCGGGCGCACCTGGACCTGGGCGTCGAGCTTGGTCGCCAGCTCCGCCACGGTCGGGGCGTCGAACACGGTCCGGATCGGCACCTCCGCCCCGAGCACCACCCGGATCCGGCTGGCGAGGCGGGTGGCCAGCAGGGAGTGGCCGCCGAGGACGAAGAAGCTGTCGTCGATGCCGACCCGGTCGAGCCCGAGGATCTCGGCGAACAGCTGGGCCAGCACCCGCTCCCGGTCGGTGCGCGGGGCCCGGTAGTCCAGCGCGGAGGCGAACTCCGGGTCGGGCAGCGCGTTGCGATCGAGTTTACCGCTGGCGGTCAGCGGCACCGTGTCGAGCACCAGCACGGTCGCGGGCACCATGAACTCGGGCAGCCGATCGCTCGCCCAGCGGCGCACGTCCGCGGCGAGCAGGCCCGCCTGCGGAGTGTTGGCGAGCGGCGTGAGGTCCTCGGCGGGGGCCGTGAGGTACACGTCGGTCAGCGGTTGGTCCTGTGCCGCTTCTCCTTCCAGGAAGATCGCGTCCATGCGATCCGGCTCGGCGGACCAGGTGACCGCCGTGGTGTAGCCGAGTTCCCGGCCGAGTTCGTGCAGTTCCTCCGGCAGCAGGCCCGTCGCCCGGTCGGCGTCCGCGCCGAGCATGCCCTCGAAGTCCACCCCGAGCGGGTCGGTGGTGTCGCCCGGCAGGCCCGCCCGGATGCGCTCGGTGGCCTCGATCTGCCCGAGCAGACCGGCGTGCGGGATCCCGGTGACGCGGACGCCGTCGGGGTGCCGTTCGTGCAGCAGGGCGCGCAGCCAATCATGGCCGCGGTAAGGAGCTTTCGGCACGCCGGCGACCGAGCGAAGGCGCACCGGGGCCTTACGCAGCACCACGTCGTACCGGTACCTGGTCAGCTCGTTCACCGCGAACCCGCGCTTGAGCTGAATGTCGACACCGGCGAACCCGAGCGGGCCGCGGCACAGCGCCGCGAAATACTCCGGGGCCAGCAACAACTCCTGCTCCGCGGCGATATCCCGGCGGACTCGGTCGCGCACCGCGACCGGGTCGTCGCCGCCGTTGCGGCTGATCTGCACCGCGGTGGCGAACTCCTCGAGCAGGGTCAGATTGCGGACGTCGCCGACGAACACCGCGCCGCCGGGCGCCAGCAGGTCGTGCACCTGCTCGAGCACGCGGCGCAGATACCTTTCTCCCGGGAAGTACTGCGCGACGGAGTTGATGACCACCGTGTCGAAATGGTTCTCGGGCAGTCCGGCGCAGTTGTCCGCCGCCTGTGCGCGCAGCACGACGCCGTCGGTCCACGGCGTGCCGAGCTCCGCCAGCTGCTCACCGAGGCTGGCGATCGTCGCGGCGGAGAAGTCCGTCGCCCAGTACTCCGCGCAGTCGGGGGCCAGTTGCGACATCAAAAGGCCTGAGCCGACACCGATCTCGAGCACGCGCCGGGGGTTCAGGGCCCGGATCCGGTCGACCGCGGCCGAGCGCCACTCACGCATCTGCTCGACCGGGATCGGCGCGCCGGTGTAGCTGCTGTCCCAACCGCCGAAGTCCTCGCCGAAGGGGATCTCGGCCGCGCGGACCGACCTGGTGTCGATGACTACCGCCGCGCCGGAGTACAGGTCCTCGTAGATCCGCTGCCACTGCCCCAGCAGCTCGTCCTCGCCGACGATGGGTCCCGACCGGTCGGGCACCACGTACCCGACGAGCTGTTTGCCCGTGTCGGTATCGCGCGCCATCACGATCGCTCGCGACACCGAAGGGTGTTGCGCCAGAACGGTTTCCACCTCGCCGGGCTCCACCCGGAAGCCGCGGATCTTGACCTGGTCGTCGGCCCGGCCCGCGAACTCCAACTGCCCGGCGCTGTTCCAGCGCACCACATCGCCGGTGCGGTACAGCCGACCGCCCGCGCGATCGAACGGATCGGCCACGAAACGCGCGGCGGTCAATCCCGGCCGCCCGTGGTAGCCCCGTGCCAACTGCGCACTGGCGACGTACAACTCGCCCGCCACCCCGACGGGGACGGGAGACAGCCACGAATCCAGCACGAACACGCGGGTATTGGCGACCGGCGCACCGATCGGCACCGCCGCGCCGGCACTTCCGGCGCCGGCGGGCACCCGATAGGAGGTCACGTTCACCGTGGCCTCGGTCGGGCCGTAGAGGTTGTCCACGCGGTCGATCTGGCACTTGGCCTCGAGCGTGTCGACCAGTTCCGCGGTGAGGGTGTCGGCCCCGGTGTTCACCTGCCGCAGCGTGCGGAACGGGTTGTCCCGCAGGGTTTCCACGTGGTCCACCAGGGCGGACAGCAACGGCGGGGTGGCGAACATCTTCGTCACCGACCGGGTCTGCACCAGCCGGGCGATCTCCGCCGGGTCCGAACGCTGCTCGCCGGCGATCACCAGCGCCGCACCACCGCACAGCGCGGGCCAGATCTCGTACGTCGACGCGTCGAACGCGATCGACGAGTGCACCAGCACGCGATCCTCCGTGTCCGCCGACCAGGCCTGCGCGACCAGGTTCACGACGTTGCGATGCGTGACCCCAACACCTTTCGGCACGCCGGTCGATCCCGACGTGTAGATCACGTACGCCAGATTCTGCGGCCGCACCGCGACGGCCCGATCCGGGCGCGCCCAGTCCCCCGCGTCCTCGGGCGTATCGAGGTAGAGCCGCGGCGTCACCGCGTGCGGCAGCGAATCCGTTGTCGCCGAGTCGGTTACTACGACGACCGGCGCCGCGTCCACGAGGACGAATCCGAGCCGGTCCGACGGGTAGGCCGGATCGATCGGCAGGTACGCACCGCCCGCCTTCACCACCGCGACCAGGGCCACGATCAGCTCCACGGACCTCGGCAGTGCGACCGCGACCACCCCGTCCGGGCCGACGCCGCGCGAGACGAGCGCCCGCGCCAGCCGATCGGCCCGCGTGTCGAGTTCCCGGTAGGTCACCTCGGTGTCGCCGCAGACGATCGCGACGGCCTCCGGCGACTCGGCGACCCGCGCCTGGAACAGGCCGACGAGGGTCGTGTCCGGTACCGCGGCGGTGGTGTCGTTCCACCGATCGAGCACCAGGTCGCGCTCGGCGCCGTCGAGGATGTCGATCGAGCCGATGGCGATCTCGGGCGCCGCCACCAGGTCTCGCAGCAGCCGCACCAGCCGCGCGACCATCGCCTCCACCGTCTCGCGATCGAACAGCTCGGTCGCGTACTCCACGAACCCGTCCCACCCGGCGCCCGCGGGCGCGTCGGCGATATTGAAGAACAGATCGAAGCGCGCGGTCGCGGTGGAGGCGGGGTAGGGCTCGATCCGCACGCCGGACAGGTCGAGCACCGGCAGGGTGTTGTTCTGGAAGGCCATGGCCACCTGGAACAGCGGATGGTGCGCCGCAGAACGGACCGGGTTGAGCAACTCGACGAGCAGTTCGAACGGAAGGTCCTGATTCTCGTAGCCCGCCAAGGCTTTCGCGCGCACCTGGCTCAGCAGCTCGGCGAAGGTGTCCGCCGGGGACACGGCGGCGCGCAGCACCCAGGTGTTGACGAAGAAGCCCACCAGATCCGAGAGCGCGTCGTCGGTGCGGCCGGCGACCGGCGCGCCGATCGGAATGTCCTCCCCCGCACCGAGTTTGAACAGCAGCACGACCAGCGCCGACTGCAACACCATCGACACCGTCGCGCCCTCGCGGCGAGCCAGGCGCTCCACCGCGCCACGCATCTCGGCGTCGAGCTCGAACACCACGGTGTCCCCGCGATAGCTCGCCACCCGCGGCCGCGGCCGATCCATCGGCAGGCGTACCTGCTCGGGCAGGCCGTCGAGTTCGGTGCGCCAATAGTCGAACTGCCGCGACAGCACGCTGTCGGGGTCGCTCGCCGAACCCAGCAGTTCCCGTTGCCACAGCGTGTAATCCGCGTACTGCACCGGCAGCGGCGTCCAGCGCGGCGGGTGGTCGTCGAGCCGCGCCGCGTACCCGACGGACAGATCCCGGTACAGCGGCGTCAACGACCAGCCGTCGCCCGCGATGTGATGGATCAGCAACACCAGCACGCACTCGTCGCGCCCGTGGCGGAACACGGTGGCGCGCACGGGAATCTCCGACGACAGGTCGAACCCGTACCGCACCGCGGCCGTCACCGACGCGTCCAGCTCGGCGGAGTCGGCGGCGTCGGTGACCGTGAAGGGCACCTCGACGCCGTCGGCCGCGAGCACCCGCTGCGACGGCACTCCGTCGGCGTCGACGAAGACGGTGCGCAGGCTCTCGTGCCTGGCGACGACGTCGCCGATCGCCGCGCGCAGCGCCGCGACGTCGACCCCGTGCAGCCGCACCGCCAGCGCCATGTTGTAGGTGGCCGACGGCCCCTCGAGCCGGTGGATGAACCACAGCCTGCGCTGGGCGAACGACAACGGCACCACGTCCGGGCGCGGCCGGACCTCGAGCGCCGGGCGCAGGCACACATCGGCGTCGAGCCGAATCGCCAACTGCGCCACCGTCGGCGCGTCGAAGACCGTCCGGATCGGCACCTCGACGCCGAGCGCCGAGCGGATCCGGCTGGCCAGCCGGGTGGCCAGCAGCGAGTGGCCGCCCAGCTCGAAGAAGCTGTCGTCCACGCCGACCCGCTCCCGCCGCAGCAGCTCGCCGAACAGCTCGGCCAGGACCCGCTCCCGCTCGGTCTCCGGCGCCCGATACCGCGCCGAGGACACCAGCTCCGGATCGGGCAGGGCCGCGCGGTCCAGTTTGCCGTTCGAGGTCAACGGCACCGCGTCGATCGCCACCACCGCCGCGGGCACCATGAACTCCGGCAGCCGCTCGGCCGTGAACCGGCGCACCTCGCCGCCGTCGAATTCGCTCGCGTCGCCGCGACGCGGCACCACGTACCCGACCAGTTCCTTGCCGCCGTCGGTGCCGAGATCGCGTGCCACGACCACCGCGCGCGCCACCGAGGGATGCTGGGCCAGCACGCCTTCGACCTCGCCGGGCTCGATGCGGAAGCCGCGGATCTTCACCTGGTCGTCGGCGCGGCCGACGAACTCCAGCTCGCCCAGGGCATTCCAGCGCACGACGTCGCCGGTGCGGTACAGCCGCCCGCCGGCGGAGTCGAACGGATCGGCCACGAACCGGGCCGCCGTGAGCCCCGGCTGCCCCTGATAGCCGCGGGCAACCTGGGCCCCGGCCAGATACAACTCACCGGCGACGCCCACCGGAGCGGGCATCAGCCACGAATCCAGCACCAAGGTACGCACATTCGCCAGCGCGGACCCGATAGGCACCGAGGCGCCGTCGAAGCCCTCGCCCGCCGTGAACGGCCTGCTGGCCGCGAAAGTCGTTGTCTCGGTAGGCCCGTACCCGTTCACGATGCGCAGCTCGGGGCAGACCCGCAGGGCGTGCCTCAGCACCTCCGGCGTCACCTCCTCACCGCCGGCCCACACCTCGCGCAGCGCGGCGAGGGCGTCGGGGCACTCGTCGACGAACAACTCGAACAGCCGAGTGGTGAGGAAGGTCGCGGTGACCTCGTGCTCGACCAGCAGGCGGCCCAGCGCCGCGACGTCGGCGTGGTCCGCGGGCGCGACCACGACCCGGCCCCCGCCCAGCAGCGGAACCCACAGCTCATAGGTGGAGGCGTCGAAGGCGACCGACGAGTGCAGCAGCACGGCGCGGTGCGCCCCGCCGTGCCAGCGCGGATCGGTCGCGAAGGACACCACATTGCGGTGCGAAACCCCTACGCCCTTGGGCACTCCGGTCGATCCGGAGGTGTACATGAGGTAGGCGAGAGTGCGCGGGCGCACCGCGATCTCGTCCATGCCCGTCTCGTCCGCGAGCTCGAGCGTGTCGAGGCACAGGCGCGGGGCCGGTGTCGGGGGCAGCGACTCGGCGACGGCGGAGTCGGTGACGACGACCACCGGCTTCGCCTCGGCGAGAACGAATCCCAGCCGATCCGAGGGATAGGCCGGATCGATCGGCAGGTACGCACCGCCCGCTTTCAACACGGCGAGCAGCGCGACGACGAGCTCGACCGACCGGGGCAGCGCGACCGCGACGATCCGCTCGGGCCCCACCCCGAGCGAGACCAGTTCGCGCGCCAATTGCCCGGCGCGCGTGTCGAGTTCGCGATACGACACCGTCTCGTCGCCGCAGACGACGGCGACCGCGTCCGGGCTCTCGGCGACCCGCGCCCGGAACACCTCGGCGATGCTCCCGCCATGTTCGGCCGACGCGGTGCGAGTGTTCCACTCGTTCAGCACCCGGTCGCGCTCGTCGGCGTCGAGGACGTCGATCGACCCGACCGGCGCGTCCGGGTCGGCCACCACCAGCCGCAGCACCCGCACCAGCCGTCGCGCCATGGCCGCCACGGTGGACCGGTCGAACAGGTCGGTGGCGTACTCGATGTACCCGTCCCAGCCGAGCGCGGCCGGGCCGTCCCCGGTGCGGCTCGGAACGGCAAGGGCGTCACTGATATTGAACGTCAGATCGAAGCGCGCGGTCGTCACCGGCGCGGTGTACGGCTCGACCGCGATGCCGGGCAGCGCCAGGTTGGGCAGGCTGTTGTCCTGCAGCGTCAGCATCACCTGGAACAGCGGGTGGTACGCCGCCGAGCGGGCCGGGTTGAGCAGCTCCACCAGCGATTCGAACGGCGCGTCCTGATTCTCGTAGGCGGCCAGCGCCTTCGCGCGAACCTGCCCGAGCAGCTCGGTGAACGAGGCGGTCGAAGCGACTCGCGCCCGCAGCACCCAGGTGTTGACGAAGAAGCCCACCACGTCGTTCAGCGCGTCGTCGGTGCGGCCGGCGATCGGGGTGCCGAGCGGAATATCTTCTCCCGCACCGAGTTTGAACAGCAACGCGGCCAGGGCCGACTGCAACACCATCGAGACGGTGGCGCCCGACCGATTGGCGAACCTCTCGACCTCCGCGCGCAACGGAGCATCGATGCTGAACGACACCGCGTCCCCTCGGTAGCTCGCCACGCGCGGGCGCGGCCGATCGGCCGGCAGCCGCAGCTGGTCCGGCAGGTCCGCCAACTCGCCGCGCCAGTACTCGAACTGCCGCGCCAGCACGCTGTCCGGATCGTCCGGGGTCCCGAGCAACTCGCGCTGCCACAGCGTGTAATCCACGTACTGCACCGGCAACGGCTTCCATTCGGATGCCCGGCCCGCCGCGCGCGCCGTGTAGGCCGCGGACAGGTCGCGCAGCGTCACCGTGGCCGACCAGCCGTCCCCGGCGATGTGGTGGATCAGCAGCACCAGCATCCACTCGTCCGGGCTGCACCGGAAAACGCTGGCGCGCAAGGGAATCTGTGTCGAGAGGTCGAACCGGTGGCGCGCCGCGTCGGCCACGGCCAGCTCGGCCGCGCCCAGCTCGTCGGCGCCCGGCTCGGTCACCGTGATCGGCACCTCGACCTCGTCGGCCGCGAGCACCCGCTGGGCCGGCTCACCGTCGACCTCGACGTAGACCGTGCGCAGAATCTCGTGCCGCGCGACCACGTCCCGCAGCGCGGCCGCGAACGCCCGCGGGTCGAACGCGCCGGTGAGGCGCGCGGCCAGCGGCATGTTGTAGGTGGCCGACGGCCCCTCGAGCCGGTGGATGAACCACAGCCTGCGCTGCGCGAACGACAACGGCACCACGTCCGGCCGCGGCCGTGCCGCCAGCGTCGGGCGCGTCCGCGCCTCCGTGTCCAGACTGGTCGCCAGCCGCGCGACCGTCGCGGCGTCGAAGACCGTCCGGATCGGCACCTCGACCCCGAGCACGGCCCGGATCCGGCTGATCAGCCGGGTCGCGGACAGCGAGTGGCCGCCCAGCTCGAAGAAGCTGTCGTCCACGCCGACCCGATCGACGCCGAGCACCTCGGCGAACAACGCGGCCAAGGCCTCTTCGGCCTCGCCGCTCGGCGCCCGATACGCCACCGAGGACACGAACTCCGGCGTGGGCAGCGCGCGACGATCGAGCTTGCCGTTGGGGGTCAGCGGGATCGAGTCGATCACCATCACCACGGTCGGCACCAGGAACTCCGGCAGCCGCTCGGCGGCGAACCGCCGCACCTGCGCGCCGTCGAGCTTGCCCGCGTGGCCGTTCACGATCGCGTGGCCGTTCCCGTTCACGTGGCCGTTGCCGTTCGCGTGGCCGTTCCCGTTCACATGGCCATTGCCGTTCACGTGGCCATTGCCGTTCACGTGGCCGTTCCCGAGCGCCTGACCATTGCTCGCACGACCATTGCCCGCCGCAGGGCCGTCGCCGTCGAGCCCGCGGTCGGCCACCACGTAGCCGACCAGCTGCGTGTCACCGTCGGCGTCGTGCGCGACCACCACCGCCCGCGCCACCGAAGGATGTTGCGCCAGCACGGTTTCCACCTCGGCAGGCTCGACCCGGAAGCCGCGGACCTTCACCTGGTCGTCGGCCCGGCCGACGAACTCCAGCACCCCGTCGGCGGTCCACCGGACCACATCCCCGGTCCGATACAGCCGGCCGCCGGCCGGATCGAACGGATCGGCCACGAACCGCGCCGAGGTGAGCCCGGCGCGCCCGTGGTAGCCGCGCGCCAACTGCGCGCCGGCCACATACAACTCACCCGCGACGCCCACCGGCGCCGGCGCCAACGACGCGTCCAGCACGAAGGTCCGCAGGTTGCCCAGCGGCGACCCGATCGGGCTCCCGCCGCGCGTCATCGGCGCGTCCGACAGTTCCAGCTTGGTCACGTGCACCGTGGTCTCGGTGATCCCGTACATGTTCACCAGCGCCGGACCCGCGCCGGTGCCGGACGGTTTCCACGCCGCGAGATGGGCGGCGTGCAGGGCCTCGCCGCCGAACACCACCATGCGCAGGGCCGAATCGACGGTGGCGGAGGCGGATCGGGCCTCGGCCAGCGCCGCGAACGCGGACGGCGTCTGATTGAGCACGGTCACCCCCGCCTCGACGACCAGCTCCCACAGCTGCGCCGGGGTGCGCACGACATCCCACGGCACGACCACGACCCGGCCGCCGTGCAGCAGCGCGCCCCAGATCTCCCAGACCGAGAAGTCGAAGGCCTGGGAGTGGCACCAGGCCCACACGTCGTCGGCCCCGAATCGGCACCAGTGCGCGGTACTCAGGAAGAGCGAGGCCACATTTCGGTGCGTGACGGCGACGCCCTTGGGCGTGCCGGTGGAACCGGACGTGTAGATCAGGTAGGCGAGGTTGCCGGGCCGCGGGGCAGGCCGCTCGGCGACCGGACCCGTCGCCTGTTCGATCAGTATGTGCGGAATGTCGCTGTGCGGCAACGATTCCGAGGTCGCCGCGTCGGTGAGCACGGCGAGCGGCGCGGCGTCGCCGAGGACGAACGCCAGCCGCTCCGCGGGGTAGCCCGGGTCGAGCGGCAGATATGCGCCGCCCGCCTTCGACACCGCGAGTATCGCCGCGATCAGCTCGGCCGACCTCGGCAGAGCCACCGCGACGAGGGAGTCCTCGCGCACACCGCGCGAAACGAGCGTTCCCGCAATACGATTCGCCCACTCGTCGAGATCCCGGTAGGTGAGCTCCGCTCCACCGGACACTACCGCCACCGCGTCCGGGGCCCGCCGCGCCTGCTTCTCGAACAACGTCACCAGGGTCGCGTCCGGGTCGACGGGCACTCGCGTGTCGTTCCACGCCTCGACCACCCGCGCGCGATCCGCACCGAGCACATCCACCGAGCCGATCTCGGCGTGCGGATCCAATCTGGCCTGCCGCAGGTACTGGGCGATCGATCGCAGGTAACCCTGGAGGTCGTCCTCGGTGTAGAGCTGGGCGTCCCCCTCGATCCGCAGGTAGCCGCCGCGGGAGGACTGGCGCTCGTAGTAGAACACGATCGTCAGGTCGCCGCTGTTGCCCGCCGAGTAGACCTGGAGATCAGCCGTCCCGCCCGCCATCTCCAGCGCGCCGAAGAACGACATGACGTTGACCACCGGGCCGAACGGATTGCCCGGCGTATTCGGCAGTTTCAGGTCGCGCCGGATGTCCGACAGCCCGTAGCGCAGGTGCGGGCGCGCGCTCGCGATGGTGTGGTTGATCCGCACGGCCAGCTCGCCGAGCGAGACGTCGCGGCCGGTCTCGACCAGCATGGGCACGGTGTCGGAGAGCTGGCACGGTGTCCGGCCTGCCACGCCGACGCGATTGGAGACCGGGATCTGCAAGCAGAAGTCGTCGCGCAACGCGTAGCGCTGAATGGCCGCCGCCGCGACCGACATCAGCAGATACGGCAGTTTGACGCCGAACGACTGCGCGACGCCCATCAGCTCGCCGAGTTCCGTCCCGGAGAAGCCGTGGGTGCAGCCGACCCGGCCCGGCGCCACGCCGGCGGGGGCGCTGCCGGGGAGCCGCAGCGGATCGATGTCGGCGGGGATCTGCTTGCTCCAGTACGCCTGGTCCAGCGGCTGCTGGGTCCGGCGGTACTCGAGGTCACTGTCGACGATGTCGTCGATGTGCGCGAATCCCGAGGGCGGAACGGGCTTTCCGGCCGCCAAGGCGCCGTACACGTCGAGCACCCGCTGCGCCCAGGTGGCCACCCCGACGCCGTCCATGATGATGTGGTCGAAGCACATCGACATGATGTAGTGGTCGTCGCCGACCTCGAGCACCGCGACGCTCAGCAGGGCGTCGTGTTCCAGATCGAAACCCACCGCGCGTTCCCGCGACATGTAGTCCAGCGCGGCCGCGACCGGATCCGGTTTCTCCGTGAGATCCAGATACGACGGTGTCCAATCCGTGGTATCGCGTTCCACCTGCATCGGCCCGTCCGCGCCGCGGACGAAATTGACCGTCAGCGAATCCGACTCGGCGAACGCGTGCCGCAGCGCGGTGAAGAATTTGTCGAGTTCCAGCTCGGCGTGAATATCGACATAAATGATGCAATTATTGGGAATATCTGCGAGCTCGTGTGCTATCCACAGTTCTTTCTGAATTGATGTCAAACTGCGCAACAATGTCTTGCTACCCGATTGCATGGCAAACTCCCTCGCTTATCACCTGTGCTGGGTGGTACCGATCTGCGACTGCCGAATGCGCTCCCTTTTCGGCGGTACCAACCCTCAGCACGCGCCGCGCCGGACGGCACCATCGCGCGCTCTACCCTGTGCCCCGCTTGCGCGGGCAAATGTACCCGGCGTCCCCGATCAACCGCCGGTACGCCGCGCGGGCGAAATCCGCGCGGGCAGTAGGCGGGACACTCGCAAGCCGTCCATCCCGAGTCGCCGTGGGCGTGTCCCCCGGCCGCGACCTGCGGCGCTACGGCGAAACCGCGCCACACTCGATGCACCGTGTCCTCGAGGCACCAAGTGGACGCTTGAGCGAAGTTAGATGGACTGTTGCGCGCCGGGCAGCGTGTGGACTGCCACAGAACTCGTAACCCCCGAATCTTGCTGTCGCACACTCGATCAGCTTGTCCCAGCCCGCGTAACTGGCGCTGTACTAGTGCGTAAATGACTGGTCAAAATGGTAACTATCGGGCGAACGCCCCTCCGGGGACGCCGCGCCACCTATGCTCAGCGCTGGCAGCACATGGTTCAGGAGGGCTTGTCCATGGCGCACACACAGATCAGATACGGCGTGCTGGGGTCGTTCACGGCGTGGTGGGATGACCGTGAAATCGAGTTGGGTCCAGCCAAACAACAGGCGGTTCTTGCGGCATTACTGCTGGAAATGAACCGTCCGGTCTCGATGAACGCGATCATCGACGGCGTGTGGGGCGAGCATCCGCCCAGCGACGCCCGCAACGGAGTACAGACTTACGTCAGCCGGCTGCGGCGGGTCCTCGCGCCGCGCCGCAGAGTCGCCGAACCGGCCCTGGTGCGGGCCGACACCGGGTACGTGCTCCACGGCGACCCTTCACTGTCGGATCACGTAGCGTTCGACCGGCTGATCGCCACCGCCGAACGCTGCAGGCGCGACCGCGACCTCGCGGCCGCCGCCGCGAACACCGACGCCGCGCTGGCCCTGTGGCGCGGTGAGCCGTTCAGCGGTCTCGCGGGGCCGATCATCGAGGCCGAGCGCCGCAGGCTCCAGGAGCGGTATCTGGCGGCACTGGAACACCGCGCGGGGATCAAGCTCGCCCGCGGCCAGCACGCCGAGGCCGTCGCCGAGCTGGCGCCCCTGGTCAGCTCGTACCCGCTGCAGGAACGATTCCGGACGCTGCTCATGCTCGGCCTGTACCACTGCGGTCGCCAGGCCGAGGCGTTGATGGTGTTCCAGGACGCGCAGCGCAGACTCGCCGAGGAGATCGGCATCGAACCGGGCCGTGAGCTGCGCGAGCTGCACCGCCGGATCCTGCGCGACGAGATCGAGCCGCCGCTGGAGGCCGCCCGGACACCGACCGGTCGGCATCAATCCGCTTACGGCGCGGCGCGATTCGTCGACCTCGACAAGAAACCGCGGGTGCCCGCGGCGGCGCCGACCGTCGCGGACGCCGGGCCCCGGACCGAGGCGTTGCCGAGCCGGAACCAGCTGCCCGGCGATATCGCCGACTTCACCGGGCGCGACGCCGAGCTGGCCCGGCTGCTCGCCGACATCCCGCCGGAGGCGGCCCGCTCGACCGTGCTGATCGAGGCGATCGACGGCATGGCCGGGGTCGGCAAGACCACGCTGGCGATCCACGCCGCTCACCAACTGAGCAGTCGGTTTCCGGACGCGCAGCTCTATCTCGACCTGCACGGCCACGCCGTCGAGGGCGCACCGATCGAGCCGATGGTCGCGCTGGAGCGGCTGCTGCGCGCCGTCGGCGTGCCGAGCGAGTCGATACCGCCGGATCTCGACGCCAGGGCGGCGCTGTGGCGCACCGAGATCGCGGCCCTCTCGGCGCTGCTCGTGCTGGACAACGTCGCCGACGCCGAGCAGATCCGGCCGCTGCTGCCCGGCACCCCGAGCTGCCTGGTGCTGATCACCAGCCGGCGCCGGCTCGTCGAGCTGGAGGTCTCGAAAACGCTGACCCTGGACAGCCTTTCGCATCAGGACGCGACGACGCTGTTCACCAGCATCGTCACCGACGAGCGGGTGCGGGCCGAGCCCGACGCGATGGACGAGACGGTCCGGCTGTGCGGTCACCTCCCGCTGGCTATCCGCATCGCGGCCGGGCGGCTGCGCGCGCGGCCGGTGTGGCCGGTCGAGCGGCTGGCCGAGCGGCTGCGCGACCCGAACAACCGGCTCGACCACCTGGCGGCGGGGTCGCGCAGCGTCTCCGCCGCGCTCGCCGCCAGCTTCCAGGACCTGCCGCCCGAGCAGCAACGCGCGTTCCGGCTGCTCGGCCTGCACCCGGGCCGCGACTTCGACATCTACGCCACCGCCGCCCTGACCGACCTGAGCATCGACGCGGCGGAACAGATCCTGGAGGACCTGGTCGACGTGCACCTGCTCGAGCAGGTCGTCTCCGAGCGCTACCGGTTCCACAACCTGGTGCGCGACTACGCGGTGACGCTGATCGACCCGTCCGACCTCGACTGCGCCGCCGCGTTGACGCGGCTGTTCGACTACTACCGGTATGCCGCATGGGCGGTGGGCAGCAAGATCCTGCCCGATCGCGTCGGCCGGATCGTGGATCTGCCGCGGCCTTCGACGCCGCTGCCCGCGCTGGCCGGCCATCAGGACTGCGTCGCCTGGTTGCACAGCGAGCGGCTCAACCTGCTCGCGATCGCCCGCGAGGCGACCAAAGGGCGCTGGTCCGAGTATGCGGGGCTGTTCTCCGAGATCCTGTGGTGGCCGTATGTGACGGGGCTGCACTGCACCGACGACGCCATCACGCTGCACTTCGACGCGGTCGAGGTCGCGCGCAACAGCGGCGAGCAGGCCGAGGAGTGCCGGTTGCTGGTGAACCTCGGCTACACGCTGTGGCGGATGCGGCACTGCAGGCAGGCGCTGGTGGTGTTGAACGACGCCGTGGGGCTGGCGCACGGGATGGGCGACTTCACGAGCGCGGCCAAGGCCATGCACCACAGCGGGCTGGTCTACTTCCGGCTCGCCCGCTACCGCGACGCGCTGATGGCCTACCACCAGGCGCTGTCGTTGGCGCGCGCCTGCGGCGACAAGTTCATGGAGGGCTACGCGCTCCAGGGCCTCGGGCAGGTCCAGGAACGAATGGGCTACTACGACGGCGCGTTCGACTATCTGCGGCAGGCGGTCGGCGTCGCCGAGGAGACCGGCGACCCCTACCTGCGTGCCTGTGCCCTCATGCGGATCAGCGACGCGGACATGCGCGTCGGCCGCTACGACGACGCGCTCGCGCACCTCGAGGACGCCAGGAAGTCGCTGACGCCGGTGCCCGCGAACACCCTCTTCCACAACTACTTCTCGATCCGCATCGGCAATGTCTATTGCATGCTGAAGCAGTACGACGCGGCGCTCGACAGCCTCCGGACGGCCTTGGCGCGGGCCCAGCGCAACAATGATCTGATCGTCGAGTGCTGCTCGCATCTCGGCATCGGGGACGTGCATCGGCGAAAAGGCGATTACCGGGAGGCGCTCGCCCATTACGAGCGCGCATTGCATATCGCCTACGCGTCCGGCTCACCGTATGAAGAATTGCTCGCATTCGACGCGATAGCGACCGTCAATTACTGCTCCGCGCATTTTTCCGTGGCGCGCAAACGGTGGAAGGCGGCGCTGAAGATCGCGGCCGGGCTCGGCCTGCCGGAGACCCAGCGCATCGCCAACCACGTCGCGAGCATCGACTCCACGTTCGTCGCCGCCAGCGCGACCCGCACCGCGGAGGCGCACTCGGCCGAGTTCCGCCGGGCCGCGGAGCTGCTGCGGGGCGGCATCACCCCGAAGCAGCGCGCGGCCGTCATGGCGGCGATGGCCGATCCGGAGGCGCCGTGAGCGAGCGGCACTCCATGCTCTCGAGGAGCGCTGACTCAATGCCGAAGGGGGCGTAGCCCGATCATCGTGTGCGAGCCGACGTAGGTGTAGCGGCCGCCGCCGTGGGAGGTGAGCCGGCCGCCGCCGGTGAACGCCTCTGGATCGTCGCGCACGGCGCGGAACGGGATATCCCACACCGTCGCACCGGATTTCGGGTCGATCGCCCAGAGGCCGGTGACGTCGGAGAGGACCAGGACGTGCCCGTCCCAGGTCTCCGCCGCGTGGAAGCGGTCGGTGGTGATGCGCCAGAGTCGTTGCCCGGTGCGCATATTCAAGCCGGTCATGGTGTGCGCGGCGGCGTCGTTCAGCACGGCGACCTCGCCGAGGACCGCGATCGCGGTGCCGGTCGGCGCGTTGCCGTTCGGCTCGGTCAGCAGGTCGGGGCTCGTCCAGACGAGCCGTCCCGTGCGGCGGTCGCGGGCGCCGTCGGCGAGCAGGACCGGGACGGTGTCGTCGGCGGGCCGATCGATCGAGAGGTCTTGCGAGACAGGGTGTTCGGTGGTCGCCACCACCTTCCCGGTGCGGTCGACGAGGTCCGCGGCGGTGTCGCGCCGATCCGAGCACTCGCGGGCGATGCGGACGACCAATGCGCCGTCGATCGGAGTTGTGCGCGAGCAGCCCTGCTCGTCCATGGTCCAGGTGACCTCGCCGGTGCCGAGATCGAATGCGGCGATCTGCGCGCCGAGGGTGAACAGGCCCTGCCCGTGCGAGACGTCCAGTGCGTCCCAGGGCAGGTCGTCCCAGGTGGTGCCCATGGCGAAAGCGCGTGACCAGTGGGCGTCGGGATCCTCGAGGGTGCCCGCGCGCACGCGCACGTCGTCGGACTCGACATCGCCCTCGGCGACATACACGCCCTCGTCCGTGGTCGCCAGCGCGAAGATCATCCGCCCGTTTGTCGGTGTGCGCGTTACCTTCCCGCTGGCGATGTCGTAACCGATGAGAGCGGGCTGGTCGCTGAAAGCGGGGTAGCAGACGAGTTTTCCGTTAACCGGGGTCCGCCCGCACCCGCCGAGGTGCTCGGCGGGCGTGCGCCAGCGCACCGCTCCGGTGTCGGCGGCGATGCCGACCATCATCGGGCCGCGCAGGGACGTATCGCCGTCCGAGGCACCGACCACGGTGACGAGGGTGTCGCCCGCGGCCACGAAACCCGCTCCGCCGTCGTCGAATTCGGTCCCCGCCGCCGGGTCACGGAACTCCGCCCGCGCGCTCGCGCCCGCGGTGGCGTCGGCCGACCATGCGAGCCCGGGAGCCGCCGCGACGGTTCCGGTGATCTTCCGGGTGTCGTCCACGGGCTGCGTCAGCACGAGAACCGCTCCGGCGCTGGTCACCACGGCGGCCACCGCGGCGACGATCAGGCCGCGCATGCCGGGAACCATCACTTGACCTCGAGCCCGGGAGTCACGGCGATGGCCTCGAGGCGGTCGAACGGCAGTGGCGCTTCGGGGTATTCGGCGGAGGAGGAGACGCGGACCAGGGTGCCCGAGCGGTGGGTGACCGTGACGGTCCGTGTGGCCTCCTCGACGGCGGGCGGGCCCTGCTCGTTCGAGCTCTTCATGCTGTGCGACTCCTGGTTCTCGACCACGGTGCCGTCCGGCAGCGTGCGTGACGTGCCGTGACCGACCGGCGGGTCCACCGGAATCTTCTGCCCCACCGCGATTCCCACATTCAGACGCGACCGCTGGCCCGGTGTGGTCACCCGTACCGCCTGGCACACGCCGCTCGACAAATACCCGGCCGGACGCAGCCCTCCGAGCGGCCGGTCCAGGCTCAGTCCGTCGAGCGGGATCCCGGCGAGCACGGCGTCGAGCCGGCGCGCGACCGCCTCATCGATCGTGCCGCCGGATTCTGTTCCGGTATTACAGGATTCGGGCACGTCCGGCGTGCCCGGCGGCACCGGCGCGGTGACCCGGAGACCGGGCGCGGTGGCCATGGCGGCGAGTTCGTCCACGGTCAGCGGCACCTTGCCGGAGGGTTTGGCATCGTCGCGGCCGTCATCGCTCGCGGAGGTGGTCACGACGGTCCCGTCGGGCAGGTAGGCGTAGGCGGAGTGGGTCAGGGTGCGTACGCCGCCGAGTTCGTGCCAAGTGTCGTGCACGTCGACTGTGGTGCCGTCGGCGAGATGCCTGCGTTCATCGAGATCGCCTGCGACACAGGGTGGGATGGGAGCGGTGGACTGCTTAACCGATACCATCAGCGTGCCCCATTTGCCGCCGCGCGTCAGCGTGGCGTGCGCCGTGGTCCAGCCGCCGAAGTCGTGGGTCTCGCCGGGCTCGGTCTCGGGGTCGAAGATCGGCTCGAACAGCAGTGACTGCTCGACGGGCGCGAAGCCGATCGCCACATCCCTGGGCAGCGCGTCGCGCAGCGCCTGCGACATGTCCACGGCCTTCGGGCCGGAGAACCATGGATAGTCGGGGTTGTCGTACACGCTGTGGTCCGCCGAGATGAACGACATACCCGCGCCATCGCGCGGCGGTTCGACGACGGGGCACCCGGGGATCTGCGTCGGAAAGACCACGGGCGGGGTGATATATGGCAAGTCCGGCGGCTCCTCCGCCGCGGACGTGCTCGTCGCGACCACCGGCGCGGTGGTAAGTTCCGGCTCCCGCTCGTGCAGCAGACCGCCGACGATCACCCCGCAGGCCACGATCGCCACGCACCCCAGCCCGACCGTCCACGCGGTGACCACCCGCGAGGGAGTCTGCGTCTCGCGATCCTCGCTGTCCATCCGCTACACCGCTCCATCCGTGGGATATCCGCCGAACACATAACACGTCCGTATCCGGCGGGCCGTCCGGTTTGTTACGCCTCAGTCTCCTTGTCGCCGCACGGTGTAGAGGCGATGGGTGCCGTGCAGGCCCTTCAATTCGGCTTCGCGCTCGGCCACGACGGCGATGTCCGGCTCGTCGGCGATCGCCTCGCGGACCGCCTCGCTGACGAGCACCTCCCCGCCGTTCGCCTGCCCGGCGACCCGGGCCGCCATGGCCACGTTGCGGCCGAACAGGTCGTCGCCGCGGCGCACGGACTTCCCCATGTGGATGCCGATCCGCACCCGGACATGCTCGCGCCCCATCGATTTGGCACCGTTGCCGAGCGCTGCCTGGATGTCGAGTCCGCAGCGCACCGCCTGCTCCGGCTCGGCGAACGCGATCATGAACCCGTCGCCCTGGCTCTTCACGATGTGCCCGCCGCACTTGGCGACGCGATGACGGATCAGCCGGTCGTGCCGGCCGAGCAGCTTGACCCAGGACTGGTCGCCGAGCCGCTCGTTGAGCGCGGTGGAGCCCTCGATATCGGAGAACATGATCACGACGTGGCCGTCGGGGGTCAGCCCGGCCAGATCCGGCCGTTCGACCTGCGCCCAGCCGGCCAGGTTCTCGATCGAGGTGAGCACCGCGCCGCGGAACCCCTTCTTGCGCAACAGGTTCGCGGTGTCCCATACCGTCTTCACCGCCTCCCGGCCGCCGAGCATCAGCAGCTGCCGGTTGTCGAACTTGCGTTGCAGCTCGTCGAGTTCGCGGCCGCGCCGCCGCAGCAGCACGAACAGCGCGACCAGACCCACGGCCTCCAGCGCGGCGACCGCCGCGAGTACGAGCTCGATGATCATGGGTTCCGCCGCGGGTAGGGGTCAGAGCGAGTCCGACCCTAGTCGACCGCCGCGACCCGCGCCGCGCCGCCTCGATACGCCGGCCCCGTTCGACTTGACCGCCCAACGTCGACGAGCCCACCTGGCTCGACGTGCCCGCTCAGCTTCGATGCCCCCGCTCAACGCAGCCGGGCGACGCAGAACACGCGCGGGATCGCCAGACCGCCCGGAGTGAAGGTGAACGAGCTGGTCGCGCCTTGGACGTTATCGCACTGCCCGCTTGTCGCGACCACCCGCAGGACCCGGTATTTCGCGTCGGCGCCGCCGCAGTCGGTGGTCTCCAGGTTCGGCTTGATGTTCGTATCACGCAGGCAGTCACCGACTTTCGCGTTCTCCAGCGCCCGCGCGGTGTCGACCTCCTTGTGCGCGAGGCAGAAGATGAGGTCGGGGCCGAGCTTCGGGATCTTCTTGCCGTCGCCGATCTGCTTCAGCTCCCAGGTGTAGGTGACCTCGGTGCCCGGCACGCTGTCGCACGCCAGCGAGGCGAGCCCGCCGTCCTCGCGCGCGAGCACCTTGTAGATCGACTGCGGGTCGCCGCAGGGCAGTTTGCGCACGGGCGGACTGCTGGAGTCGGTGAGGCAGTCGCCCTCGTGCGCGACATTGCTGGCCTGCAGCGGGTCGGCGCCCTTGTCGCCGAGGCAGACCTGCTTGTCCTCGTAGTAGGTGTAGGTCACCCCCGCGACGTCCTTACAGGTGTACTCCGAGCCGCTCAGCTTCTTCAGCACGACGTATTTCGCCTCGGCCGAGGAGCATTCGACGGTAGCGAAGTCCGCCCCGTCCTGCTTCACGCAGTCGCCCTGCTCGACGGATTTCGCGGCCGGGGAGATCAGCGAACAGCCGCCGACGACCAAGGCCAGACATGACAAGACAGCAGTGATCCAGTACCGCACGATTCCTCCCCCTCCGCCGACCGGCGGATTCCAGCACTATCGCCGAGATTCAACCACGATCCACCGACACATGCCCAATCACTTTCCGGCACCGGCGAACTGGCGGATCGGCGCTAGCGGATCGCTGGGAGGTCCCGCAGCTGCCGCCGCGAGGTGATGCCCAGTTTGCGGAAGATGTTGCGCAGGTGGGCATCTACGGTGCGCGGACTCAGAAAGAGTTTGGCCGCCACCTCTTTGGAGGTGGCGCCCGCGGCGACCAGGCGCGCGATGTGCACCTCGTGCACGGTGAGCGTGTCGGCGGCGGACGCGGCTCGGGCGCGGGTCTGCTCGCCGGTGGCGCGCAGTTCGGCCGCCGCGCGCGCCGCGAACGCCTCCGCGCCGAGGGCCGAAAGGCGGTCGTGGGCGAGGCGCAGCTCGGCCCTGGCGTCGCGGCGGCGGCCCTGCCTGCGCAGCCACTCGCCGTAGACGAGGTGGGCCCGGGCGCCGGCGATGCCGAAGGCGGTCGAGTCGAGCAGGGACACCGCCTGCCGGTAGGCGTCCTCGTCGTCGTCCACCAAAGCCCTTGCGTACGTGGCAGTTCCGCGACCCCACGGCTGCCCGCCCGCGCCCGCCCGTTCGGTCAGCGTGGCCAGCGCGGCGCGCGCGATCTCGGGCTCCCGGCAGCGCACCGCCGCCTCGACCAGTTCCGGCAGTGCCAGGCCCGCCAGGCCGAGATCGCCGGTGGCTACGGCACTTTCGGCCGCCCGCAGCGCCGCGGGGTAGTCGGCGAGGCCGTTCGCCAAGACGGCGGTGGCGTACTGCACGCTGAGCGTCATGTGCGGCCCGACCCCGGCGAACAACTCCTCGGCCTCGGCCCGCCTGCCGCGCAGCCCGGCCAGGTGGATGCGCGGGTAGACCAGCGGCGCGGCGCCGGTGGCCGCCGCGATCGCCTCCTCCTCGGAGATCATCGCCGTCGCCGCGCCGAGATCGCCCTCGTGCGCGGTGACGGTGGCGAGCATGGCCAGTCCGATCGGCAGCATGTGGAACGAGCCGAGCTCGCGGCCCGACGCGGTGACCGTGGTCGCTATGCCGCGCATGGCGTCGATGTCCCACAGCTCGACGGCGAGCAGGTAGCCGAGGGTGGGCCAGCGCGACCACGCCGGGTCGGTCCCGTCGGCCACCACGGGGCGCAGCAGTGTCGCGGCGGCCCGATGCCCCTCGACGACCAGCGCGACCACGCCGTCCAGGATGAGGTCCGCGCTGGTGGGCGGCTCCGGGTTGCGCGGCGCGGTGCGGGCCGCCGCGATCACCGCGTCGAGTCCGCCGGTGAGCGTGGCCATCTCGATGGCGTCCACGTAGCACTCGCGCGCACGGGCCGGCGCGCGCTCGGCCAGGCGGGCCGCGGCGCGCAGCAGGTGGTCGGTCGGGCGGTCGCCGCCGCGGAAGCGGGCGAACGAGATTCGGCCGCGCAGCAGGTCGACGCGCGGGTCGGCGGAGTCGAGGGTCGAGAGCAGCTCGGCGGCGACGCCGAAGTCGCCGAC
>NZ_BAGH01000361.1 GCF_000308715.1 Nocardia tenerifensis NBRC 101015
GAACCACATCCGCTGCTGCGCGTAGGACAGCGGCACCCTGGACGGGCGCGGCCGGGCGTGCAGCGCCTGCCCGGCGGCCGAGCCCGCGTGCCGCTCGACCCGCTCGGCGAGCGCGGCGACGGTGGTCGCCTCGAACAGCAGCTGCACCGGCACCCGCACCTGCAGCGCCGACCCGATGCGGGCGGCGGCCTGCGCGGCGAGCAGCGAGTTGCCGCCCAGTTCGAAGAAGTCGTCGTCGGCGCCTACCCGACCCTCGTCACCCGAGATCAGCAGCGCGGCGAAGACATCGGCGACGATCTCCTCGACCGGCGTCGACGGGGCGCGGAAAGCCTTGGCGGCGAACACCGGTGCGGGCAATGCCGCGCGATCCAGCTTGCCGACCGGGGTGAGCGGGATCTCATCGAGCACCATGATGGCGGCCGGAATCATGTACGCGGCCAGCGACTCTCCGATGAACTCGGCGAGTTCGCCGGTGTCGACGGTGGTTCCGGGCCGCGGCAGCACGTAGGACACGAGCGCGGTCGCGCCGGACGGCAGCGTCTTGCCGAGCGTCGCCGCGTAGTCGATGTCCGGGTGCGCTGTCAGCGCGTTGTCGATCTCGCCGAGTTCGATACGGAAACCACGGATCTTGACCTGGAAGTCGGAGCGGCCCAGGTACTCGATGACCCCACCGTCTTCGGATTCGGTGCGCCGCACCAGGTCTCCCGTGCGATACAACCGCGCGCCAGGCGTATCGGTATCCGCGCCGAACGGGCTGGCCACGAACCGCTCCGCGGTGAGCCCCGGCTTGCCGAGATAGCCCTGCGCCAGCGCGGGACCCGAGAGGTACAGCTCGCCGACCACACCGGCCGGCACCGGCCGCAGCCGCGAATCCAGCACGAACGCACCGACTCCCGGAATCGCCGAGCCGATGGTGATGAGGTCCTCGGGCAGCATTCGCGCCGAACTCGTCGCGAGAATGGTGGCCTCGGTCGGCCCGTAGCCGTTGTAGAACTCGCGGTCCGCGGCCCAGCGACCGACCAGCTCCGGCCCGAACTTGTCGCCGGCCACCACCACGACCCGCAGGTCGTCCAGGTCGGCCGGGTCGACCGACTCCAGCGCGCCCGGCGTGATCAGCATGTGCGTGACGCGCTCGCGGCGCAGCAGATCGGCGAGCTCGTAGCCGCCGAACACCGACGGCGGCGCGATCACCAGCGTCGCCCCCGACGAGAAGGCGAGCAGCAACTCCAGAATCGAGACGTCGAAGTTGGGCGAGCACACATGCAGCACCCGCGAGTCGGCGGTGACCCCGTAGTGCTCGCGTTCGGCGGCCACCAGGCCGGCCAGGCCGGTGTGGGTGACCACGACGCCCTTGGGCCGCCCGGTCGAGCCGGAGGTGTAGATGACGTAGGCCGGGTGCCGCTCGTCCAGCGGACGCACCCGGTCGGTGTAGGAGATGGGGTGCTCGGGGCGCGCGGCGATCCGCGCGGCCTGCACCGGGTCGTCCAGCTCGATCCAGTACACGGCGGTGCCGAGCACCGGGCGGTGGGCCGAGGTCGTCAATCCGACGGTGGCGCCGGAGTCGGACAGGATGTGGTTGATGCGGTCGGTCGGGTAGGCCGGATCCACCGGCACATAGGCCGCACCGGTTTTCGCGACCGCCCAGACCGCGACCACCGAGTCGAGGCTGCGGGCGATGCCGATGGCGACCACGTCGCCCGGCCCGATGCCGCGCTCGATCAGCTCCCTGGCCAGCCGCGAGGAGGTCGCGTCCAGCTGGGCGTAGGTGAGCTCGCGGTCGTCGTCGGGGCGGCCCGACGGATTGAACCGGACGGCGACCTCATTGGCCTCGGATTCGACGGCGGCGGTCAGCAACTGCCCGAACAGCGGGCTGCCCGACCTGCGGCGACGGCTACCACGAGCGGAACGACGGGCAGTTTCCATTCGAGTGCATTCACCTCTCGCATCGAGCTAGGACCCGGCCCTACCCCATACCTAGGGCGTATCGTCCGGGGCCAGCGCGGTCCGAGCAATCATATAAGGGACTGATCGGTGTCCACGCCTGCTGTCTTGGATTACTACGGGCCGCTGACGACGGTCCACGCCCCCGACTTCGGCTCCTGTTCTCGGTCACACATCCTGCCGCTACCCCATGGAAGCGGTGTCTTGCCAGATCCAGATGTATATCGGTGCCGGACCGGTGGCGTTGCACGAGGACCCGGATCGGTGAACTAGTTCACAGCCATCCCCGTCGGGTCGCCTGCACCCCGGCCTGGAATCGGGTGCTCGCGCCGAGCCGCTCCAGCAGTCGCGCGGTCCGGCGGACCACAGTACGCCGAGACATCCCGAGCCGTCGCGCGATGGTGTCATCGGTGGCACCCAGACCCATCAGGGTCAGGATCGCGCGGTCGCGTTCGTCGAGGGCCTCCGCCGTCGGGTTCACCGAGATCGGCGCGGCCAGCGACCACAGCACGTCGAACGTCTTGATCAGCAAGTCCAGCGCGGGTGAGCCGGTGATCCGCAAGCCCATGGGGTCGGGGCGGCGCTCGTCGACGTGCAGCACCAGGCTAGCGCGTTCGTCGTCGCTGATGATGACTTTGACCGGCGGCTCGGGCAGCGTGCGCGCCTGTGCCCCACTGGCATTGGTGGACAGCGCGTGCCGCAGCCGCTCCGGGTCCTGATAAATGGTGTCCTGGTAGAGCGTTTGGTAGCGGATGCCCTCGGCGAGCCGACTCCGCTTGAGCTGGAACAGCTGTCGCTCGCGCTCGACGTCGCTGAGGTAGGGCCCGCGCTCGATGACCTTGACGCAGGTGCGCGCGCTGGTCTGCATCTCCTCGAAATCGGCCAGCATCTCCAGGCGTTCGAAGACCGGGACCACCGCGCCGTTGCTGCGCGGCGAGCGGCGCACCGAGCGGAACGTCTCGCTGAGTCGCGCCGCGGCCGTGTGCATCTGGTTGATCTGCTGTTGTCTTCGCCGAGCCTCGGCCTCCGACAACGACTCCGGGGCGTGGGCGTCCCACACCGCGGGCGTGCCCTCGGGGCCCGCCACGCGCACGGCGGCGCGCAGGTCGGCGAGCACGTTCAATGAGGCCGCCGCCGCCTCCTCCGATACGCCCAGATATTGCGCTATATCGGGAAGGCTCGATCGAGGATGATGCACCAGCACGGCGTAGGTGCGGCCGTGTGGTGATCCAGGCTCGAAGATTTCGCCCAGCTCTGTCACGGCCCGAGCCTATCGACCGACCGGTCCTCGTGGGGAGTCCCGGCCGCCACTGGGGGGCACATGGATCTACGGAATATCAAGCCGGGCAGCGGAATCAGTGCGCCGACGGTCCCCACTGCAGCGGCACACCCTTGGCCGCCAGATAGGGCAACGGGTCGATCTTGTTGCCGCCCTGGTCCCAGATCTCCAGGTGCAGATGGGGACCGGTGGAGTTGCCGCGGTTGCCGACGGTGGCGATCACGTCGCCCGCGTTCACCCGCTGGCCGACGTGCGCGAACATCTCGTTGACGTGGCCGTAGACGGCGGTGGTGCCGTCGTCCTGCTGCACGCGCACCCACAGGCCGAAGCCCGACGCCGGGCCGGCCTCGATCACGGTGCCGCTGCTGACCGAGTGGATCGGGGCGCCGATCTGGTCGGCGAAGTCGAGGCCGTAGTGCATCTCGCCCCAGCGGCTGCCGAAGCCGGAGCTGATCTCGCCGCCGACCGGGCGCACCGCGCCCGACGGGGCGGGCGCGACCTGCTGCTGCACACCCTTGAGGATCTGCTCCGCCTGGGCCAGCGGGCCCGCGATCTCCGGCGGCAGGTTCTGCAGGCCGAACGGCGCGGCGACGGGAGCGGCGATCTCGGCGGCGACCGGCGCCTGGGGAGCCGGGGCCTCGGCCACGGGGGTGACGGCCTTGGCCTGGGCGACCGGCAGAATGCCGGTGCCGCGGAACGTCATCGGGGCGGCGGCCTCGTCGCCGTCGTGCGCGCCGGGCAGCAGCGGGCTGGCGACGGCCGGGGCGATCTGCGAGACGGTGCCGATCAGGGCGCCCGCGGCGACCGCGACGCCCGCGGCGACCTTCACCCGCTCGGTGGCGGTGGACTCGGCGCGGTGCCGCGTCGGCCGACCCGAGATTTCATCGCCGATGAGGCTCATGACGGTAATGGAACTGGGGCCTACCCGGTGGTGCGACAAAGCTGCGTCCTTGCGTCCGAAGAACAGGTGGTTCAGCGGTGCCGGGCCGGTCGCCCTCCGGTTCGGTAACGATCCGGAGAAAGTTGCGATGTAACGGTTTGGCATCCGTTGTGACGGGAACTCTACCCCGTCGTGATCATTCCGCAACCTTCTGCGGCAAAGACGCAGGTAAACGCCGGGTCAGGCGTCCAGTAGGCCACACTGTAGCCGTGATCATCGATGACTTGACCGTCCCCATCGTGCTCGCTCCGATGGCCGGTGGACCCTCCACGCCCGAGTTGACCGGCGCGGTCGCCGAGGCGGGCGGCCTCGGCCTGCTGGCCGCCGGTTATCTGTCCGCCACCGACCTCGCCGCCCGGATCGCCGCCACGCGCGCCGCGACCGGCAGACCCTTCGGCGTCAACCTGTTCGTGCCGGGCCCGGCCACCCCCGCCGCCGACTTCGCGGACTACCTCGCCGAACTCGCGCGCGACCACCCGGTCGGCGACGCGAAGCACGACACCGACGACTGGGCCGCCAAACTCGACCTGCTCGTCGCCGACCCGGTCGCGGTCGTCTCGTTCACCTTCGGCTGCCCGACGGCCGAGGAGATCGCCCGGCTGCGCGCCGTCGGCTCGGAGACCTGGGTGACCGTGACCTCGCCGGCCGAGGCGCGGATCGCGGTCGAACGCGGGGCCGATGTGCTCGTCGCGCAGGGTGCGGAGGCGGGCGGGCACCGCGCCACATTCGTCGACCGGCCGGCCGACGACGCCACCGACCCGCTGAGCG
>NZ_BAGH01000360.1 GCF_000308715.1 Nocardia tenerifensis NBRC 101015
CCGCGCGCCTTGGCCCGCGACACCAGCTGGATCGAGACGATGCTGTCGCCGCCGAGCGCGAAGAAGGAGTCGTCGACGCCGACCCGCTCCACGCCGAGCACCTCGGCGAACACCTCGGCGATGGTCTGCTCGACCGGCGTGCGCGGCGCCCGGAACACGACCTCGGTCGCGAACACCGGCTCGGGCAACGCCTTTCGGTCCAGCTTGCCGACCGGGGTGAGCGGAACGCGGTCGATCACCATGATCGACGACGGCACCATGTACGCGGGCAGCCGGTCCTCGAGGTGCGCGGTCAGCGCCGCTACATCGATCGACCTGCCCTGCGCCGCAACGACATAGGCGACCAGCGAGGTGGCGCCGGCGGAACCCTTGTGCCCGACGGTGACCGCGAAGTCGACGGTCTCGTGCGCGGCCAGCGCCGCGTCGATCTCGCCGAGCTCGATGCGGAAACCGCGCACCTTGACCTGGAAGTCGGATCGGCCGACGTACTCGACCTCGCCCGCCTTGGTCCAGCGCACCACGTCGCCGGTGCGGTACATCCGAGCGCCCGGGACGTACGGATTCGCCACGAAGCGATCCGCGGTCAGCCCGGCGCGCGCGTGGTAGCCGCGGGCCAGCTGGACGCCCGACAGATAGAGCTCACCCGCGACACCCACCGGAACGGGCCTGAGCTGGGCGTCCAGGATCAGCGACTGCATGCCGCGGGTCGGGCCGCCGATGGTGACCAGATCGCCCGGCGTCAGCGCGTCGCTGATGTTGGTCATGATCGTGGTCTCGGTCGGGCCGTAACCGTTGTGGAAGCGCCGCCCCGAGCCGTCCGGCGCGCCGCCCCACTTGCTGACCAGGTCGGCCGGGACCGCCTCGCCACCCGCCACGATCACCCGCATGCCGGCCAGGGCGGCCGGGTCGAGCGAGGCGAGCACGGACGGGGTGATGAACGCGTGCGTGACCCGCTCGGCGCGGATCAGCTCGGCCAGCTCGTCGCCGCCGTACACGCCGGGCGGGCAGACCACCAGGGCGCCGCCGCGGCCGATCGCGAGCAGGAACTCGAGGATGGACGCGTCGAAGCTCGGCGACGCGAAATGCAGTGCGCGCGTGGACGAGTCGACGTCGTAACGGGCGTTCTGCTCGTCCCGGAAGTTGGCGAGACCGGCGTGGGTGACCACCACGCCCTTGGGGACGCCGGTGGAACCGGAGGTGTAGATGACGTAGGCCGGGTGCTCCGGACGCACCGGACGCACGCGCTCGGCGTCGGTGATCGCGGACGCGTCGACGCCGGTCAGGTCCAGCTCGTCCAGGACGAGCCACTCGACCGAGTCCGGCAGGTCGCCCCGCACCGACGCCACGGTCAGGCCGACCGGGGAGCCCGAGTCGGTGACCATGTGCGCGATCCGGTCGGCCGGGTAGGTCGGGTCGATCGGCACGAAGGCCGCGCCGGACTTGGTGACCGCCCACTCGGCGAAGTAGGACTCGTCCGATCGCGGCACGGCGACCGCGACCAGGTCCTCGGTGCCGAGGCCGCGCTCGATCAGCAAGCGCGCCAGGCGGTTCGAGCGTTCGTCGAGGTCCCCATACGACAGCGTCGCGTAGCGACTCGATGAGGGGCGGTGGTCGGGCGACGGGCGGGCGGTGCGCCCCTGGAACACGACAGCGGGTGCGGCCGGGTCGACGGCGGCCGCCTCGGCGATCAGGTCCGGCAGCGTCCGGGCCGGGGTGGCCTGCGGGCCGGTGCGCGAGGTCAGCTCGGCCCGCTCCGCCGCGTCGAGGACGTCGATTCGGCCGACCGCGATGGCCGGGTCGGCGGCGATGGCCTCGAGCACCCGCTGCCAGCGCTCGGCGATCTGCGCGGCGGTCGACTCGTCGAACAGCTCGGTGGCGTAGGTGAGCGCCAAAGCCATTCCGGCCGAGCCGGATTCGCCCTGCTCCGCGAGGGTGAACTGGAGGTCGAAGCGCGCGATGTTCTCCTCGAGATCGAGCGCGGAGACCGAGAGGCCCGGCAGCTCGAGGCTGGTGCGGTCCAGGTTCTGGAAGGCCAGCATCACCTGGAACAGCGGGTTGCGCGCCTGCGAGCGTTCCGGCGCCAGCAGCTCGACCAGCCGCTCGAACGGCACGTCGGCGTTGCCGTACGCGTCGAGGTCGGTGCGGCGCACCCGATCGACCAGCTCGGTGAACGACTCGGCGGCGTCGATCCCCGTGCGCAGCACCAGGGTGTTGACGAACATGCCGACGAGATCGTCGAGGGCCTGCTCGCCGCGGCCCGCGATCGGCGTGCCGACCGCGATGTCGTCCGTGCCGGACAGCCGCGAGAGCAGCACCGTCAGCGCGCCGTGCAGCACCATGAACAGCGACGCACCGCGTTGGCGAGCGATGTCTTCCAGCGCGGCGATCAGGTCGCCGGGCAGCTCGCGATGCAGCGTCGCGCCGCGGAAGGAGGCGATCGCCGGGCGCGGCCGGTCCGTGGGCAGGGTGAGCTCGTCCGGGACGCCGTCGAGCACCCGCTGCCAGTGCGCCACCTGACGCGCCATCAGCGAGTCCGGATCATCCTCGGTGCCGAGGACCTCGCGCTGCCAGACCGCGAAGTCGGCGTACTGCACCGCCAGCGGCGCCCAGCCGGGCGCGCTGTCCTGGGTGCGCGCCGAGTAGGCGAGCATCACGTCGCGGGTCAGCGGCCCCATGGAGAAGCCGTCCGCCGCGATGTGGTGCACCACGACTACCAGCACGTGCTCGTCGGGGCCCGCGCTGTAGAGCCGGGTACGCAGCGGAACCTGTTCGGCCACATCGAATCCGGTGGTCACGAAGTCGGTCACCGCGGCGATCAGCTCGGCCGGGTCCACCGGCACCGGGTGCAGATCGAGCGCTATGTTCTCGGCCGGCACGATCACCTGGACCGGGGTGCCGCCGTGCTCGGGGTAGCGGGTGCGCAGCGATTCGTGCCTGCGCACCACATCGGCCACCGCGAGCCGCAGCGCGGCCACGTCCAGCGCGCCGGTCAGGCGGATGGCGATGGGCAGGTTGTAGGCGGCCGAGGAGGTGTCGTACTTGTTCAGGAACCACATGCGCTGCTGCGCGAACGACAGCGGCACCAGTTCGTCGGCCTTGCGCGGCCGGGCGACCAGCCTGGCCCGCGCCGCGCCGTCGGCGTGCGACTCCACCCGCGCCGCCAGTGCGGCCACGGTAGGCGCCTCGAACAGCGCGCGGACCGCGACCGTGGTGCCGAGCGCGGCACCGATGCGCGAGACCACCCTGGTCGCGATGAGCGAGTTACCGCCCAGGTCGAAGAAGTCGTCGTCGACGCCGACCCGCGGCAGATCGAGCACCTCGGCGAAGACCGCGGCCACGGTCTCCTGCACCGGGGTGACCGGCGCGCGGAAGGCGCGCGACTGCACGGCGGGCGCGGGCAGCGCGCGTCGGTCGAGCTTTCCGTTGACGGTCAACGGAATCCACTCGAGCCGCACCAGCGCCGAGGGCACCATGTACGACGGCAGCCGCTCGGCAGCGCCGTCGCGGACGCGGTCGAGCACCGGAATGACGTCCGGCTCCGCGACGACGTAGGCCACGATCCGCTGATCACCCGGCTGGTCCTCGCGCACGATGACCGCCGCCTGGGCGATGCCGGGCTGGGCCAGGATCGCGGACTCGATCTCGCCGAGCTCGATCCGGAAACCGCGGACCTTCACCTGATCGTCGGCGCGCCCGAGGTACTCGAGCTCGCCGTGGCGGTTCCAGCGGGCGAGGTCGCCGGAGCGGTACAGGCGCGAGCCCGCCGCGTCGGAGCCGCCGAGCGGGTTGGCCACGAACCGGGTCGCGGACAGGTCGGGGCGGCCGAGGTAGCCGCGCGCCAATTGCGGCCCGGCGACGTACATTTCGCCGGCGACGCCGACCGGGACCGGCCGCAGCCGGTTGTCGAGCACGTACACCCGCAGGCCGGCGATGGCCCGGCCGACCACGCTGCCGGAGGCGGCCGCGATGGTCGCGGCGTCCAGCGCGCGGTAGGACACGTGCACCGTGGTCTCGGTGATGCCGTACATGTTGACCAGCAAAGGTGCCGAATCGCCATGGCGGGCAACCCAGTCCGAGAGCCTGCGCAGTTCGAGCGCCTCGCCGCCGAACACCACGTACCGCAGCGCGAGCGGGGCGGCGTCGGGCGCGGCGTTGCGATCCGCCTCCGCCAGTTGGTAGAACGCGGACGGGGTCTGGTTGAGCACCGTGACCCGTTCGGCGCGCAGCAGTTCCAGGAACTGCTCGGGCGAGCGCGAGGTGTAGTAGTCGACCACGACGAGGGTGCCGCCGAACAGCAGCGGACCCCACAGCTCCCACACCGAGAAGTCGAAGGCGTAGGAGTGGAACAGCGTCCACACGTCGTCGGGGCCGAAGCCGAAGTCGCGATCGGTATTCGCGAACAACCGCACCACATTCCGGTGCGCGACCGCGACGCCCTTCGGACGGCCGGTCGAGCCGGAGGTGTAGATCACGTACGCGACGTGGTCCGGCGAGAGCGCCGCGTTGCGGTCCGCGTCGGTGATCGGCGCGTCGTCGGCGTCCTCGATATTGCCGGTCTCCACCGCGAAGCCGTCGAGCACCACGCTCGGCAGGTCCACCGGCACGGTCACCTGGACGGTGGAGTCCAGGATGACGCTCGTCGGCTGGGAGTCCGCCAGCACGTAGGCGATGCGATCGGCCGGGTAGGTCGGGTCCACCGGCACATAGCCCGCGCCGGTCTTGACCACCGCCACCAGCGCGACGACCAGGTCGAGCGAGCGCGGCAGGATCACCGCGACCAGCGACTCGGGCCCCGCGCCGTCCGCGATCAGCCTGCGCGCCAGCACATTCGCGCGCCGGTCGAGTTCGGCGTAGGTCAGCGTCTCGACGCCGAAGCGGGCCGCCGTGCGGTTCGGGTGCGCGGCCACGGCCGCGTCGAACACCTTGACCAGAGTCGCGTCGGAATCGGCGAAAATGCCGGTCCCGCCGTCGGTTCCGGACGACACCCAACGTTGCGACACCGAAAGCCGCTCGGACTCACCGAGCAGATCGATGTCGCCGACCGCGATCTCGGGATCCTCGGCGACGGCCTGCAACACGCGCACCAGCCGGTCCGCGAACGACGCCACCGTCTCCGGATCGAACAGCTCGGTCGCGTAGTTCCACGACATCGCCAGCGCGCCGTCCGCGGTCTCGCCGACGGTCAGCTGCACATCGAATTTCGCTGTGCCCGGGTCGAATTCGACGACATCGAGATCGAGACCGGGCAGTTCGACGGTGCCCATGTCGGCGGCCGAGGCCGCCTCGAACGTCAGAGCCACCTGGAACAAGGGATGATGCGCCTGCGAGCGCGCCGGGCTGATGACGTCGACCAACCGCTCGAACGGCACATCGGCGTTGCCGAAGGCCGCGAGATCGGTCCGGCGCACCTGCTCGAGCAGGTCGCTGAACTTCGCCGCGGGGTCGACCTCGCTGCGCAGCACCAGCGTGTTGACGAACATGCCGACCAGGTCGTCGAGCGCCCGCTCGCCGCGCCCCGCGATCGGGGTGCCGATGGCGATGTCGCTGCTGTTGGACAGCCTGCCCGCCCACGCGGCCAGGGCCGCGTGCACGACCATGAACAGCGTGACGCCGCGCCGGCGAGCCAGCTCGGCCAGCGCGCCGTGCAGCTCGGCGTCGACCGAGAAGCCGTGCGTGCCACCGGCATTGGAGGCGATCTCCGGGCGCGGGCGGTCCGCGGGCAGCTCGATCTGATCGGGCAGGTCGCGCAGCTGCTCGACCCAGTAGGCGATCTGCTGGGCCGCGACCGACTCCGGATCGTGCTCGACGCCGAGCACCTCGCGCTGCCACAGCGCGTAGTCGGCGTACTGCACCTCGAGCGGCGCCCACGACGGCGTCTCGCCGCGGGTGCGCTCGCTGTAGGCGACGACCACGTCGCGCAGCAGCGGCCGCAGCGAGAAGCCGTCGGCGCTGATGTGGTGCATGACGAGCACCGCGACGTGGTCGCGCTCGGACACGCTGAGCAGGCTCGCGCGGAAGGAGATCTCGCGGGTGACGTCGAAGTGCGTGCTCGCCAGCTCGACGATCCGCGCGGGCAGCTCCTCGGCGGTCACCGGCTCGGCGGCCACCGCGAACGACACCTCCGACATGGGCAGGACACGCTGGTAGCCGGTGCCCTCCACCTCGGGATAGACGGTGCGCAGCGCCTCGTGGCGGGCCAGCACGTCCCCGATGGCGGCGTTGAGCGCCGCGACATCGAGCTCGCCGGTGAGCCGGATGGCGACCGGGATGTTGTTGACCGCGGTGCGGTTGTCGAACCGGTTCAGGAACCAC
>NZ_BAGH01000359.1 GCF_000308715.1 Nocardia tenerifensis NBRC 101015
CTCGGCCGCGTCGTCCAGCGTGGGGTAGGTGGCGAAGACGCCGTGCAGCCCGATCAGGGCGAGCGTGCGCAAGACGTAGCTCGGCACCGCGGCCAGCGCGATGTCGGCCTGGGCGAGCGCCGCGGCGTTGCGGGCCGCCAGCAGCATCGAGATGCCGCTCGAATCACAGAAGAGCAGCCCGGACAGGTCCACGACTAGCCGCTCGCCCGGTCGCAGGACGAGGTTCTCGATGGCCGCTCGCGCGGCGGGGGCCGCGGTCGCGTCGAGTCCGCCGACGAAACGCAGCACCACGCCGTTCGTGATCGGCCTTGTGCTGGTGGAGAATTCGTCGATCATGGCTACCCACCTCCATGCGCCGGGATGCTCAGCGCGAGCAGTGCGGTGTCGTCGTCCACGCCGTCGCCGAAGCCGGCCAGCAGGCCGGTCACCGCGGCGATCACACCCGGCGCCGTGGTCGGGGCCAGCGGGCCGAGGAAGTCGAGGAGCTCTTCCTCGCTGTGCCGGACCGAGCCGGTGGTGCGCGCCTCGGTCAGCCCGTCGGTGTACAGCAGCAGGGTGTCACCGGCGTCGAGCCGGAATTCTACGGTGGCGAAATGCGCCTCGGCCAGCGCGCCGACCAGTTGCCCGCCGGGCGTGTCGAGAAACCGCGCGCCGCCCGCCGCGCCGAGCAGCACCGCGGGCGGATGACCGCCGCTGGCGAGCGTGACCGCGCAGCCCCCGTCGTCCGGGACCAGTTGCCCGTAGATGACGGTGCAGAACCGCAGATCGCTCCCCCGGTACTCGTGCCGCAGCACGGTGTTCAGAACCGACAGCGCCGCAACGGGATCCGAGCCGGCCGCCGCCGCGGCGCGCAGGGTGTAGCGGGCCAGCGAGGTGACCGTCGCCGCGGACGCGCCCTTGCCCGACACATCGCCGAGGAAGAATCCCCACGCGCCGCCGGTCAGCGGGAACAGATCGTAGAAGTCGCCGCCGACCTCGTCGGCCGACGCGGCGTGGTAGTAGGCAGCGACCTCCAGGCCCGGCACGGCGGGCAGGGTCGGCGGCAGCAGGGAGCGCTGCAACGTCGTGACGAGCTTCAGCACGCGTTCGCGCTCCCGCTCGGCGTCCTGGCGGGCGCGCAGCAGTTCCTGTTCGTAGGCGCGGCGGTCGCGGGCGTCGAAGACCGTGGTGCGGATCAGCTGGGCCGTGCCGTCGGGGCCGGACTTGACCGCCGACGTCACGAGCACGGGCAGCCGGCTGCCGTCGGCGGCCTTCAATTCCAGTGCGAGGCCGCCGATCTCGCCGTGCATGCTCAGCGACGGCGCGATGTGCGTCTCGTGGTAGATCCGCCCGCCGACGCTGAGCAGGTCGGTGAACCGGCGGCGCCCGACCAGCTCGTCGCGGCGGTAGCCGAGCCAATCCAGCAGGGTGGCATTGATTTTGGCGATCGTGCCGTCCATCAGCGTCGAGAGGTAGCCGCACGGGGCGTGCTCGTAGAGATCCTCGGCGCTGTCCTCGAGCAACGCCGAGAAGGCCGGATTCGCTTCGTCGGCGCCGCCGCCCGCGCGGTCGTCGTCGGCCTGCCGGATCACGACCGGCTCGCCGCCGCGAACTCCGTTATCGCCGCGGTGGTGGCCTCGGGCGCGCTCAGCTGCGGGCAGTGCCCGGTCGCGTCCAGCGTCACCAGCGTGCTGCCCGCGATCTGGTCGCGCACGAATGCACCGACCTCGGGCGGGGCGATGGCGTCCTCGCGGCACTGGATGATCAGCGACGGCACGGCGACCCGCGCGAGGTCCGCTCGATTGTCGGACAGGAACGTGGTCTGCGCGAACACGCGGGCGATGGCCGGGTCGGTGCGGCAGAAGCTCTCGGTCAGCTCGGCGCCGAGTTCCGGCCGGTCGGGGTTGCCCATGATCACCGGGCCCATCGCCGCCGACCAGCCGAGGTAGTTGCTGTCCAGCGATTCGAGCAGTTCGTCGATGTCGGCCCGGCTGAAGCCGCCGCGGTAGTCGCCGTCGTCGATGTAGCACGGCGACGGCGTCAGCAGGACGAGCTTGGCGAACCGCTCCGGATCGCGCACCGCGGCCAGCACGGCGATCATCGCCGAGACCGAGTGCCCGACGAGCACGACGTCGCGCAGGTCGAGCTCCGCGCACAGCTCGACCACGTCGGCGGCGTACCCGTCGAGCGTGCCATACCGCTCGGCGGACCAGGCGGTCTTGTCCGACTTGCCCGAGCCGACGTGGTCGAACAGCACCACCCGGAACCGCTCGGCCAGGGCGGGTGCGACCAGACGCCACAGGTTCTGGTCGCACCCGAAACCGTGCGCGAGCACGACGGTGGGGCCGTCGGCTCGGCCGAGCACCACGACGTTGTTCTTGCTGCGCACGTCCATCCGGCCATACTGCCATCTCGTGACCGAGGCTCACGATCAGAGGAGGTCGTTGAGCACTCGGCCCACCAGACTCATGGTCTCCGGGCGGTCGAAGTCGCCGTGCGCGCAGTCCACCTCGAACACCGTGATACGGCCGCCGATGTAGGAGCGCCAGGCCTGTTCGAGCTCGCTCTCGACGTCGGCCCGCCGGTTCCCCGTCACGTCGAGGGTGGCGCCGAAGACGGTCAGGTCGCCGTCGTAGAACGGTGAGGTGTAGCCCTCCCAGAGCCGGCAGTTGTTGACCAGCACCTTCGTCAGCCGCTCCACCAGCTCCTGGATGACCGGGGCCTCGAGCTGGTCGCCGAACCGGTCGACGGCCCAGGCCCGCACGCCCGCCATGGCCTCCTCGTCGGTGATGTCCGCCTCGGCGACCGCGCCCTGCGGCGGCTCGCTGTCGAGGACGCCGACGAAGCCCACTTCGATTCCGCGCCTGGACAATTCGGCGGCCATCGCCTGCGCGACCACGCCGCCGTACGACCAGCCGATCAGGTGGTAGGGCCCCTCGCTCTGGATGGCCCGCATCCGATCGATGTAGTCCGCCACCATCTCGGCCATGGAGCCCGCCGTCGGGCCGCCGTCCAAACCGCGAGATTGGATGGCGTACACCGGCCGATCGGGCAGCTCCCGCCCGAGATGCTGGTAGAACCAGCCGAGGCCGCCGCCCGGCGGCAGACACCACAGCGGCTCGCGCGCACCCGAGGTCTTCAGCATCAGCACCGGGTCGAAGTCCGTGCCGCCGACGCCGCCCTCATCGAGCCGGGCCGCGAGCTCGGCGACGGTCGGCGCGTCGAAGACCACCCGGACCGGGACGTCGACGCCGACCACCGCCCTTATCCGGCTGGTGAGCCGGGTGGCCAGCAGCGAGTGGCCGCCGAGGGCGAAGAAGTCGTCGTCGATGCCGACGCGGTCGAGGCCGAGGATCTCGGCGAACAACCCCGCCAGCGCCCGCTCCCGCTCGGTGCGCGGGCCGCGAT
This sequence comes from Nocardia tenerifensis NBRC 101015, assembly GCF_000308715.1. Classification (GTDB taxonomy): domain Bacteria; phylum Actinomycetota; class Actinomycetes; order Mycobacteriales; family Mycobacteriaceae; genus Nocardia; species Nocardia tenerifensis. The sequence goes on from NZ_BAGH01000359.1 coordinate 3,388, forward strand.
ACTCGCTGTCGGACAACAACTCCGGGTCGGGCAGCGCGCCGCGATCGATCTTGCCGTTGGCGGTCAGCGGCATGCTGTCCAGCGCGAGCACCGTGGCGGGCACCATGAACTCCGGCAGGTGCTCGCCGGCCCACCGGCGCACGTCGGCGGCGAGCAGGCTGGCCTGCGGGCTGTTGGCGTAGCGCGCCGGTTCGGCCACCGACCCCTCGGTCAGGTACACGCCGGTCAGCGGGCGGTCGCGCGCGGCGTCGAGGAATATCGCGTCCATTTGACCCGCGGTGGTCGACCAGGTGACCGCCGTGGTGTAGCCGAACCGCTCGCCGAGCACGTGCAGGTCCTCGGGCAGCAGGCCCGTGTCGAGGCGCGCGGCGTAGTCGGCGACTATGCCCTCGAAACCGACTGCGGGCGGGACGATCTGGCCCTCGGCGGGCACGGGCTGACCCGCCCGGATCTGGTGCAGGGCCTCGAGCTGACCGGTCAGTCCGGCATGCGGAATCCCGGTGACCCGGAGACCGTCGGGGTGACGGTCGCGCAGCAGCGCGCGCAGCCAAACATGGTCGCGGAACTCGACTCTCGGCGTCTCGGCGACCGACAGCGCCCGCGCCGGGGACTTGCGCAGGACCACGTCGTAGCGGTAGCGCGTCAACTCGTTCACCGCGTATCCACGCTTGAGCTCGACGTCGACGGCGTCGAAGTCGAGGACGCGGGCCAGCGCCGGGAAGTACTCCGGCGCGAGCAGCAGCTCCTGCTCGGCGGCGATGTCCCGCTTGACCCGATCGAGGACCGCCGCGGGGTCCTCACCGCCGTTGCGCGCGATCTGGACCGCGGTGGTGAACTCCGTGAGCAGCGCCAAGTTCCGGATGTCGCCGAGGAACACCGCGCCGCCGGGGGCCAGCAGCCGCAGCACCCGTTCGAGCACCCGGCGCAGGTACTGCTCGCCGGGGAAGTACTGGATGACCGAGTTCAACACCACGGTGTCGAAGTGGTTCTCCGGCAACCCTGCTGTCTGGTCGGCGCTGCGCACGCTCAGCTCCACCCGGCCGGTCCAGTCCTCGTTCAGCTCACCGAGGCGTCGCCGCAGGGTGTCGATGGTGGCGGCGGAAAAGTCTGTCGCCCAGTACTCTTCGCAGTCCGGTGCCACCTGCGACAGCAGCAGGCCGGAGCCGACGCCGATCTCGAGCACGCGCCGCGGGTCGAGTCCGCGAATCCGCTCGACCGTGGCCGACTGCCATATCCGCATCTGATCGAGCGGGATCGCGCCGCCGGTATAGCTGCTGTTCCAGCCGCCGAAGTCCGCGCCGAACGGCACCCCGGACTCGTCCGCCGCGCTATCGGATTCGTCTGTGCCGGAATAGAGTTCGTCGTAGACGCGCAGCCACTGGCCGACCAGTTCGTCCTCGCCGACGGCCGGGCCGGAGCGCTCGGGCACCACGTAGCCGATCAGCTGCTTGCCGCCGGTGTCGGTCTCCCGTGCGACCACCACGGCTTGGGCGACCGAGGGGTGTTGGGTAAGTACGTTCTCCACCTCGCCCGGCTCCACCCGGAAGCCGCGGATCTTGACCTGATCGTCGACGCGGCCGACGAACTCGAGCGTGCCGGCCGGGGTCCACCGCACCACGTCGCCGGTGCGGTACAGCCGGCCGCCCGTCGGGTCGAACGGGTCGGCCACGAACCGCGTCGCGGTCAGTCCGGGCCTGCCGCGGTAGCCCCGCGCCAATTGCGCTCCGGCGACGTACAACTCGCCGGAGACCCCGGCCGGGACCGGCCGCAGGCCCGAGTCCAGGACGAACGCCCGCATGTTCCCCAGCGGGCGTCCGATGGGCACCGCGCCGTCGGTGTCCGCCTCGGCGACGAAAGTCGTCGCGAACACCGTGGTCTCGGTCGGACCGTAGCCGTTGACCACCTCCACGTCGGCGGCCACGGCCCTGACCCGGCGCACCAGTTCCCCGGACAGCTCCGCACCGCCGGCGATCACCTGGGTCACCCCGTCGAACGCGTTGCCTGGCAACGCCTCGGCCCGCTCCAGCAGGACCGACAGCAGCGCCGGCGTCGCGAAAAGCCTTGTCACCGAATGCTTCGCGACCAGCTCGAGCATCTCCGCCGGATCCGAACGCGACTCGCGCGCCAGCACCAGGCCGCCACCCGCGCTCAGTGCCGCCCACATCTCGTAGGTGGAGGCGTCGAAGGCCATGGACGAATGCACGAGCACCCGCTCGGCATCACCGGTCAACCAGCCCTGGGACACGTGGTTCACCACGTTGCGATGCGTGATGCCAACGCCTTTGGGGCGACCGGTCGAGCCGGAGGTGTAGATCACGTATGCCAGGTTCTGCGACCGCACCACCGGGCCGGCCGCACCGTGCACCGCCCCGGCTTCGTCCAGATACAGACGCGGCACGGACGAGTCCGGCAGGGCGTCGGCGGTGTCGCGATCGGTCACGACCACGACCGGCGCGGCGTCGGACAGGATGAACGCCAACCGCTCCGACGGATACGCCGGATCGATGGGCAGGTACGCGCCACCCGCCTTCAGCACCGCGAGCAGGGCCACGATCAGCTCCACCGATCGCGGCAGCGCGACCGCGACGACGCTGTCCGGCACGACGCCAAGGGAATTCAGCGTTCCGGCGAGGCGGCCTGCGCGCGCGTCGAGCTCCCGATACGACACCTCGGTGTCCCCGCAGACCACCGCGACCCGCTCCGGCGTCCGAGCCGCCTGCGCCTCGATCAGCCCGACGAGGGTGCCGTCCGGCGCCAACTCGATCGTCCGGTCGTTCCACCGGCGCAGCACCGTCTCGCGCTCGTCGGCGCCGAGCACGTCGATGGAGCCCACCGCCGCATCGGGTTCGGTCGCGATGGTCCGCACCACGCGCACGAACCGCGCCGCCAGCGCCTCCACCGTCGACCGGTCGAACAGCTCCGTCGCGTACTCGATGAGCCCGTTCCACGGCAGGCCGGCCGGCGTGTCGGCGATATTGAAGAACAGGTCGAAGCGCGAGGCGGCCAGCGACGCGTGGTAGGGCTCGAACCCGACGCCGGGCAGCTCGAGGTTGGCCAGGCTGTTGTTCTGGAACGCCAAGGTCACCTGGAACAGCGCGTGGTGGGCCGCCGAGCGGGTCGGGTTGAGCAGCTCCACCAGCAATTCGAACGGCGCGTCCTGGTTCTCGTACGCGGCCAGGGCCTTCGACCTGACCTGGCCGAGCACCTCGGTGAACGCCGCGCCCGGCGACAGCCGCGTCCGCAGCACCCAGGTGTTGACGAAGAAGCCGACCAGGTCCGCCAGCGCCTCGTCGGTGCGGCCCGCGATCGGCGAGCCGAGCGGAATGTCCTCGCCCGCACCGAGTTTGAACAGCAACACGGCCAGCGCCGACTGCAACACCATCGACACCGTCGCGCCCTCGCGGGCCGCCAGCCGCTCCACCCCGGCGCGCAGTTCCGCGTCGATGTCGAACAGCACCATGTCGCCGCGGTAACTCGCCACCCGGGGGCGCGGGCGATCGGTCGGCAGGCGCAACTGCTCGGGCAAGCCCTCGAGTTCGCCGCGCCAGTACTCGAACTGCCGCGACAGCAGGCTCGCCGGATCGTCGGCCGAGCCGAGCAGATCCTGTTGCCACAGCGTGTAATCCACGTACTGCACCGGCAGCGGCTCCCACTCCGGCGCCCGGTGTCCGAGCCGGGCGGCGTAGGCCACCGACAGGTCCCGCAGCAGCGGCGCCATCGACCAGCCGTCCCCGGCGATGTGGTGAACCACCAGGACCACCACACAGTCCTGTGTGCCCGGACGAATCACCGTGACGCGCAACGGAATCTGGCTGGACAGGTCGAATCCGTAGCGCACGGCCCCGGCCACCGCCGCATCGAGTTCGGCGGGTTCCGCGTCGGTGACGACCACGGGATCCTCGACCGAGGCCGGGTCGAGCACCCGCTGCGCGGGCAGGCCGTCGGCCTCGGCGAAGACGGTGCGCAGGCTCTCGTGCCGGGCGATCACGTCGCCGATCGCCGCGCGCAGGACGGTCACGTCCAGCCCGCGCATGCGCACCGCGAGCGGGATGTTGTAGGTCGCCGACGGCCCCTCCAGCCGGTGGATGAACCACAGCCGCCGCTGCGCGTACGACGCCGGAACCACGTCCGGCCGCGACCGCACCGCCAGCGGGGGACGCAGCTGCACGTCGGCGTCGAGCCGGGTCGCCAGCTGCGCGACCGTCGGCGCGTCGAAGACCGCCCGGATCGGCACCTCGACGCCGAGCACCGCCCTGATCCGGCTGGCCAGCCGGGTCGCCAGCAGCGAGTGGCCGCCGAGCTCGAAGAAGTTGTCGTCCACGCCGATTCGATCGCGGCCGAGCACCTCGCCGAACAGCTCGGCCAGCACCCGCTCGTCGTCGCCGCGCGGCGCGCGGTACCGCGCCGAGGAGGCGAACTCCGGGGCGGGCAGCGCCCGGACGTCGAGCTTCCCGCTCACCGTCAACGGCACCGAGTCGATCACCAGCACCGCCGCGGGCACCATGTACTCCGGCAACCGCTCCGCGGCGTACCGGCGCACCTCGTGCCCGTCCGGCCGGTCGCCGTCGCGCTCGGCCAGCACGTAGCCGATCAGCTGCTTGCCGCCGTCGCCGGTGTCGTGCGCGATCACGATCGCCCGCGAGACCGAAGGATGCTGTGCGAGCGCCCGTTCCACCTCGCCGGGCTCGATGCGGAAGCCGCGGATCTTGACCTGGTCGTCGACCCGGCCGAGGAACTCCAACTGCCCCTCGCGATTCCAGCGCACCACGTCGCCGGTGCGGTACAGCCTGCCGCCGGACGGATCGAACGGGTCGGCCACGAACCGGGCGGCCGTCAACGCCGCGCGGCCGAAATAGCCACGGGCCGTTTGGGCTCCGGCCAGATACAGCTCACCCGCGACCCCGACCGGGACCGGCGTCAACCACGAATCCAGCACGAAGGCCCGCACATTGGTCAGTGGACGACCGATCGGCACCGACCCGTCCGTCCAGCCGGGGTCGGCGACGCTCACCGTCGCGAACACCGTGGACTCGGTGGGTCCGTACCCGTTGACGATCTCGATCTCGGGCGCGACGGCCCACAGCCGCCGCGCCAGCGCGGTGGTCACCTCCGCGCCGCCGACGACCGCCTGGGCCAGGGACCGCAGCGGGCGGCCCGGCGCGGTCTCGGCCCGATCGAGCAGAGCGGGCAGCAGCCCCGGGGTCGAGAACACCCGCGTCACCGACCTGGACTCGATCAACTCCACCATTTCGGCGGGGTCCGAACGCAATTCGCCGGTGAGCACCAGCGTATGGCCGCCGCACAGCGTCGGCCAGATCTCGTAGGTCGAGACGTCGAACGACACCGACGTGTGCATCAACACGCGTTCGCGCGGCCCGGTCGACCACCGCTGGCTCACCAAGTTCGCCACGTTGTGGTGGGTAACGGCAACGCCTTTGGGCACACCGGTCGACCCGGAGGTGTAGATCAGGTACGCGAGATTGTGCGGCCTGACCTCGGCCAGGTGGTCGCGCGCCGCCGCCTCGGTGAGCTCGAGGCTGTCCAGGTGCAGATGCGGAATCGCGGTGTCGGGCAGGAGGTTCGCCGTGGCCCGGCCGGTCAGCACGACGACCGGAGCGGCGTCGGTCAGGATGAACGCCAGCCGTTCCGAGGGGTAGGCCGGATCGATCGGCAGGTACGCGCCGCCCGCCCGCAGGACCGCGACGAACGCCACGATCAGCTCCACCGAGCGCGGGAGCGCGACGGCGACGACGCTGTCGGGTCCGACGCCGCGCGAGATCAGCTCCCCGGCAAGGAGATCCGCTCGATGAGCGAGTTCCCGATACGTCACCTCGGTGTCCCCCTCGAGCAGGGCCACCGCCGCCGGCGTCTCGGCCGCCTGGGCCGTGAACATTCCCACCAGGGTGCGGCCAGGCTCGATCGCGGCGGCCGTGGCGTTCCACCGGTGCAGGACCAGCTCCCGCTCGTCCGAGCCGAGGAGATCGATCGAGCGCACCGGGGCGTCCGGGTCGGTAGCCACCTGCCGCAGGATCCGGGCCAGCCGCTCGGCCATCGCCTCGACGCTCGGCCGGTCGAAAGTATCGGGGCGGTACTCGAATTGCAGCGTGAGGGTCGGGGCGGTGTTCGCGATGACCGTCAGCGGGTAGTGCGTCGGCGCGTTCGGGCGCGAGTCGCTGATCGCCAGGCCGCCGGTGTCGGCGACGGCCCCGATGCCGGCGTGGTCCACCGGATACGACTCGAACGCGATGAGGGTGTCGAAGAGGGTCTGCACGCCGACGGCCCGATGGATCTCGCTCAGGCCGACGTGGTGGTAATCGAGCAGGGTCGTCTGCCGGGCCTGCAGGTCGGTCAGCAGGTCGGTCAGCGTGTCGGCCGGGCCGAAGCGCACCCGGACGGGCACGGTGTTGATGAACAGACCGACCATCGAGTTCACGCCCGCGATCTCCGGCGGGCGGCCCGACACGGTCGCGCCGGTGACCACGTCGTGGCTGCCCGTCGCCGCCGCGAGCAGAATCCCCCAGCCGCCCTGCACGACGGTGCTCAGGGTGACCCCGAGCTCCGTCGAGCGCCGGGTCAGCGCGGTGACCGTGTCCGGCGACAGCGGCACCTCGACGCGCATCACCTCGGGCAGCCTCGCGGCCTCGGTGGCGCGCGCGCCGTCGGCGAGCAGCGTCGGCTCGTGCACGCCGTCGAGTTCTCGACGCCACGCCCGTACGCCAGCGCCGGAGTCCTGCTCCCCCAACCACTTCAGGAAGTGCTTGTACTCGGCGGCCGGCGCGGGCGCGCCGGATCCGCCGTACGCACCGAGCAGATCCACGATCAGCAGCGGCAACGACCACCCGTCCAGCAGGACGTGATGCGCCGTGAGCACCAGCTCGGAGCGGTTCGGACCCGTCCGCACCACCATCAACCGGATGAGCGGCGGCACCGCCATATCGAAGTGCGCGTCCCGGTCCTCGGCGAGCAGCCGCTCGAGCGCCGCTTCTCGTTCGTCCGCCGGAAGCTCACGCAGATCCGCTACGCGCCAGGGCAATTCCACCTCGTCGAGCACGACCTGCACCGTGTCGCCGCGGCGATCGGTGACGAACGCGACGCGCAGGTTCTCGTACCGATCCAGCAGTCCCTGCCCGGCCGACCGCATGCGCTCGACGTCCACCTCGCCGACCAGCCCGAGCACGAGCTGCATGTGGTACGCGTCGAAGCCCGAGCCGGCCAGTTCCTGATGGAACAGCAGCCCCGACTGCATCGGCGTCAGCGGCCACACATCCGTGAGCCCCGGATACCGCTGCTCCAGCGTGTCGAGATCGCTTTGATCCAGGTCCGCCAGCACGTCCGACGGGGTCAGGCCGCCGCCGCCCGCCGCGACGTGCGCGACGAGCCCGTCGACCGCCTCGTGCCACAGCTCGGCCAGCTCCTGGAGTTCGGCTTCGGCCATAATCGCTGTGGGCGAGGCGAAGACGGCTTGCAGCACCGGTCCCTCGCCGGTGTCGAGGACGATCGCGTTGACATCGAGGGCGGCCATCGCGGGCGTCGACCCCAGCGCCGGATCCATCGGCGTGGTCAGCTGTTCCGCGTCGACCGAGGGCGTCCACCCCGCGCCGCGCAGCCGCTGCGGGAGCAGGTCGGTCGAGGTGAACCGGCCGAGGTAGTTGAAGCCGATCTGCCCGGCCGAATACCCTTGCAGCACTGGGGCCGTCTCGGGATTGAGGTAGCGCAGCAGCCCGTAGCCCATGCCCTTGTCCGGCACCGCCCGCAGCTGCTCCTTCACCGTCTTGACCAGCGCGCCGACGGCCGGCCCGCCGGCGCGCAGCTCGGCCCGGTCCGCGCCGGACGCGCGCACCCGCACCGGGAACATGCTGGTGAACCAGCCGACCGTCGTCGAAAGGTCGGCGCCGGGCACGGTGTCCTCCTCGCGGCCGTGCCCCTCCAGCCGGATCAGCACCGACTCCTCGCGCACGCCCCGGCGCTCGCGCCAGCGGCGCACGGCCGTCGCCAAGGCGGCCAGCAGCCCGTCCTCGACCCCGCCGTGGAAGGCCGCGGGCAGCGTGGTGAGCAGTGTCTCGGTGTCGGGCACCGGAATACGGACGAGGGCGTGGCCTACGCCGGCCGCGACGTCGACCGCCGAGTCCAGCGGCCTGCTGCCGAGCAGCGGATCGGGTCCGTCGAGAACCGAACGCCACCAGGCCAACTCCGCCACCCGTTGCGGGCGGGCCGCCTGCTCGACCAGTCCGTGCGCCCACCGGCGCAGCGAGGTTCCCGTCCGCGGCAGCACCGGCGTCCGTCCGGCGGACACCTCCTGCCAGGCGGTCGCCAAGTCCGGCAACAGGATTCGCCACGAGACGCCGTCCACGGCCAGATGATGCGCCACCACGGCCAGTCGACCGGCCTCGTCCGGCCCGGCGTCGAACCACACGAACTGCGCCATGATGCCCGCGCCGGGCGCCAACCGCCCCACCGCGTTCGCCATCTCCGACATCACCACGCCGGCCGCATCCGCGTTCTGCGCCAACGACACCCGGGTCACCAGCTGATCCACGTCCACCGAACCCGCGGGCGCCACGTCTAGCCCGGCCCCGCGCTCGTCGTCGACGAGCCGCGACCGCAGCACGTCGTGCCGGTCGAGCGCCGCCGACAATGTCGCCACCAGGCCCGCCCGGTCGATGCCGACCGGGAGGTCGAGCACCATCGCCTGCGTGAAACTGTCGAAGCCGCCGCCCAATTCGCGCACGAAGCGCGCCACCGGCAGCAACGGCATCCAGCCGGTCCCGCCGCCGGGCAGCTCCGCGAGCACCGGCGCGGCCACCTCGCGCCCGCTCGCCGCCGCGGCCAGCGCCGCGGCTGTCCGGTGCTCGAACACCTCGCGCGGGCTGATCTCCACGCCCAGCTCACGCGCCCGCGACACCACCTGGATGGACCGGATGCTGTCGCCGCCCAGCTCGAAGAAGCTGTCGTCCACGCCGACTCGATCCAGTCCGAGCACCTCGGCGAAGACCGAGACCAGCACGCCCTCGGCCGCCGAGACCGGCGCGCGGTACCGCCGCGTCGAGCCGACCTCCGGATCGGGCAGGGCCTTGCGGTCCAGTTTGCCGTTGGCGGTCAACGGCATCGCGTCGATCACCATGACGACCGTCGGCACCATGAAGTCGGGCAGTCGCTCGGCCGTGAACTCGTGGACCTGTCCGCCGTCGGCCTGCTCGGCCACCACGTAGCCGATCAGCTGCTTGCCGCCGGTCCCGGTGTCGCGGGTGACGACCACCGCCTGGGAGACCGAGGGGTGTTGCGCCAGTATGGTTTCGATCTCGCCGGGCTCGACGCGGAAGCCGCGGATCTTGACCTGATCATCGACGCGCCCGACGAACTCCAGCGCGCCCTCAGGGGTCCAGCGCACCACGTCGCCGGTGCGATACAACCGCCCGCCCGCCGGATCGTTCGGGTCGGCGACGAACCGTGACGCCGACAGGCCCGGCCTGCCCTGATAGCCGCGCGCCAACTGCGCACCGGCCACGTACAACTCACCGGCTACGCCGATCGGGACCGGTCGCAGCCACGAATCCAGCACGTACGTCCGCATATTCGCCAGGGGCCGCCCGATCGGCACCGAGCCCGCCGCGTCCGCGTCCGCGGGGAAGGTCGTGGCGAACACCGTGGTCTCGGTCGGACCGTAGCCGTTCGTCACCTCGACGTCCGCGGCCGTGGCCCGCACCCGCCGCACCAGCGCCGAGGACAGCTCCGCGCCGCCGGCGATCACCTGCGCGACGCCCTCGAACGGATTGCCCGGCAATGTTTCCGCGTAGTCGAGCAGCACGGCCAGCAGCGCCGGGGTGGCGAAAAGCCTTGTCACCGAGTGGTTCGCGACCAGTTCGAGCATTTCGCGCGGGTCCGAACGCAATTCACCCGCCAGCACCAGTCCGCCGCCCGCGCACAGGGCCGCCCACATCTCATAGGTCGAGGCGTCGAAGGCCATCGACGAGTGCACGAGCACGCGCTCGGCGGGGCCGGTCAACCAGCCCTGCGACACATGGTTCACCACGTTGCGATGGGTGACGCCAACGCCTTTCGGCACCCCGGTCGAGCCGGACGTGTAGATCACGTATGCCAAATTCCGCGGCCTCGGCGAGACGCCGGAGAGTTCCGCTCCCGCATCGTGTTCGAGCGCGTCCAGATACAGCGGTGCCGCGGTGTCGGGCAGGATGCTCGCGGTGGCGCGGTCCGTCACCACGACGACCGGCGCGGCGTCGGACAGGATGAAGGCCAGGCGATCCGACGGATACGCCGGGTCGATCGGCAGATACGCGCCGCCCGCCTTCCACACCGCGAGCAAGCCCACGATCAACTCCGTCGAGCGCGGCAGCGCGACCGCGACGATGCTGTCCGAGCCCACGCCACGCGACGCCAGTACCCGCGCCAACCGAGTGGCGCGGTCGTCGAGCTCGCGATACGACACCGCCCTGTCCCGGAAAACCAGGGCGGTCGCGTCCGGCGTTCGGGCGACCTGCGCCTCGAACAGACCGACGGCGGTGGTGTCGGCGACCTCGCGCGCGGTGTCGTTCCACTTGCGCAGCACCATTTCTCGTTCGTCGGTGCCGAGCAGGTCGACCGCGGCCACCGGTGCCGCCGGGTCGGCCACGATCTGCCGCAGAATGCGCCCGAGCCGCCCGGCCATCGCCTCGATGTCGGCCCGACCGATGTCGTCGGTGCGGTACTCGAGGTACAGCGTCAACGTCGGCTCGGTGCCCGCGATGACCGTCAGCGGGTAGTGCGTGGCGGCATTCGGGCGCAGCTCGGTGATCTCGAGGCTGCTCGCCCCGGTGACCGCCGCGATCCCCGCGCGGTCCACGGGGTAGGACTCGAACGCGATCAGCGTGTCGAAGAGCACGGAAACGCCTACGGCCTGGTGGATCTCGCTCAGGCCGACATGGTGGTGGTCGAGCAGCGCCGTCTGCCGCGCCTGGAGATCGGTGAGCAGTTCGGCCAGGGTGTCCTGCGGGCCGAAGCGCACCCGCACGGGCACGGTATTGATGAACAAGCCGATCATCGCGTCCACCCCGGGTATCGCGGGCGGGCGGCCCGACACGGTGGCGCCGACGGTCACGTCGTGGCGTCCGGTCGCCGCGCCGAGCACGAGGCCCCAGGCGGCCTGCACGACCGTGTTCACCGTGACGCCGAGTTCGCCGGCCCGCTTGGTGACGGCCGCACCGATCTCGGCGACCAGGGGTACCTCGAACCGCTCGACCTCGGCGGCGGCGTCGGTGCCGCGCACGCTGCTCGCGAGCAGGGTGGGTTCGGTGACGCCGTCGAGCTCGCGTCGCCACGCCCGCACGCCCGCCTCGACATCCTGCTCCCCCAACCACTTCAGGAACTCGCGGTAGTTCGGCGGCTGCGCCACCGGCGCGCCGGAGCCGTAGCGGCCGAGCAGCTCCCGGATCAGCAGCGGCAGCGACCAGCCGTCGGTCAGCACGTGATGGGTGGTGAGCACCAGCTCCGAGCGCTCATCGGTGAGCAACACCAGCGTCAGGCGCAGCAGCGGCGGGGCCGCCATATCGAAGTGCGCGTGCTGGTCCTCGGCGAGCAGCCGCTGCGCCGCCGCGTCCCGATCACCCTGGTCGAGATGGCGCAGATCCACTACCCGCCAAGGCAATTCGACCCCGGAGACGACCACCTGAACCGGTTGGCCGTGCGGTCCGGGCGTGAACGCCACCCGAAGATTCGGATATTGATCCAGCAGGCCCTGTCCCGCGGCCCGCATCCGCTCGGGTTCCATCTGTCCGGCGAGCCCGAATACCACCTGCATGTGGTACGCGTCCAGGCCCGGACCCGCGAGCGCCTGATGGAACAGCAGGCCCGCCTGCATCGGCGTCAGCGGCCAGACATCGACCAGCCCCGGATACCGCGCCGCCAGACCGTCGATGTCGTTCTGCCCCAACCGAACCAGCGGCAGATCCGACGGCGTCAGGCCGCCCGCGTCCGGAGTCGCGGCGTGCCGGGCCAGGCCGATCAGCGCGTCGCGCCACAGTTCGGCGAGGCTCGCCGTCTCGGACTTCGTCAGCACGCCCGTCGGCGCGGCCAGGACCGCTTGCAGCACAGGGCCTTCGCCGGCGTCGACCACCATCGCGGTGACGTCCAGCACGGCCAGCGCGGGCATCGCCGGATCGGGGGTCGCGGCGCTTCCCGCGTCACCGGCCGGCGTCCAGCCGGCGCCGCGCCACCGCTGCGGCAGCAGATCCGCGGCGGTGAGCCTGCCGAGGTAGTTGAACCCGATCTGGCCGGGCGAGAACTGTTGCAGCTCGAGGGCGGTATCGGGGTTGAGGTAGCGCAGGAGCCCGTACCCCATGCCCTTGTCCGGCACCGCGCGCAGCTGCTCCTTGACCGACTTGACCACTGCGCCCGCGGCGGAACCACCCGCGCACAGCTGATCCCACTCGGCCCGCGCGGCTACCCGCACCGGGTACATGCTGGTGAACCAGCCGACGGTGCTCGACAGATCGGCGCCGGGAACGGTGTTCTCCTCGCGGCCGTGCCCCTCCATGCGGATCACCACGGATTCCGCACGGGCAGAGTCGGTTCCGTTCTCGGCTCCGGTGTCGCGCCAGCGGGTGACCGCCGCCGCCAAGGCCGCCAGCAGCCCGTCCTCGACCCCGCCGTGGAACGCCGCGGGCAGCGTCGTCAACAGCGCCTCGCTGTCGGCCACCGGGAGTTGAATGCTCACCTGTTCGACGGTGGCCATCACGTCGACCGCCGGATCCAGCGGCCGGCGACCCAGCATGGGCTCGGGCTCGTCCAGAACCGAACGCCACCAAGGCAATTGATCGACAACGCGGGGCATGGCAGCCTGCTCGACCAGGCCGTGCGCCCAGCGGCGCATCGAGGTCCCCGCCGCGGGCAGCACCGGCGTCAGGCCCGCCGCCGCGTCGCGCCACGCGGAAGTCAAGTCCGGCAGCAGGATTCGCCACGAGACGGCGTCGATCACCAGGTGGTGGGCGACGATCGAGAGTCGGCCCGCCTCGGCCGGGCCGGCGTCGAACCACACGAACTGGATCATCACCCCCGCCGCCGGGGCCAATCGCCGCGCCGCCGCGCGGACCTCTGTGGCTATCGTCGAGGCCCGCTCGTCCCAATCCCGTTCGGCGGCGGGCATTTCGACGCGTCGCAGCAGGCGATCCACGTCCACCGCATCGGCCGGGGCCACCTCGAGTCCGGCGCCCCGCTCGTCATCGACCAAGCGGGACCGCAGCACTTCGTGTCGCTCGAGGACGGCGGTCAAGGTCGCCGCCAGGCCCGCTCGATCGATGCCGACCGGCAGCTCCAGCAGCATCGACTGCGCGAAGCTGTCGAATCCCGCGCCGAGCTCGCGCACGAACCGAGCGGCGGGCAGCAGCGGCAGCCATCCGACTGCGCCGCCGGGCAACTCCGCCAGAATCGGTGTGGCGGCCTCGCGCCCGGCCGCCACTGCGGCCAGCGACGCGGCGGTCTGATGCTCGAACACCTCGCGCGGACTGATCTCGATCCCGAGCTCGCGCGCCCGCGAGACCACCTGGATCGAGCGGATGCTGTCGCCGCCCAGCTCGAAGAAGCCGTCGTCGACGCCCACCCGGTCCAGCCCGAGCAGCTCGGCGAACACCGTGGTGAGGATCCGCTCCTGGTCGGTGCGCGGCGCGCGATACCGGGCCGCGGAGGTGATCTCCGGCTCCGGCAGCCGGGCCGGGTCGACCTTTCCGTTGGCCGTGAGCGGCACGGAGTCGAGCACGACGACCGCGGCGGGCACCATGAAGTCGGGCAGCCGCTCGGCCGCGAACGCGCGCACCTGCGCGCCGTCGAGTTCCGCGCCGCCCGGCACGGAATGGTCGGCGACCACGTAACCGATGAGCTGTTTGCCGCTATCGGTATCGCGCGCGAGCACGACCGCCCGCGAGACCGAGGGATGTTGCGCCAGCAGGTTTTCGATCTCGCCGGGTTCGACGCGGAAGCCGCGGATCTTGACCTGATCGTCGGCCCGGCCGACGAACGCCAACTGCCCCTCGCGATTCCAGCGCACCACGTCGCCGGTGCGATACAGCCTGCCGCCGGACGGATCGAACGGGTCGGCCACGAATCGTGCCGCGGTGAGCCCCGCCCGTCCACGGTAGCCGCGACCGAGTTGCGCACCGGCGACATACAATTCGCCGGGGACGCCGACCGGAACCGGCAGCAGCCGCGAATCCAGCACGTACAAGCGCACATTCCCCAGCGGATGCCCGATCGGGACGGGGGTGGCGTCGGACGCGACGTGGTATACGGTGACGCAGGCCGTGGTTTCGGTCGGCCCGTACCCGTTCAGGAACAGGACACCGGCGCACTTCGTCCGCGTCTTGCGGACGAGATCCGCCGTCAGTTCCGCGCCGCCGACGATGACCGCCCGCATACTGCGAAGTGGGTTGTCCGGCAGGGAGTCGGCGTGATCGATCAGGGCCGACAGCATCGGCGGCGTCGAGAACATCCTCGTCACCGACTCCGCGGCCACCGACTCGGCGATCTCCATTAGATCGGAGCGGGCCTCGCGCGTCACCACCACGGCCGCGCCCGCGGCCAGCGTCGGCCAGATCTCATAGGTGGATCCGTCGAACGCGATCGAGGAGTGCGCCAGGACCCTGTCGTCGGCCTTGAGCGGCCACGCCTGTGAGGTCAGGCTCGCGAGGTTACGGTGCGTGATGCCAACGCCTTTCGGCACACCGGTGGAGCCGGAGGTGTAGATCACGTACGCCAGATTGTCCGGACCGACCCGGACGGCCCGAGCGGGCGCGCGACCCTCCGCCGTCGCTTCGTCGAGGAACAGGTGTGGCGCCGGGGTCCGCGGCAAGACGTCCGCGGTGGCGGCGTCGGTCACGACGACGGCAGGCGCGGCGTCGGAGAGGATGAACGCCAAGCGATCCGACGGATACGCCGGATCGATCGGCAGGTACGCCCCGCCCGCCCGCAGCACGCCGAGCAGCGCCACGACGAGGTCGGCGGATCTCGGCAGGGCGACGGCGACCACGCTGTCCGGGCCAACGCCGCGCGAGATCAGCGCCCCCGCAAGGCGATCGGCCCGCGCGCCGAGCTCCCGATACGAGATCGCCTCGTCGCCGCAGACGAGCGCCGTGGCGTCCGGGCGCGCGGCGATCCGCGCGTCGATCGAGTCGACGATGGTGGCCTCGGGCACCACGAACGCGGTGTCGTTCCACCGGCGCAGCACCGTCTCGCGCTCGTCGGCGTCGAGCACCTCGACGGATCCGACCGCGGTACCGGGGTCCTGCGCCACCTGCCGCAGAATCCGCACCAGCCGCGCGACCATGGCCTCGACCGTGGACCGGTCGAACAGGTCGGTCGCGTACTCGACCAGGCCCTGCCACGGCCGGCCCGCCGGCGCGTCGGCGATATTGAAGAACAGATCGAACCGCGCGGTCGCGATGGAGGCCCCGTAGGGCTCGAAACGAACGCCCGGCAGTTCCAAGGCCGGCGCGGTGTTGTTCTGGAATGCCAGCGACACTTGGAACAGCGGGTGATGCGCCGCCGAGCGAGCCGGATTCAGCAGCTCCACCAGCAATTCGAACGGGATGTCCTGATTCTCGTACCCCGCCAACGCCTTTGACCGCACCTGTCCGACGAGGTCGGTGAACGGCGTCTCCGCGGCCACCCGCGTCCGCAGCACCCAGCTGTTGACGAAGAATCCGACCAGATCGGTCAGGGCGTCGTCGGTGCGGCCCGCGATCGGCGAGCCGATCGGAATGTCCTCGCCCGCACCGAGTTTGAACAGCAGCACGGCCAGCGCCGACTGCAACACCATCGACACGGTCGCGCCCGTGCGGGCGGCCACCCGCTCGACCTCGGCGCGCAGCAGCGGATCGATGTCGAAGGCAACCACGTCGCCGCGGTAGCTGGCCACCCGGGGCCGCGGCCGGTCGGTCGGCAGCCGCAGCTGCTCCGGCAGCTCGGCGAGCTCGGCCCGCCAGTACTCGAACTGCTCCGACAGCACGCTGTCCGGGTCCGCCGCGGACCCGAGCAATTCCTGTTGCCACAGCGTGTAATCCACGTACTGCACCGGCAACGGCTCCCAGCCGGGCGCCCGGCCGTCCAGGCGCGCGGCATAGGCCACCGACAGATCGCGCAGCAGCGGGGCCATGGACCAGCCGTCGCCCGCGATGTGATGGATCAGCAAGACGAGCACGCAGTCGTCGGCCCCGCACCGGAACACACTGGCGCGCACGGGAATCTCGGCGGACAGGTCGAAGCCGTAGCGCACCGCCGTGTCCACCTCGGCCGCCAGTTCGTCGGGCGTCGTGTCGGTGAC
>NZ_BAGH01000358.1 GCF_000308715.1 Nocardia tenerifensis NBRC 101015
CAGAGTCAAATGGTTGCGGAGGAAGATCATTCAGCCACCATTTGACTCTGCTCACGGAGCGCGCTGGCATACGTCGCCGTGCAGCCCGATTACCTCGAAGAGCCGGCCATCAGCAGGTTCGACCCGGACGGCCGAACGTCCGTGGAACCACTGACGCGCCCGGAGGACGCGACCGGACGCTGCGGCCCATGGAGTGCGCTGACGTACGTCGCCATGCAACCTGTTCAGGTCGACGACGCGGCCCAGCAGTAAGTTCGACGCGGACCGCCGAACGTCCGCCGAACCGCTGACGTGCCCGGAGTATTCGAGCAGACGCTGCGCCCCATGGAGCGACGCGCGCCGCGCGTTCAAGATCAGCAGAGTCAAATGGTCGCCCAGGAGGATCGAGCAGAGACAAATGGTTGCGGGTGAAGATCATTCAGCCACCATTTGACTCTGCTCGATAGTTGGGGTGCGGGCCCGGGTGATGATGCGCACGTATTGTTCGGGCGGGGAGGGGGCTAGCGTCGGAGGTATGGCACGTACAACGACGTACACCCAGTTCATTGCGCTGCCGACGGAACTCGTTTGGGGTGTGGTGGCGGATTTGACGCGGTGGCCGCAGTGGAATCCGGGGGTCGGCTCGGTTCGGCTGCATGGGCCGGTTGGGGTGGGGACCACGGGTGATTACCTGCCGCGGGGGCGGGTTACGGCGGGGATGCATGGGCGGACGGCGCCGCCGTTTGTTATCAGCACGCTGGTTCCGGGGCGTGAGCTGAGCCTGGAACAGCCGGAGCCTGCGGGGCGCATGCGGCTCACCTGGACGCTGGTGCCGCGTGATGGAGGGACCGAGATCAGCCAGCGGCTTACCTTCACGGGGCCGTCGGCCCCGGTGGCCAGGGCGGTCGTCGGCGCACTGCTGGAGAATGACGCTCGCGTCTGCTTCGCGCGACTGGCCGAGCTGGCCGGTATCGATCCGCCGGCGACGGCGCTCACTGCTGTAATTGCTGGTGGCACAGGTGCATTGGGTAGACATATTGCCGCCGATCTGACCTGTCGCGGCCATCGGGTGATCATTCTCACTCGGCGACGTGATCCGGGGCTGCCGTTCGAGCAGAGGGAGTGGGACGGCAAATCTGTAGCCAATTGGGTTGACGCACTGCGTAATCCGGGTCCGGCCGCCGTGGTCAACCTGGCGGGCAAGCTGGTCGACTGCCGACCCAGCGAACGCAATATCGCCGAATTACGGCGTAGCCGAGTGGATTCCACCCGCGCACTGGTCGAGGCCGCCGCTAGCCTCGTCCGACCCATCGATCACTGGGTGCAGGCGAGCACCACCGCGATCTGGTCGGACGCAGGCGAAAACCGGTGCACCGAAACGACTCCGGTGCCGACGGGGCTGCCGCAGATGACGGGGGTGGCCGAGCCTTGGGAGCGAGCTTTCGAAGGCGCGAACGCCGCGCACTCGACCATTCTGCGCACCTCGATCGTGCTCGACCCGCAGGCGCCCGCGCTGAAACGTCTCGGCCAGCTCACCAAGGCGGGCCTCGGCGGGCGCGTCGGCCCGGGCGACCAGTGGTTCAGCTGGATTCACGTCGAGGACTGGCTGGCCATCGTGCGCGCCGCGCTCGGCCTCGACCCACAGGTCACGCTGCCAGACGGAATCCTGGTGGCGGCCACCGACTTTCCGGTGCGCAACCGAGAACTGATGGCCGCCCTGCGCAGGCACCTGCGCCGCCCACCCGCCCCGCCGACGCCCACGGCGATCCTGAAGCTCGGCGCGGTAGTCCTGCGCAGCGATCCGGCGCTCGGACTGACGGGTCGGCACGCCACCTCGGAGGTGCTGCGCCGCAGCGGCTTCACCTTCCGCTTCCCCACCCTCGACGAGGCCCTGACCGACCTACTGCCGCGCCGACACTAGTGGGCTGGCCACCTGGCCGCCGCGAACGTCCGCCCGCTCAACGCGACAACCTGCGACCGCCCTCCAAGCCGATGATCGCAGACGGTTCGCTACACGGCTGAACACGGTTTCCTGCTGCCACGCTGATCTCGTGGCCGACCACGGGGCCACCGCGAACGCCAACTCGCCTCAACGCGACAAACTTCGACGCCCTCCAGCCGATGTACCGCAGGTGCTGCAACTGCGCGGCGCAAAGGCTTCGACCATCCTGCGGCCGCACCGATCTCAGTAGCTGCCTACGTCGTTGCCGCCGTGGCCAACCCGAACAACGCAACGGCCTCGACCAGCCGACGCGCAGATGCTGCTACTGCGCGGCTGAACGAGACTTCGACCATCCTGCGGCCGCACCGATCTCAGTAGCCGCCTACGTCGTAACCAACCCGAACAACGCGACAACCTCGACCAACCTCCGCGCAGATGCTGCGACTACGCGGCTGAACAAGGCTTCGATCGTCCTGCCACCGCAGTCCTCGCCTAAGGAGCTGCCGCGATCGCCAACCCGATCAGCGCGACGACCTTGCCCACTTCCAACCCGATGTACCAGAAGTGCGCGTGCGAGCGCGGCAACTCCTCCCCCGCCAGCACTCGATCAGCGCGCCGGCTCAACGGCGGCCGCACGAGCAGGATCTGTGCAGCAAGCAGCACCACGGCGACGACCAGCCATGCCCAGGCGCCTCCGGCGGGCCCGACCACCAGCGCCGCCAGCACCAGGGCGACGGCCAGCACGGCCTCGACGGTGTTCAAGGCCCGGAACACCAACCGCCCGATGCCGAGACCGAGCGCCACGGTCACCCCGGGCGCCCGAAACTTCAGCGGCGCCTCCAGGAACGAGATGGCCAGCACCATGCCGAGCCAGAGCGCCGGAAGCAACCAGAGGACGTGCTGCGCCACCGTGTCCATGATCGATCCCTACCGAATCAGAGTTTCACCAGTGTCCTGCTGTACTGCGGGATGAGGCGGATCTTGCCTGCGGTGCCGAAGTCGATGGTCACCGTGGCCAGCGGGCCGAACCCGTCCGCGGCGATCACCTTGCCAAGCCCGTACTTGTCGTCGCTGACGCGATCGCCCACGGCGAGAACGAGATTGGCATTGTTCTTGCCCCCGCCGCCGGGCGCGGGGCGGCGTGGCCCACGGTCTCCGCGGACGCCGGGACGCGGCTCGGACCAGCCGTCACCGCGCGTCCAGTCGCGCTCCATCCGGTCGTCGTCGCCGCGCCTGCGCAGGCCTCGGGTCGCCGAGGACCCCGTCGGCTCCAGCCGCCGCCAG
The DNA here is from genome assembly GCF_000308715.1 of Nocardia tenerifensis NBRC 101015. Lineage (GTDB taxonomy): Bacteria > Actinomycetota > Actinomycetes > Mycobacteriales > Mycobacteriaceae > Nocardia > Nocardia tenerifensis. Next base: position 3,206 of record NZ_BAGH01000358.1, read on the forward strand.
TCGATCAGGTGATCCGGAATCTCTTGCAGGAAGCGGGATTCCGGGTTGGACACCGGCTGCCCCCAGCCGGAGCGCACCACCGCGCGGGTCAGGTACAGCCGCTTGCGCGCCCTGGTGATGCCGACGTAGGCGAGCCGGCGCTCCTCGGCCAGCTCGGTGGGGTCGCCGAGCGCGCGCATGTGCGGGAACTGACCGTCCTCCCAGCCGGTCACGAACACCACGGGGAACTCGAGGCCCTTGGCGGTGTGCAGGGTCATCATCGTGACCACGCCGGTGCCCTCGTCCGGGATCTGATCGGTGTCGGCCACCAGCGAGACCCGCTCGAGGAACGCGGCGAGCGACCCCGGATCGGGCTCGCCCTCGGCCACCTCCGGCAGCAGCCCCTCCTGCCGGGCCGCCTCCGCGTTGTTGTGCGCCTCCGAGCTGAATTCCCGTGCGACGCTGACCAACTCGTTGAGGTTGTCCAGCCGGGCGCCGTCCTGGGGGTCGTCCGACGCCTCCAGCTCGGCCCGGTAGCCGGTACGCTCGAGCACCGCGTCGACCACGTTGCCGACGTCGGGGAAGTCGAGATCCTCCTGCACGCCCGCCGCCCTGATCTCCTCGAGCAGGTCGAGGAAGCCGGCGATCGCCCGCTGCGCCCGGGTATTCAGCAGCGCGACCTTGCCGTCGGCCGCGTCCCGCAGCGCGGCGGCGAAACCGATGCCGCGCTGGTCGGCGTGCACCGCGACGCACGCCTCGGCCCGATCGCCGATGCCTCGGCGCGGAGTGTTCAGGATCCGGCGCAGGCTCACCGCGTCGTCGGGGTTCTCCAGCACGCGCAGGTAGGCGACGATGTCGCGCACCTCCTTGCGCTCGTAGAACCGGACGCCGCCGACCACCTTGTACGGCAGCCCCATCCGGATGAAGATCTCCTCCAGCGCGCGGGAGTTGTTGTTGGTCCGGTAGAACACCGCGACGTCGCCGTAGTTGGCCTCGCCCTGGTCGACCAGTTTGTCGATCTCCCGGGCGACGAACGCGGCCTCGTCGTGCTCGTTGTCGGCGACGTAACCGGTGATCAGGTCGCCCTCGCCGGAGTCGGTCCACAGCTTCTTGTCGCGCCGGTTCTCGTTGCGCGAGATCACCGCGTTGGCGGCGGACAGGATGTGCTGGGTGGAGCGGTAGTTCTGTTCCAGCAGAATGGTTTCCGCGTCCGGGAAGTCGCGCTCGAACTCCTCGATATTGCGAATGGTCGCGCCGCGGAAGGCGTAGATGGACTGGTCCGCGTCGCCGACCACGCACAGCTCGCTCGGCGGCGCCTCGTCCTCGCCGCGGTCGGCCCGGTGATGGCCGACCAGCTCGCGCACCAGCACGTACTGGGCGTGGTTGGTGTCCTGGTACTCGTCGACCAGCACGTGCCGGAACCGCCGGCGGTAGTACTCGGCGACCTGCGGATGCTGCTGGAGCAGGGCCACCGTCTCGCCGATCAGGTCGTCGAAGTCCAGCGCGTTGGCCGCGCGCAGCCGCCGCTGATACTCGGTGTAGACGCGGGCGACCAGGGTGGGCAGCTCGGTGTCGTCCGATTCGGCGTCGGCGACCGCCTGCTGCGGCCCGATCAGTTCGTTCTTCAGATTCGAGATGGCCGTCGACAGCAGCCGCGCCGTGTATTTCTTGGTGTCGATGTCGAAGTCGCGGCTGATCATGGTGAGCAGGCGCCGCGAATCGTCGGCATCGTAGATGGAGAAATTCGAATTCAGGCCGGGCAGCAGGGCGGCCTGCATGCGCAGGATGCGGACGCAGCTGGAGTGGAATGTGGAGACCCACATGTTGTTCGCGCGCGGGCCGACGAGCCCGCTCACCCGCTCCCGCATCTCCGCGGCGGCCTTGTTGGTGAACGTGATCGCCAGCACCTGGCCCGGCGTCACGCCACGGGCGGCGAGCAGGTAGGCGATGCGCCGGGTGAGCACGGCGGTCTTGCCCGAGCCAGCGCCCGCCACGATGAGCAGGGGCGCGCCGCTGTGCACGACGGCGGCCCGCTGCTGCGGGTTCAGGCCGTCGAGCAGGTGCTCGGCCTCCTCGGCGCGCCGACGCTCCCGCTCGACACGCCGCTGCTCTAGGTCGGTGGTCGACGGCGGCGGCTCGGGGACAGCGGACGGCCGCGTTTCCCGCACCGCACGCACCTCCTCGGCCTGCCCGCCCGCCATCACGGTGTTACCACCGGTGACCTGCGGAGTTTGTGTCGAATCCGGCTGCCGGGCGCGACCGGCCTGCGTCTGGGGAGCCACCGTGATGTCCATCGCCCATCCACGCTACCGGCGGGCACCGACAGAGATGAAGCCCCGGGTCGACTCGATTGCGGTTCGGTACCGCGGCGGCGAACGGAGGGTGAACTGCCGCAGGCAGGCGGCGCGCCCCGCTTCTCAGCATTTTCACAAAACCAAATGTTTTGCATACCTACCGGCCCGTGGCAGACTGGCGACATGACGAGCGCCCGCGCGATACATCGGTTTCGGTTACCGACCGGATATCGTGAACGCGGCACCTATATCTGAGCGTACCGTCCAGGGGGGACAATTCACGGCCCCACCAGGTCTGTTTCAGGGTGAAAGAACCGATCGGTAACGAGCCCGGCTCACCCACCGATCCATGTTCTGACACGAGGAGATGAATGATGAGCACCCCCGCCACGACGACAGGGTCCGAATCGGCGCTGCCGCAGAGCGACGCGGAGATCGACAAGCTCCGTAAGGAGATCGATCGCCTCGACGCCGAGATCCTCGCCGCCATCAAGCGTCGCACGGAGATCTCCCGGATCATCGGCCGGACCAGGATGGCCTCCGGCGGGCCCCGCCTCGTGCACAACCGCGAGATGAAGGTGCTCGAGCGCTTCAGCGAACTCGGCCAGGAAGGCCACACGCTCGCCATGCTGCTGCTGCGCCTCGGCCGCGGCCGCCTCGGCCACTGAACAAGTCCCTGACCTCGGCCGCTCAATGCGGCCTCAGACCCATGCGGCAATAGCTAGACAACCGCATTCCCCAGGCCGCCCCGGGTGTACATCACCCCGGGGCGGTCGTTTCATCTCGGTGCGGTGAGCCCGGAGGCCCACCGCACCGGTCAGCTCAGGGCGATGTACTTGGTGGACAGGTACTCCTCGATGCCCTCGGTGCCGCCCTCGCGACCGAAGCCCGACGCCTTGACGCCGCCGAACGGCGCCGCCGGGTCGGAGATCACGCCGCGATTGACGCCGACCATGCCGGACTCCAGGCCCTCGGCGACGCGCAGGGCGCGATCCAGGTCGCGCGTGTAGACGTAGCTGACCAGCCCGAATTCGGTGTCGTTCGCCGCAGCGATGCCCTCCTCCTCGGTGGCGAAGCCGACGATCGGCGCGACCGGACCGAACACCTCCTCGCGCAGAATCCTGGCCTGCGGCGGAACCCCGCTGAGGATGGTGGCTGGGTAGAACCAGCCCGGCCCGCCCGGCGCCTTGCCGCCGAGCCGGACCTCGGCGCCCGCCGCGACGGCGTCCTCGACCAGTTCGCTGACCGTGTCGAGCTGCTCCTCGTTGATCAGCGGGCCGAGGGTGGTGTTGGGGTCGGTGCCGGGGCCGAGGGTGACGCCGCTGGACATCGCCTCCACGAACTTGGTCGTGAACTCCTCCAGCACGCCGTTCTGCACGTGGAAACGGTTGGCCGCGGTGCACGCCTCGCCGCCGTTGCGCAGCTTCGCCAGCATGGCGCCCTGCACGGCCGCGTCGATGTCCGCGTCGTCGAACACCACGAACGGCGCGTTGCCGCCGAGCTCCATCGAGGTGCGCAGCAGCCCGTTCGAGGACTTCTCCACCAGCTTCTTGCCGACCTCGGTGGACCCGGTGAAGGTCAGCTTGCGCAGCCGGGGGTCGTCGAGCAGCGGCTGGGTCACGGCGCCGGAGCTGCTCGACGTGATCACCGAGAGCACCCCGTCCGGCAGCCCGGCCTCGCTGCACAGCTTGGCGAGCAGCAGCATGGTCAGCGGCGTCGCCGAGGCGGGCTTGACGATCATCGTGCAGCCGGCCGCGAGCGCGGGCCCGATCTTGCGGGTGCCCATGGCCAGCGGGAAGTTCCACGGCGTGATCGCCAGGCACGGCCCGACCGGCTGCTTGTGCACCATGATCCGGCCGGTGCCCGACGGCGCGTGCAGATAGCGCCCGTGCACCCGGACGGCTTCCTCGCTGAACCAGCGGAAGAACTCCGCGCCGTACTTGACCTCGTTGCGGCTCTCCGGCAGCGCCTTGCCCATCTCCAGGGTCATCAGCAGTGCGAATTCCTCGGCGCGCGCGGTGATCTGCTCGAAGACGGTGCGCAAGATCTCACCGCGCTCCCGCGAGGGCCGCGCGGCCCACTGCGCCTGCACGGCGACGGCCGCGTCGAGGGCGCGCACCGCGTCCTCGGGCTTCGCGTCGGCGACCTGGGTCAGCACCTCTCCCGTGGCCGGATTGTGCACCGGAAACGTGCCGCCGCCGGTGGCGGCCACGGGCCCACCGATCCACAGCTGCGTCGGGACGGATTCGAGAACTTCGCGTTCGGACACCATGAGGCCAGCGTAGGCCGAGCCGCCGCGGTTCTCACCGACTCCGGCGGGGTGTTTGCCGTGCGCGCTCGCCGGGCGGTGAGTAACCTCGGCGAGCGTGAGCAGCGACATCACCGCGACGGCGGCCTGGCGGAAACTGCAGGAACACTTCGAGGGGATCGCGGGTCGGCACCTGCGGGAGCTCTTCGCCGACGATCCCGAGCGGGGCCGTGCGCTGACCGTCGACGTCGCGGATCTGCACATCGACTTCAGCAAGCATCGCATGACCCGCGAAACCCTGGACCTGCTGGTCGAATTGGCGCAGGAGGCCGGGGTGGCCGAGCGCAGGGACGCGATGCTGCGGGGCGAGCACATCAACACCTCGGAGAACCGCGCGGTCACGCACGTCGCGCTGCGCCTGCCCGAGGGCGAGTCGCTGACCGTGGACGGCGCCGACGCGGGCGCCGAGGTGCACGAGGTGCTGCGGCGGATGGGCGAGTTCACCGACGCGCTGCGCTCGGGCGAGTGGCGCGGCGTGACCGGCGAGCGCATCCGCACCGTGGTCAACATCGGCATCGGCGGCTCCGACCTCGGGCCGGTGATGGTGTACCAGGCGCTGCGGCACTACGCCGACGCGGGCGTCGACGCCCGGTTCGTCTCCAACGTCGACCCGGCCGACCTGGTCGCCCAGCTCGACGGACTCGACCCCGCGACAACGTTGTTCATCGTCGCCTCCAAGACCTTCTCCACGCTGGAGACCCTGACCAACGCGACCGCGGCCCGGCGCTGGCTGGTCGGCGCGCTCGGCGAGGACGCCGTCGCCAAACACTTCGTCGCCGTCTCGACCAACGCCGAGAAGGTCGCCGAGTTCGGCATCGACACCGCCAACATGTTCGGCTTCTGGGACTGGGTCGGCGGCCGCTACTCGGTCGACTCCGCCATCGGCCTCTCGGTGATGGCGACCATCGGCAAGGCGCGCTTCGCCGAGTTCCTCGCCGGAATGCACGCCGTGGACGAGCATTTCGCGCACGCGCCGCTGGACGCGAACGCGCCGGTGCTGCTCGGCCTGCTCGGCGTCTGGTACTCGAACTTCTTCGGCGCGGAATCCCGTGCGGTGCTGCCGTACTCGAACGATCTGGCCCGCTTCCCCGCGTACCTGCAACAGCTCACGATGGAGTCCAACGGCAAGTCGGTGCGCGCCGACGGCAGCCCGGTCACCACCTCCACCGGCGAGATCTTCTGGGGCGAGCCGGGAACCAACGGCCAGCACGCCTTCTATCAACTGCTGCACCAGGGCACCCGCCTCATCCCCGCGGACTTCATCGGATTCGCCCGGCCCACCGACGATCTGCCGACCCGCGACGGCACCGGCAGCATGCACGATCTGTTGATGAGCAACCTGTTCGCCCAGACCAAGGTGCTCGCCTTCGGCAAGACCGCCGAGGAGATCGCGGCCGAGGGCACCGACCCGAAGGTGGTGCCGCACAAGGTGATGCCGGGCAACCGGCCGAGCACCACCATCCTCGCGCCGCGGCTCACGCCGTCGGTCGTCGGCCAGTTGATCGCGCTCTACGAGCACCAGGTGTTCGTCGAGGGCACCATCTGGGGCATCGACAGTTTCGACCAGTGGGGCGTCGAGTTGGGCAAGCAGCAGGCGCTGGCGCTGGCCCCGCTGCTGACCTCCGCCGAAGAGCCTGAGCCGCAGGAGGATTCGTCCACCGACGCGCTCATCCGGTGGTACCGCGCGAAGAAGTAGCCCGGACGCTCAGGCTCGTACCTCGTAGCGCGCGCCGCGCTGGCGCAGCACGAGATCGGCGCGCGCCTTGGTGGCCTCGATGAGATCGGCGTTGCGCAGGTCGCTGTCACGCACCTTCACCCGCGCCGCCGCGGGCGTGCGGCCGCCGCGAATGTGGCGGCGCAGCAACCGTTCCTCGAGCTGCCGTCGCGGCGCGTCCAGGTACCAGCACTCGTCCAGCAGCTTGCGCACCGCCGACCACTCCCGATCGCCGACGTCGTCGAGCAGCAGATAGTTGCCCTCGGTGAGCACGATCGTCTGCCGGTCGAAGACGATGCCCGCCGGGGTCGGCTCGTCCACGGCGCGGTCGAAGATCGGCCACGGCACGGGCTCGCCGGGCGGGGTGTCCCGTAGCCTGCGCAGGTTGCCGACGAAGGCCGCGGTGTCGAAGGTGTCCGGTTCCCCTTTGCGCGCAAGGCTTCCCGTGGCGCGCAGCGCGGCGTTGGTCAGGTGGTAACCGTCCATGGGCGCGATCTCGGCGATCGGCCCGGCGGCGTTGAGCGCGTTGCGAAGACGCACCGAGAAGGTGGACTTGCCCGCGCCGGGCGGCCCCACGATGCCGAGCAGGTACCGGCCGCCGCGGCCGTCCGCGTGTTCGCGCACCCGCCGGACGAGCGCGTTCAACGATGTTGCGGCATTCGCCCTGTCCATTGCCGCCACTGTAGTGCCGGGACGCGAGGCCGAGGTCGCGCGCCGCGTTCGCAGGTATGCGAGACGCGCATACCGAGCATGCGACACTCTCGCTTGCCGCATCCCTACGGCGTCCATACCGTCGATCGGGTGAGTGCGATCGAGAACAAGAAACTGCTGGAGCACGTCTTCGAGCAGATGGCCGCGGGCAATACCGGCGCGCTGAGCGAGGCGATGGCGGAGGACTTCCGTTGGATCTTTCCCGGCGACTGGTCATGGAGCGGCACGTGGGAGCCGAAAGACGTTGTACTGAAAGGACTTCTACGCCCGCTGATGACGCAGTTCACGGAGTATCGAGTAGCCGCGGACTTCGTCGTCGCGGAGGAGGACCGCGTCGTCGTGCAGGCCCGCGGACACGGAATCACCACCCGCGGCGGCCGTTACGACCAGACCTACTGTTTCGTCTTCCGGGTCGCGGACGGGAAATTGACCGAGGTGATCGAGCACTGCGATACGGCACTCGTCGAAAGGGTGCTGGAGAGAATCGCGCCATAGCGCACGAGAAGGACATCTCACCGCGCTCGTGACGAGCGCGGTGAGACGTCCGGATGCTACCTATACCGATTTCTAGGTACGGGTCGCCAGTTGCGGCAACTTCGTGGCCTTGGTGGCATTGGCCACCTGGACGCAGTCGGCGGCCGTTGTGCCCGCGGTGTTGTTACGGACATTGGTGTTGCATGCATTCTTCAGCGCGCTGGACAATGCACCGTAGTTGGAATTGGACGACAAAAGCGTCTGCGTCGTCCAGTACAGCGCGGCGGTCTTCTCGATGCCGAGCGGCGAGACGGTCACGCCGTTGAGGGTGCCGCCGTCGACGATGATCGACGCGGTCCGGTTGCCCACTCCGCTGTTGGTGTGCACGCCGCCGTTGTCACCGGTGCCGCTGTACCAGTAGGGGCCCCGGTAGGTGTCGGGATCCTGGTAGGCGTTCGGGTTCTTCATGTCGCGGATGACGCCGATGGAGCTGCAGGCGCCGAGCTTCCACCGATTGGCGGCGGTGTTGCACGGGTTGGCGGTGTCCACCAGGAAGGTGAGCTCGCCGAAGACGTCCGACATGGACTCGTTGATCGCGCCCGGCTCGTTGCGGTAGACCAGACCGTTGGTGTTCTGGGTCACGCCGTGGGTGAGCTCGTGCGCGGTGATGTCCTCGGTGGTCAGACCCGAACCGTAGGCCATGTAGCTGCCGGACCAGAAGGCGTTCTGGTACGGGCACTCGGTGGTGGTGCACAGGCGAACGGTCGCGCGCAGCGCCTTGCCCTTGCCGTCGCCGGTGTCGGAGCCGATGAGGTTGGTCAGGTTCGCGACCTTGGTGTACTGGGCGTAGAACTTCTCGGTGTTGCCCAGGTAGTCGTAGATCTTGTCGACATCGGCGATGCCGCTCGGCGGCTGGCCTTCCGACCTGGTCGAGCGGATGGTGCCGGTGCCGCAGCCGGCCCGGTTGGGATCGATGCGCCGGTTCGCGTTGTCACAGACGACCCGGTTGAGGTGCTTGGTCTCGCTCCAGCTGTCGAGCACCTTGGTGGCGTTGTTCGCGTCGACGAAGACGACCCACGTCGCGGGCTCGCCCTTCTTGTCGGCGCTCGCGCCGATGATCTCGACCTTGAACGCGGGCACGGCCGTGCCCACTGCCTCGCTCTTGGCGGCCAGCTTCGCGTCGTACCAGAAGGCCTTCGTCTCGGTGACCGACAGCTGGTCGGGCGCCGCCTTGCTCTGCTCGGCGACCTTCTTCAGCGCGGTGGCCTGCACCTGCGCCGACGGGGTCGTCGTGGCGAACTTGCCCTTCGACTTCTTGGCCAGCTCGCCGGTCACCGAGATCAGCGAACCGTCGGAGGTCAGCGACTGGGCCGCGGACGCGCCGAACACCGGTACCTTGTCGATCTCCTGACGCAGTCGGACCGTGGACCCCTCACCAACCTGGAACACAGACTCCACGACCAGAGTGCCGGCGTTATCGCCATTCGCGCCGAGCGCCTTCTGTACGCCGCCCGCGTGCGCCTGCGCCGCGGCCGGGGCCTCGGCGGGTGTGCCCGCCGGAACCGGAACCGGAGTTTGCGGAACCACCTGTTGCACGGCGCCCTGCGCGTCCGTCGTCACTTCTTTCGGCACAGCGGACAGGTCGGAACCCGCCGGCGCTGATGGACTGGCCGGCGGTGCTCCGCTGGCACCGGGGCCCGATGCGAAGATCATTGCCCCGACAGCAATTAACGCGAGGGCGGTATTTCGACCCGCCCGTTTATGTGTGGGTTTCATGACCAAGTAGAACCACATACGAGCGGGCAACTCGACTGGAGACGAGACTGGGGAAAGCGATCATCGCGCGGGAAATCTTCGAGCTATCGGCGCACGTGGGTCATAAAAAGTTATGCGCGAATATCTTTCGGATTCACCCGGACGCGCGCGCATTACGCCCGATGGATCAACTCGGTTAATTTCCGATTACATTGATTTGCCACCAGTGCCGTGAACACGGCGACCTAAACTGCTCAGGCGGAACACTTTTCGGCCCGTTGTAGCATTGAGCAAAGATCACGACTTTCGTCGCGACCAGCGACGAGCTCGCCAAAGTTCCTGTTGCCCAGGCTTTTCCGGCTCACGAAGCCGCACCGAACATGCTCAGACCAGAGCCCTCTCCAGGATGGCGCCGGTGTCCACGCCGGTCGGCAGCGTGCCAAACGCGATGCCCCAATCGTCGCCGAGCCTGCTGGCGCAGAACGCGTCGGCCACCGCCGGATGTCCGTGCCGGACCAGTTGCGCCCCTTGCAATACCAGCGCCATGAGCTCGACGATGCGGCGCGCGCGAAACTCGATGTCGCTGAGGTCGGCGAGCTCCTTGCCGACCCGCGCGATGGCGTCGTCGAGCCGCGGGTCGGCCCCGCGCGCCAGCGAGACCTCGGCGAAGTACGCCTCGACGGTCTCGGGCTGACGCCCCATGGCGCGCAACGCATCCAGCGCGGCGACGTTGCCGGAGCCTTCCCAGATCGACATGAGCGGAGCCTCCCGATAGAGCCGCGGCATGCCCGACTCCTCGGCATAGCCGTTGCCGCCGAAGCACTCCAGCGCCTCGGCCGCGTGCGCGGGCGCCCGCTTGCACACCCAGTACTTGGTGACCGCCAACGCGATTCGGCGCAGGGACGCCTCGGCGGGGTCCTGGCCGGCGCGGTCGGTGGCGCCCGCGAGCCGCATCATCACGGTGGTGGCGGCCTCGGACTCGATCACCAGATCGGCCAGCACGTTGCGCATCGCGGGCTGGTCGATCAGCTTGGCGCCGAAGGCTTCCCGGTGCCGCGCGTGGTGGGCGGCGAACACCGCGCCGGTGCGCAGGCCGGTGGCCGAGCCGATCACGCAGTCCAGCCTGGTCATGTTCACCATCTCGATGATGGTCTTGACGCCGGCGCCCTCCGCGCCCACCAGCCAGCCGGTGGCGTTCTCGTACTCGATCTCGGAGGAGGCGTTGGACTTGTTGCCGAGCTTGTCCTTGAGCCGTTGAATGCGAATGGGATTGCGCGTTCCATCCGGCAACACCCTGGTCAGCAGGAAGCAGGACAGGCCGCCGGGCGCCTGGGCCAGGGTGAGGAACATGTCCGACATGGGCGCCGAGGTGAACCACTTGTGCCCGACGATCCGATAGGAGCCGTCCGGTTGCGGCGTCGCCGTGGTGGTGTTGGCGCGGACGTCGGAGCCGCCCTGCTTCTCGGTCATCGACATGCCCGCGATCAGACCGGCCTTCGACGAGGGTTCGCGCAGGCCGAAGTCGTAGACGCGCGAGCCGAGCAGCGGCTCGTACTTCGCGGCGAGTTCTTTGTTGTGCCGCAGGGCGGGTACCACGGCGTAGGTCATCGAGATGGGGCACATGTGGCCGGCCTCGGCGGCGCCCCAGGTGAAGAGCTTGGCCGCGCGGGCGACGTGCGTGCCCGGCCGCTCGTCCAGCCACGGCGCGCCGTGCAGGCCATGCGTCACAGCGACATTCATGAGCTCGTGCCAGTACGGATGGAACTCGACCTCGTCGATCCGGTGGCCGTAGCGGTCGTGCGTGCGCAGCACGGGCGGGTGCTCGTTGGCGAGCCTGCCCCACTCCTGTGCCTCGGATCCGCCTGCGAGCACGCCGAGTTCGCGCACCTCGGCCTCGGCCCAGCCGGCGCCCTCGCGGTGCAGGCCCTCGATCAGCGCGGGATCGCGCGAGACGTCGAACGGCGCGATATCGGGCACCTGGTTGAAGACTTCATGCGTCTGCATCGGACACTCCTGGTTTCTGGCGAACGGTCGGCTCCGCGCGCACGCCTAGTGCGCGCAGAGCGAAGGCAATGAGTTCGGGGACAACGGATTCCCCGTGCGGCGCCGAGGCCAGCGGGCCGGCCAGCACCTCGCCGATCGCGCCGACGAGCGCGGCCGCGCTGGTCCGCGCGTCCTGCGCGGGCAGCTCGCCGCGCGAAACACCGTCCGCGACAGCGGATTCGAAGGTCTCGGCGAAGGCATGGCGGAAACGCAGGCGTTCGGCGTCGACCACGGTGTCCACCGGCTCGACGAGCAGCACGTAGGCGAGCTTCGGATTCTTCAGCGCACGACCGGCGAAGGTCTCCACCGCGGCGCTCACCCGCTCGACGGCCGTGCCCTCGGCGCTCGCCGCGGCGACGGCGGACACCTCCCACGCGACCACCCGGCGGAACACCGCGCTGACCAGATCGGCCTTGCCGGTGAAGTTCTTGTAGACGGTTCCGGTGGCGACGCCCGCCTCCGCGGCGACGGCCGCCATGGACAGCCCGGCGTAGCCCGCCCTGGACAGCACCGCGGTCGCGGCCTGCACGATCAGCCCCGCCTGGGCGTCCAGGCGGGCCTGCACGGCGGGTGTTCTGCGGTAGGCCACCCAAGAAGTGAACCATGGATTCATTTCTTGCCACAAGGGGGGTTTTACGGCGTATGGTCGGTGGCGTGAACGTACGAGTAGAGCGCACCGGGCCGGTGACCACGGTGATCCTGCATCGGCCGGAGGCGCGCAACGCGGTCGACGGGCCGACCGCGGCGGCGCTGGCCGACGCCTTCCGCGAGTTCGACGCCGACCCCGACGCGGCGGTGGCCGTGCTCTGGGGCGACGGCGGCACCTTCTGCGCCGGCGCCGACCTCAAGGGTCTGGGCACCGAGCGGTCCAATGTGGTCACCGAGGAGGGCGACGGCCCGATGGGGCCCACCAGGATGCGCCTGTCCAAGCCGGTGATCGCCGCCGTCTCGGGCTACGCGGTCGCGGGCGGTCTGGAGCTCGCGCTGTGGTGCGATCTGCGAGTCGCCGAGCAGGACAGCGTGTTCGGCGTGTTCTGCCGCCGCTGGGGCGTGCCGCTCATCGACGGCGGCACCCTGCGCCTGCCCCGGCTCATCGGCAGCAGCCGCGCCATGGACATGGTGCTCACCGGCCGCCCCGTGGACGCCGAGGAGGCGCTGCGGATCGGCTTGGCGAACCGGGTCGTCCCGACCGGCGAAGCCCGTAGCGCCGCAGAGCAACTCGCCGCCGAGCTGGCCGCGCTGCCGCAGGTCTGTCTGCGCTCGGACCGCATGTCGCTGCTGGAGCAGGACGGCATGGACGAGGAGACCGCGCTGCGCAACGAACTGCGCCACGGAATGACCGCGTTGACCAACGGCGCACTCGAGGGCGCGCAGCGCTTCGCCGCGGGGGCGGGCAGGCACGGCGCGCGCTCGTGACTCGCCGGCGCGAGAACATCGCAGGCCCAACGCGTTCGGGCGCGGTCTAACCGTGCGTCCGGCGGGCCGGTTGAGCGTCGTCGACGAGATCTTCCTGCGCACCCACCGCGGCCTCGGCACCCCCATCGCGCTGCAGGGCCTGTGGCGCACCGCCGACCGCCTCGATCCCGCGCTGCTGCACGAGGTCCACGCGGCGCTGCGCACCGGACCGTTGGGGCGGCGCGTGATTCGGCCCGCGGTGCCCGGCGCCCGCCGCTTCTGGCAGCCCACTACCCGGGCCTATCCGCTCGCACTCACTGATCGCCCGATCGACGCCGCCACGCTGCTGGCGTGGGCCGACGCGCAGGGCGCCGGCCTCGACCCCGAGTTCGGGCCGGGCTGGCGGCTGTCGGCCACCGCGCTGGACGACGGCGGTTCCCTTGTCTCCCTTGCCTGTTCACATGCTCTCGCCGACGGTCGAGCCCTGGTGCTCGCGGTGGACGACGCGCTCGGCGGCACCGGCCTCTCGGACGCGCCGAAGCCCTGTGTCGAAGTCCGGCCGGACTTCGACACAACGCCCAGCAGCGCGGCAGGCGGCGGCACGCTCGACGAGTCGGATTGGGCCGATGCGCGCAGGCAGTGGTCGATCATCGCGCGCGGAACGGCGCGGGCTCTGCGCAACGGGATACCGGCACGTCCACCGGCGGTGACGAGACGCACCGCGACGGCACCCGCGCTACCACCGACGCACGGCGCGGTAGTGCAGTGCGCCGTCGCCGACTGGGACCGCGCGGCCGCCGCCCACCGTGGCACCGCCAACAGCCTGTTCATCGCTGTGATCGCGAACATGCTGTGGGCCAGCGGTTTCCGCGCGGACACGATCGCCGCGAGCCTGCCCGTCGACACCCGCGACGAGCCAAGGGTCGACAACGACCTCGCGATGACCGACATCACCATCGACCGCGCCGACACCCCCGCGACGATCCGTGACAAGGCACGCGCCGCCTACGAGCGGCGCATGTCCGGTCCGGGCGGCATGCCGGAGCAACTGCTCCAGGTGCTGCCGGACCGCTGGGCCTACGCCTTGTCCAAGGGCGCCGGCGAGCGAGATGTCTTGTGCTCCAACATCGGTACGCTGCCCGCCAGCCTGCGCACCCTCGGCCCGCATCGGTGTCTCGGCGTCGCCGCGCGCGCGATTCACCCCGGGCTGACCGCTGAGCGACTCCCCCGGACGTGCCTGTCCGGTTACCTCTGCCGCATAGCCGACGATTACGTCTTGTCTTTGGTAAGCCTCGACCCGTCGGCTTTCGAATCGCCTGCGGCGCTGGCTAGTTCCGCACAGCAGACCATGCTGAAATATGGCCTGTCCGCGCGCGCCTGGTGATCACTCCGTCGCGTCGATATCGCCCGCCGTGAGCGCCGCCGCGAAAAGCTGGGCGTGGTCGGGCCGGTTGGGGTCGTAGCCGGTCACCGTGCCGATGCGGTTGAGGCGGTAGTTGAGCGTATTGCGGTGCACCACAAGGGCGGCGGCGGCCTGCTGACGGTTGTAGTCGTTGTCGATGAGCGCGCGGAGCGCCTCGAGCAGATGGGGCTGGTCCCGCAGCGGATCGAGCAACGACAGGAGCCAGGTGCGGGCAGGTCCGGGACGAGCCAGCTGATATTGCAGCGCCAGGTCCGCCATCCGGTACACCGCCGTCGGTCTGCGGAGTTGATAAGCGAGCCGGGCGATCTCACTCGCCTCCTCAGCCGCAGCGGGTACGTCGTCCACGCCGGCCGCGGCGGCGAACCCGGCGACCGTCCGGACGCCGGTGGCGTGCGCGACCCTGCTGACGAAAGTGTCCAGGGCGGAACCGATTTCGCCTCCGTTCGGCACGAGCAGCAGGCCGCCCCCGCGCTCCACCGTGCTCAGCGCCCGGCCGGAGACCGCATCGATCTCCGACTGCACGATGCGCAGCACCGGCCGATGGCCGCCCGCCGAATCGGGCTCGGCCATCCGGTAGGCCAGCACGTCGAACCCGCCGCCCAGCGAGATCCCGAACCGCTCGGCCAGCAGGTGGACGGGCTTGCCGTGCACGAGCGCCTCCGCCACGGCGCGTTCGGCCTCGCGCTGCTCCCAGTGCAGATCCTGGCGCTCGCGCAGATAGGCGCCCGCGACGCCGGGCGTCACCGCGCCGAGGTAGCGCAGCACGTAAGGCACTGCGGCCAAGAGCTGTTCGCGCTGCTCGGGTGTCGTCGCGGCGGCGGCCACCGAGTTCCACGCCGCCAGCGCGCCGTGGTGATACACCGAAAGCACCGTGTCCAAGGAGATTCCGGCCCTGGCCCGCCGCACCGCGATGTCGACAAGGCCGGTCAGCTCCTCCGGGTGCGGCGCCCGCCGCTCGGCCAGCGTCCGCAGGAACAGCCGCAGGTTGGCCTCGGCCGCGCTGGGCAGATCCCGGCCGTGCGTCTCGGCGGGCAGCTCCCGATAGTCGGGCACCTCGCCGAGCACGCCGGCCAGCGTATCGCGGGCAACATCGGGCAGCAGCGCGCGCAGATAGTCGGAGAGATCATCCAGCGCGGCGGGGTCAGGACGAGCGGTCACCGCACATTGTTGGCACAGACAAACCCACTCGCACAATAGGCAGCTTCGGTCCCGCCTCGTTAGTGCACTCAACCAACCGAAGATTCCGTCACGTGCACAAGCCCGGGGGCGAATTCTGGTCAGGGGAACGATCGGCGGCAAGCAACACACCGTCACCGCACCGGTAGAAGACTCGGCTCCGCGCGCTCGCGCACATCGCCCGGCACCGCGAGCCCCGACTCGAGATCGGCGGAGTCGATCGGCTCGCCCCACGCCTGGCGCACCGGCAGCACCCCCGCCCACACACCGCCGTTGTCGATATCGGCCGGGTCGTCCTTCGGCCCGCCGGAGCGGACCTTCACCGAGGCCTCGGTGAGATCGAGCGCGAGCACCATCGTGGCGGCCAGTTCCTTCTTGCTCGGCGGACGAACCCGCGACCAGGCGCCCGGCGCGGCGTGCTCGGTGATCACCCGCAACGCGTTCACCCGCGCCGCGGGATCGGTGATCTCCACGGGCCGGCCGTGCACCACCGCCGAGCGGAAGTTCATCGAGAAGTGCATCGCCGAACGGGCGTAGACGACGCCGTCGACCAGCGTGACCGCCACCGACACGGGCCCGGTCATGGCCGCGCGCATATTGCCCGCGCCGGTGGAGCCGTGCAGGTAGAGGGTGTCGCCCTCGCGTCCGTAGATGGTGGGCAGCACGACCGGCGCGCCGCCGAGCAGCACGCCGAGGTGGCAGACCAGACCGGCGTCGAGCACCGCGTCCAGCTCCGCCCGCTCAATGCGGGCGCGCTCCTTGGACCGCGTGAGCGTGCTGCGGGTGGTGGGCGAGAGCGGGATCCTGGGCGTTTCGGTCATGACACCAGCATCGAAGCTCGAGTGGCATTATGAAAGTGCCAATTCAAGCAAATTCGCACAGTCCAATCGGTAGGTGATCGGTGCTCGACGAACTGCCCCTCGACCTCGACCGCGCGCTGCCCGAGCCGCTGTCGGTGCAGGTCGCCGACGGCCTACGGGCCGCGGCGAGCAACGGCCTGCTGCGCGGCGGCGATCGGCTGCCGTCGTCGCGCTCGCTGGCCGAGCGGCTCGGCGTGAGCCGCACCGTCGTGGCCGCCGCCTTCGATCAGCTGCACGCGGAGGGCTGGATCAGCGGCAAGCGCGGTTCAGGCACCTACTTGACCACCGCGCCACCGGCCGCCGCGCCGCGCTCGCCCGAGCCCGGCGGCACCGGCGACGGCCCAGCCCTGCTGGACCTGGAACCTGGCGCGCCGTGCGCGGACGTCATCGATCGGGCCGCGTGGCGACGCGCCTGGCGCGCCGCCGCCGAC
>NZ_BAGH01000357.1 GCF_000308715.1 Nocardia tenerifensis NBRC 101015
GCCGCCGTTCCCGCGGAGGGCTACGCCTCGTGCTGCGCGGCGATCGAGACCATGGACCAGACCGCGCTTCTGCCGACGATCGGCGCGCCGACGTTGGTCATCGCGGGCGCGGACGACCCGGCGACCCCGCCGGCGCACGGGCGGCGGATAGCCGACGCGATCCCGCACGCCCGGCTCGAAATCATCGACTCGGCAGCGCATTTGGCCACGGCCGAACAGTCGGACCTCATCAACGACCTGATTCTCGGCCACCTGAAGGAGAACTCGTGAACGAGCGCGCACGGCAGGGGTCGCGGGTCCGGCGGGAGGTGCTCGGCGACGCGCATGTCGACCGGGCCGAGGCGAACACCACCGAATTCACGCGCCCTTTCCAGGATTACATCACCGAGGCGGTGTGGGGCTCGATCTGGACCCGTCCGGGCCTGGACCGGCGCACCCGCAGCTGCATAACCCTCGCCGTGCTCACCGCCCTCGGCCGGCACGAGGAGATCGCGATGCACGTGCGCGCCGCGATCGGCAACGGCCTCACCCCGGCCGAGATCGCCGAGGTCCTGCTGCACACCGGCGCCTACGCCGGGGTGCCCGCCGCCAACGCCGCCTTCGCCATCGGTCAGCGGGTACTCGACGAACTCGGGGACCCGGCCGGCTGATCATGTGCGCTACGGCAGCGCAATGTATTTGGTTTCGAGATACTCCTCGATTCCCTCCGTGCCCGCCTCGCGGCCGAGACCGGATTCCTTGACGCCGCCGAAGGGCGCGGCGACATCGGAGACGATGCCTCGGTTGACGCCGACCATCCCGGATTCCAGCGCCTCGGCTACGCGCAGGGCGCGATCGAGGTCGGTGGTGTAAATGTATGCGGCCAAACCGTATTCGGTGGCGTTGGCGGCGGCGATGCCCGCCGCCTCGCCGTCGAAACCGGTGATCGCGGCCACCGGCCCGAACACCTCCTCGCGCAGGATACGGGCGTCGGCGGGGACGTCCGCGAGCACGGTCGGCTCGTAGAAATAGCCGTCGCCCGCGACGCGCGAACCACCCGTGGTGACGCGAGCGCCCTTGTCCGTCGCGTCGCGCACCAGCTCCGCGACGGTGTCGCGTTGCCGCTCGCTGATCAGCGGCCCGACCTGCACCCCGTCGAGGTGGCCGGGCCCGATCTGCAAGGCGCGCATGCGCTCTGACAGCGCTGCGGTGAACTCCGCACGGACCGAGTTGTCCACGTGAAAACGGTTCGCCGCGGTGCACGCCTCACCCATATTGCGCATTTTCGCCGCCATCGCGCCGTCGACCGCGGCATCGATATCCGCGTCGGCGAACACGACGAACGGGGCGTTGCCGCCGAGCTCCATGGAGACGCGCAGCACGCGCGAAGCCGATTGGGCGAGCAGGGTTTTGCCGACGGCGGTAGAACCGGTGAAGGTCACTTTGCGCAATCGCTCATCGGTGAACATCGGATCGGTGAGCGCCGCGGCGCGCGAGGTCGGCAGGATCGACAGGACGCCCGGCGGCAGCCCGGCGTCGGCGAAGACCTGGCCGAGCAGCAGCATGGTCAGCGGCGTCTCCGCGGCGGGCTTGACCACCATCGTGCAGCCCGCCGCCAGCGCGGGGGCGATCTTGCGGGTGCCCATGGCCAGCGGGAAGTTCCACGGCGTGATGGCCAAGGTCGGGCCGACGGGCTGCTTGGTGACGAGGATGCGCCCGCCGCCCGACGGGGAGTGTGTGTAGCGGCCGTGCACGCGCACCGCCTCCTCGGCGAACCAGCGCAGGAACTCCCCGCCGTAGGTGACCTCGCCGTGGCTCTCGGCCAGTGGCTTGCCCATTTCCAGAGTCATCAGCAACGCGAAGTCGTCACGCCGGGCCATCACCAATTCCCAAGCGCGCCTTAGTATTTCGGCCCGCGTCCGCGACGGTGTCGCCGCCCACCCGGCCTGCGCCTCGGCGGCTGCCGCGAGCGCTCGAGCGCCGTGCCCGGCCGTCGCGTCGGCGACCTCGGTCAAAACCTGTCCCGTCGCCGGGTTGTACACGGGGAACGTGTGTTCCGTCGCTGTCTGGTGGCCGCCGATCCAGAGGCCGGTCGGCAGGGTGGCGAGCAGTTCAGCCGCTTCACGCATCGCTGGAAGTCTCCGTTATCTCGAAAAGTGTTGTCGGTCGGGTCAATCGCGCTTCAGGCCGGTGAGCGCCGAGTTGGTTTCCCAGCCGGTGATCGGCGGGTAGGCGTCGGCGTCGGTGACGACGTCGAGCACGGTGGTGGCCGGCTCGGCGATCGCCTTCGAAAGCGCCTCGCGCAGTTCGGCATCCGTGCGGATGGTGTGGCCGTGCGCGCCGCACGCGGTGGCGATCTGGGCGTGATCGACCCGGCCGAGCTCGACGGCTGAAGTGGCCCTGCCGAACTGGACGATCTCGGCGTGCTTCTGATAGCCGAGGACGGCGTTGTCGAGCACGACCACGACCACGTGCAGGCGTTCGCGGACGGCGGTCTCGAGCTCGGCCCAGCAGTGCGCGAAGCCGCCGTCGCCGACCAGGCAGATGACCGGCGCGGACGGTCGCGCCGCCTTGGCGCCGAGGGCCAGCGGCAGGCCCCAGCCGAGCCCGGCCATGCCGCGCGGCAACAGGAATCGCTGCCGGTCGGTGGTGGCCCGCACGTAGTTGGCCACCCAGATCGAGGAGTAGCTGGCGTCCGCGACGACGACGGCGTCGTCGGGCAGCAGCGCATTGATCTCGTCGGCCACCCGCTCGGGCCGCAGCGGCTGCCGCGTCGAGGCGCGGACCGCGGCCGTTGCGGCCTCGAACGCGATGCGCGAGTGCACGATTCGGTCGATGAGCGCGGGCCGGTCGGCGGCGCGCTTGCTCAGGTCGAGCTCGCGCAGCGCGGCCGCGAGGTCGTCGACGCCGGTCCGGACGTCGCCGACCAGGCGTAGCGAAGGGTAGTTGCGGCCGATCTCGGCCGGGTCGATATCGAGGTGGATGAAGGTGGCCCCGGGTGGGAACAGGCGCCAGCCGTCGGTGCCGTTCTCGTTCGTGCGGGAGCCGGCGAACAGGACCGTGTCGACCCCGGCCAGCCACTCGCGCATGCCGTGCGAAACCCCGTGCGGCCCCATGTAATTGCCGACGACGCCGACGCTCAGCTCGGCGGTGTCGAGCACGACACCCTTGCCCATCGGCGTCGTCGCGACCGGCAG
>NZ_BAGH01000356.1 GCF_000308715.1 Nocardia tenerifensis NBRC 101015
GTGCGCGAGGGCGGCGCGGCAGTACGACTCGGCCGCGTCGAGATTGCCCGCGGCCAGCGCCGCGGCGGCGCGGGTGAGGTCGTTGAGCGGCAGGATCTGCCGGTCGTCCAGGCGACGGGCGTAGCGGTCGGACTCCTCGGCGGTGGCCAGCGCCTCCTCGACGCGACCGAGGTCGAGCAGCGCCTTGGCCTGATTGCCGAGACCGCGCGAGAGCCCGTGCTCGTCCTCGTGCGCCGCGTCGACCTTGGTGGATCGGGTGTAGGCGGCGAGCGCCTCGGCCGGATCACCGGAGTACAGCAGTGCCGTGCCGAGCGCGTCCGCGAACGAGGAGCCCTGGGTGTCGCTCATGGCCGACCGCTCCCCCTCGCGCAGCCGCTGCACCGCCTCGGGCAGCCTGCACCGCTCGATGTCGACGATGCCCTGGTAGTAGCGGACCGTTTGAGCCAGTTCGGGATCGTCGAGCGGCGCGGCCAACTCACCGGCCTTGGCCAGCCGCACGGCCGCGGCTTCGAGATCGCCCGTCATCAATGTGTGAAACCCGTAGTGGCTCAACGCTTGTGCCAGCTCATGGGCGGCGAGGCCGGCCGAGTCGGTGAGCGCGGCGTAGTGGCGTTGAGCTTCGCGGAACCAGGCTCTGGCGAGCCAGGGCACGTGCATCTCCACCGCGAGCCGCAAACCGTCTGTAGCCCAAGATGTTCCGGGCGCGCGCTCCAACGCGGCCAGGATGTTCGGCCACTCCGCGAACACCGCCGCCACCGACTCGGCCGCCGCGAAGTCATCGGGTGCGCCGATCGCGCGCACCAGGTCCAGACACCATCGCAGGTGCCCGGCGTGCAGCCGCTCGACCTCACCCGCCTCCGCCAGCCGCGCCTGCGCGTAGTCGCGGACGGTCTCGAGCAGCACGAAACGCCTTGTCGCGCCGTCGGTCTGGACGGTGACGAGGTTGCGGTTCACCAGATCCGCCAGCGCGGGCGCGACGTCGCCCGGCTCGAGATCCCCGTCCGGCAGCACCGCCTCGGCCGCCTCCAGCGTGCACCCGCCCGCGAAGGAGCCGAGCCTGCGCAGCACCGTCCGCTCGCGTTCGGCGAGCAGTTCGTGACTCCAGTCGAGCGCGACCCGCAGACTCGTGTGCCGCCCGCCCGCGGCGCCGCGTGCGCCGCCGACCAGCAACCTGACCCGATCGTCGATCCGTTGTGCCAGTTGGGAAATCGTCAGGGTTCTGGTGAGACCGGCGGCCAGCTCGATGCCGAGCGGCAACCAGTCCACCGCCGCGCAGATCGCGACCAGCTCGTCCCGCTCCGCCGCCGTCACCAGCCCGTGCAGCCCCGCGCGCTCGATGAACAGGGCCACGCCGACGCTGCGGTCCAGCGGGCCGAGCGGGTACACCGACTCCCCCGGCACGCCCAGCGGCTGCTGCGAGGTGACCAGGACACTGAATCCATTTGTCGCCCTGACCAATTCCGCGACCGAGGGAGTGACGTGCTCAGCGTTGTCGAGGACCAGCAGCGGGTTCGCGCACTCGCCGAGTGCGGCGATGATCCCCGTCAGCTGGTCGTTCGGGTCGATGGACCCGCCGGAGACCAGGCCACCAGCCTCGAGCGCCGCGGTCACCGCGGGCAGGACGTCCTCGGCGCGGCCGAGCGGCGCAAGCTCGACGAACACCACGGGCCGGGATCGCGCCATGGATCGCGCGAGTTCGGCGGCGAGGCGGGACTTTCCGCTGCCCGCAACGCCGACCACCGTGGTCAGTCCGGGCTGCGCGAGACGCGTTGTGAGCGTGGCGAATTCGCGACCTCGGCCGACGAAGCTCGTCATCGGTGCGGCCACCACCGGCCACGGCTGCGGCTCGCTCGCCACGACATCGACCGGCGACGCGCTCGGCGGTGTCGCCTCGGCCGTGGCCGGTGCCCGCAGCGCCGGATCATGGTCCAGGATGCGCAGTTCCAACGCGCTCGTGTCCGGCGCGGGGTCGACGCCCAGCTCCTCCGACAGCGCTCGCCGCAGCCGCGCCAGCCGTTCCAAGGCGTCCGCCTGCCGGCCCGTCCGATACAGGGCCAGCGCCAGCAGACACGACAGCGGTTCGTGCAGCGGATGCCGCCCGACCAGGCCGGTCAGCTCGGTCACCACCTCGCCGGCCGCGCCGAGTTCGAGATTGGCCTCCAGCCCCGCCACGGTCAGCGAGAGCCGCCAGTCGTCGAGCCGGTCGCCCTCGGCGGCCGCGAAGGGAATGGTTCGCAGGTCGGCCAGCGCGTGCCCGCGCCACAGGGCGAGCGCCTCCTTGGCCGCGCTCGCGACCGCCGCGTAGTCGCCGCCGCGCCGCGCGGTGTGCAGCCGCTGCGCCGCCGCCTCGGCGGCGAGCAGATCCGTCGCGGTCACCGTGGCCTGATAGCCCGCGGGTGTACGCCCGATGACGTCCGCCAACGGGCCGAGCGCGGCGCGCAGCCGCGACACCACCACACGCAGTCGCTGCACCGGCCGCTCGACCTCGGCCCCCCACAAATCCTCGGCCAATCGCCCGTCCGGCACCGGAACGCGATTCGCCAGGGCCAACCGCACCAACACTGCCCGTTCCAGCGGCCGATCGACGGTCACCGCCACACCGTCGGCCCACGCCTGCACTGGACCCAACACCAGCACATCCACGCCGACAAGCATGCCCTGTCCGGCGGGTCCGCGTCGCGTGGAATATCGATGATCTTCCACCGTGAACCGGGCGCCGGCTCAATTCGTATCCACTACGGGAGATGAAATGGAGGTATCCGTCATGACCCCGATGGAACAGTTCTGCGAATGGCTGGTCCGGACGCTCGGCTTCTGCCCAGGCTGAGCCCACCGCCACACATGACGAAGGCCGCCCCCCTCGAACCAGGAGGCGGCCTTCGTTCGCGCGCGAATCAGGCCTCCACGCTGGCCTTCTCGAGGATCTCGCGGGCAAGCGCGGCGGTCTCGGACGGCGTCTTGCCGACCTTCACGCCCGCGGCCTCCAGCGCGTCCTTCTTCGCCTGGGCGGTGCCGGCCGAGCCGGAGACGATGGCGCCCGCGTGGCCCATGGTCTTGCCCTCGGGGGCGGTGAAGCCCGCGACGTAGCCGACGACCGGCTTGGTGACGTTGGCCTTGATGTAGGCCGCGGCCCGCTCCTCGGCGTCGCCGCCGATCTCACCGATCATCACGATCAGCTTGGTCTCGGGGTCCTGCTCGAACGCCTCGATGGCGTCGATGTGGGTGGTGCCGATGACCGGGTCGCCGCCGATGCCGATGGCGGTGGAGAAGCCGAAGTCACGCAGCTCGTACATCATCTGGTAGGTCAGGGTGCCCGACTTGGAGACCAGACCGACCGGGCCCTTGCCGGTGATGTTGGCCGGGGTGATGCCGACCAGCGCCTCGCCCGGGGTGATGATGCCGGGGCAGTTGGGGCCGATGATCCGGGTCTTGTTGCCCTTCTCCACGTTGTAGGCCCACGCGTAGGCGGTGTCCTGCACCGGGATGCCCTCGGTGATGACCACGAGCAGCGGGATCTCCGCGTCGATGGCCTCGATGATGGCATCCTTGGCGAACTTCGGCGGCACGAACGCGATGGACACGTCGGCGCCGGTCTCCTTGATGGCCTCGGCGACGGTGCCGTACACCGGCAGCTCGACCGCGTTGCCGTCCTTGTCGGTGTGCGCGACGGTGGTGCCCGCCTTGCGCGCGTTCACACCGCCGACGACCTGGGTGCCCGCCTTCAGCATCAGCGCGGTGTGCTTGGTGCCCTCGCCGCCGGTGATGCCCTGGACGATGACCTTCGAGTCCTTGTTGAGAAAGATTGACATTTTTCCCGGTTCCTTACTTGGCCGCTGCCAGTTCGGCGGCCTTGTCGGCGCCTTCGTCCATTGTCTGCGCGAGCGTGATCAGCGGGTGCGCGGCGTCGACCAGAATCTGGCGACCCTCGTCCACCTTGTTGCCGTCGAGACGGACGACCAGCGGCTTGTTCGCCTCGGCGCCCAGGATCTCCAGCGCCTTGACGATGCCGTTGGCGACCGCGTCACAGGCGGTGATACCGCCGAAGACGTTCACGAACACGCTCTTGACCTGCGAGTCACCGAGGATGACGTCGAGGCCGGCCGCCATCACCTCGGCCGAGGCGCCACCGCCGATGTCGAGGAAGTTGGCGGGCTTGACGCCGCCGTGGTTCTCGCCGGCGTAGGCGACCACGTCGAGGGTCGACATGACCAGACCCGCGCCGTTGCCGATGATGCCGACCTCACCGTCGAGCTTGACGTAGTTGAGGTCGTTCTCCTTGGCCTTGAGCTCCAGGGGATCGGTCGCGTCCTTGTCCGCGAAGGCCTCGTGATCCGCGTGGCGGAACTCGGCGTTCTCGTCCAGGGTGACCTTGCCGTCCAGCGCGAGGATCTCGTCCTGCGGGGTGCGCACCAGCGGGTTGACCTCGACCAGGGTGGCGTCCTCCTTGACGAACACCTCCCACAGCTTCTGGATGGTCACGGCCGCGGCGTCGAGCACCTCGGCGGGCAGGTGGCCCTGCTCGGCGATCGAGCGGGCGAAGGCGAGGTCGACGCCCTTGACGGCGTCGACGGCGATCTTGGCGAGGCGCTCCGGCTTGGTCGCGGCGACCTCTTCGATCTCCATGCCGCCCTCGACCGAGCACATGGCCAGGTAGGTGCGGTTCGAACGGTCCAGCAGGAAGGAGATGTAGTACTCCTCCGCGATGTCCTTGGCCTCGGCGACCAGGATCTTCTTGGTGATGTGGCCCTTGATGTCGAGGCCGAGGATGTTCTGCGCGTGCGTGAACGCGTCGTCCGGGGTGGCGGCGTACTTGACGCCACCCGCCTTGCCGCGGCCACCGGCCTTCACCTGGGCCTTGACCATCACCGGCTTGCCGATTTCCGCCGCGATCGCGCGGGCGTCCTCGGCCGTGTCCGTGACGCGGCCCTCGGACGAAGGCACTCCGTGCTTAACGAAGAGCTCCTTCGCCTGATATTCGAAGAGATCCATGTACTCACCGTCTCGTCTGCGTTGTGATGACAACGTCTTTGTTGGCGGCCCGACGTCGGAAGCGGGTCGGGTCGGACTCTAACCAGTCACATGGAGCGCCAATCGGCCACGTTCATCCTAAGTGGCGCAGGTCACGAGCCGATACGCGCGGTGGGAAAACCGCTGGCCATGGCTACTCGCGAGTAGGTTGTTGACGCCTCACCAGGTAGAGCCGCCGAACCCACAGACACGGCCGGGTCTACTACGAAATGTCGTCGGACAACCGCTGTCGCGTGCCCAATGCACAGATACTTATTCCGTGGTGTTACCGTGATCAATCTCACATGTTTGGACAGAAGGGCCGCAGCGCTTGCGGACCCTGCAATCGTTTCGTTACCGTCATTGCGGTCGATGTCACAGCACGGTCACGACTAGGAGGACGGCAAGCTTGACGCAGCACAGCACTCCGCAGATGGAGAGCCGTTCCGCAGACGACTCGTCGTCGCCGCTGATCAGCAGGCACCTCGGCCCCGCGAACATCTCCCGCTTCACGATGTGGCACAGCCGATGAACTATCGCTCCGCCCTTATTCCTGAACATCGCGACCGCTCCGGACATCGTTATCGCGACGATGACGACGCCTTCGGCGCGCAGGCTTCGTACGGCAGACCGGCCGTGCCCTCGGTGGACCGGCAGCGGAACTCGCTGTACGGCCCGCCCCCCGCGCGCGAGGAGTACGGCTCCGCGTCGCACGCCGACTACGGCAGCGCGGCCCCGCGCGCCGACTACGACTTCCGCGCCGACGCCGGCCGCGACAGCTCGTGGACCGCGAACGAGTCGTGGTCCCAGCAGGATTCGTGGGCCGCCCAGGACTCCTGGTCCGACGGCGGTGCGTGGAACGCGGGTGAGGCGTGGGCCGACCACGACTACCAGGCGGCCGACAACGACTACCGCGCGACCGAGACCGGCTGCTGGGCGCCCGAGGAATCCTGGGCGACCGAGGCCGAGCCGGAAGCCCCCGCCACCCCCACCGTCATTCCCGCCCGCCGCACCGCCAAACGCGGTGGCGCGCACCGGCTTCCCGCACCGCCCGCCGCCCTCAAGGGGCGCGCCGCGGTCGCCGCCGTTGCCGCCGGTGCGGTCGTCGCCGCCGGACAGGCCGCGTTCGCCTCGCCGGAGCAGCCGTCGCAGTCCGTCGACTACGAGGCCGCGGGGCAGATCCACGAGATCGCCGCGCAGTCCGTCAGCCTGGCCGACCCGACGGCCTCGCCGGAATCGCCCCAGGTGCTCAATGTTTCGGGCGCGATCAACCCCGGCGACTTCAACGACATCCTGCAGAAGGGTCAGAAGTACGCGCAGGACCTGGCCGCGCAGGAGGCCGCGAAGCTGCGGCCGCTGTTCACCAAGTTCGCGGCCGGCACCTTCACCTCCGGTTACGGAGCCCGTTGGGGGGTGCAGCATCTCGGCGTCGATATCGCGGGGCCCATCGGCACACCGATCGTCGCCGTCGCGGACGGTACGGTGATCGAGGCCGGGCCTGCCGCGGGGTTCGGCATGTGGGTTCGGCTGCTGCACGATGATGGGACTATTACCATCTACGGGCATATCGATACCGCGACGGTGTCGCAGGGGCAGCGGGTTATGGCTGGTGATCAGATCGCCACTATTGGGAACCGTGGGTTCTCTACTGGGCCGCATTGCCATTTCGAGGTTTGGTTGAACGGGACCGACAAGATTGATCCGATTCCGTGGCTTGCTACGCGGGGGATCAGTTTGGGTTCGCAGCGGGACTAGGTTTCCGGGGCTGCTGGGAGGTCCGCTTCCGGGAGGGTGGGCGAGGGTCCGGCTCCGGGAGGGTGGGCGAAGGTCTGGCTCCGGGAGACGTGGCAGTGGTTCTTCCTTCGGAAGAAGTGTGAATGTGCTGCTTCTGAAGGAATACTGGCGACCTTCGCCATGCAGCCCGATCGCGTCAAAAGGCGGCGCAGCAGTAGGTTCGACCCCGACGGCCGAACGTTCGTCGAACCCGCCCGACGCGCCCAAAGAATGCGACCGGACGCTGCTCACAGAGCGCGCTTGCATACGTCGCAGTGCAGCCCGATCACCGCTAAGAGGCGGCCCAGCAGCAGGTTCGACTCGAACGGCGTCGAAATGCTGACGCGCCCAGAGGACGCAACCAATTGCAGCGGCATGGAGTGCGTGACGTACGCCGCGCCTTCAAGATCAGTAGAGTCAAATGGTCGCCCAGGAGTATCGAGCAG
>NZ_BAGH01000355.1 GCF_000308715.1 Nocardia tenerifensis NBRC 101015
GGCCGCCGAGCAGCAGGATGGCGAGCAGCGCCGCGCCGCCGGCCTGGAACAGGCTCGCGGTCTCACCGCCGGTCACCCTGGTGCCGCCGAAGTCGACCGCCTTGGTGCCGGCGTAGGGCAGGAAACCGAGCAGGAAGTTGAGCACGCCGAGCGCCGCGACACCGACCACCAAGAAGAACGGCAGCCCCTTGGCCTCGACACCGGTGGCGGTCGCACCACCACCCGTCGTCGAACCGGAGCTGGCTGAGGCGGAGGGCGCGGGTGTGTTGTACCCGGAGCCCCCGGACGGGTATGACATGTCGTCGTCTCCTAGGTCGAGTCATACGAAATCTTCAACTGCTGGATCTCCACCTGACGCTACTGCACACATCCGTCCAGGTCACCCTCGACCGAGCGGCCGGACGTCCCGATCAGCCCTTTCCGACCAGCTCGCAAACGGTTTGACGGGCACTGCGGCTTTCGGTTGAACACGTTCGGCCCGGAGCGGGCGCTCCGGGCCGAGGTGAGACGGGATCAGCGCGCCACGATGGTCCACGCCCCCGGAGCGCCCTCGCACTCGTAGTCGGCCCACTCGCCGTTCTCGATGCCGGCGTTGCCCTCCCGCTCGCAGGCGGCGAGCGCGGCATACGGGCCGAGGCGTCCCGGCGCGGGGTCGGCCGAGGCGATCCCGTCGACGAGTCCGGCGCCGAAGAAGGCGGCGAAGGTGAGCGCGGTGACGGCGGCTACGCGTGTGATGGTCATGAAGAGTCCTTCGATGTCGTGGATCGCGGTCAGTTTCGGGGGATGAGCTGCCAGGCGCCGTAGCTGCCGACGCAGTCGTAGCCGGCCCATTCGCCGTGCTCGACGCCCTCGTTGCCGCGGGCGAGGCACTGGTGTTCGTACTCGAACGGGCCGAGGTTGCCGGGCGCGGCCGGTCCCGCCGAGCCGGTGTCGAAGGGGCCCGCGAAGGCGGGTGTGACGGCGCTGAAAAGCCCTGCGACGATCAGGGCTGCGGTCGCGGTGGCGCGGGCGCCCGCGATGCGGGTGGTAGTCATGGTCTTCGCTTTCTCCGCTGGTGTGGTGTGGTGCGAGAACCAGACTCACGCCCGG
>NZ_BAGH01000354.1 GCF_000308715.1 Nocardia tenerifensis NBRC 101015
CCGCGCGCAGCGCCGCCACCGCCTCGATGCTGCGCTCCACCCGCTTCTCCACCGAGAGCCTGCCGCAGTGCACGAGCAGCGGATGCCCCGGCACGCCCAGGTCCGCGCGCAGCCTGCCGTCGCGGCGGCGCGGGCTGAACAGATCGAGATCGACGCCGAGCGGCACCAGCTCGACGTTCGGCGCGCCGATCCGCAGGAACTCCTCGCGCGCGAATTCGGTGGTGCAGACGACGATGTCGTAGTCGGCGGCGGTGCGGCCGTTGGCCACGTCGGCGCAGCGCCTCGCCGCCCGGCGCGGCATGAACTGGCCGAGCAGCCGGTCGAGTCGCTCGTGGGAGATCATCACCCCCGCCACGTCGCGCCGCCGGGCCCAGCGGCCGAAGCCGCGCAGGGTCAGCCGGTCGGACACCTCGAGCACGTCGGGGCGCAGGCCGGTGAGCACGTCGGCCACGCGGCGCGGGTCGGCCGCGCGGTAGCCGCCGGTCCACGGAATGGCCAAGGCGGGCAGGGTTATTCGCACGACACCGGTCGGCAGGAGCTCCTCGCCGCGGCGCGGGCCCGGCACGATGAGCACCACCTCGTGACCCGCCGCCGCGTAGCCCTCACCCAGATGATGCAGCGCAGTGCGCAACCCGCCTGAGCGCGGGCCGTAGAAGTTCGCAAGCTGAACTATGCGCACCTCGCCGATGGTGCAGCCGGTCGGGTTACCGTCGGAACCGAGGCGCCCAACGCGGCGTGAACAGCCGTGAAAGACCCGGCGAACCGGCTCAGTCGGCCGGCCACACCCTGATCAGCCCGTGCCCGCTCGCGGCCTGCACCGGCGACAGCTCGGCGCGCACCGCGATCCAGTCGGTGCCCGCGAAGCGCACGCGCAGGCGCAACAGCCTGGCGTCCCCGGGTTTCTCGGCCAGCTCGGCGCAGGCGGTGCGGAAGCCGGCGAGGTCGTCGGGGTGCACGCTCGGGCGCTCGACGGCCCAGCGGTCCAGCGGCGGGGCCGGGGTCCTGGTCCACTCGTAGATGAGCGCGGAGGCGAGGCCGACGAAGCCGATGCCGTCGTCGGTCCGCCGGGAGACCGCGCGCAGCATGGCCATGTCGACATCGGGTTGGGCTGGCGCGTCGGCGCATTCGCGCATCACCGCCCTGATCCGGCGGGCGACCGGGTCGGCCGTGGTCACCATCTGGAAGCCGCGCACGATATCGTCGTCGCCGATCATGTCGACCGCGCTCTGGTGCCTGCCGTCGAGCGCGCCGGTCATCTCGAAGTACTCGACGCGCCCCTCGAAACGCACCATGCGCCCGAAGGCCTCCGGCGGCGTCCGGATCACCCGGACATCCTCGGGCGCCCGCGCGAACACCAGTTCCTCCAAACCCGGTCCATGGTGGGCCAATTCGGTGTCGGCCTGCCAATCCCAGGCGGCGACCCGAGGACGCTGCGGCGTTCGGGCGTCGGCAGGTCCCGCCCACACCTGCACACCGTGCACCTCGTCGAACGCGCACCGGACGGGCACGCCGACCACGACGAGCCCCTCCTCGTGATGGTCCACGGCCGCTCCGGTGTCGACGCAGCCCTGCACCACCTCGGCGATGCGCTGCGGCGCGGCGGGGTGCAGTTCGCGGCGGACCCGCAGCAGGCTGGCCCATTCCTTGACGGTGTCCCCGTCGGCCACCAGGGTCGGCACCGCGCACCGCCCGGCCGCGTCGCGGCCGAGTGTCTCGATCAACAACCAATCATAGTGGGGCAGAACAGGTTCCGGCCGATCGCCGTCGGTCATATCCCCGCGGTGCCTCGGCTCGCCCTCGGCAGATCGAGATCCAGCGGGATGCGGCCCGCCGCCAGGTGCGCCTCCACCTCGTCGGAGGGCATCGGCCGCGCGATCAAAAACCCCTGTGCCCGATAGCAACCCAGCCCCACCAGGGTGCGCGCCGCCACCGCGGTCTCCACGCCCTCGCCGACCACCCCGAGGCCGAACGAACCGGCAAGGCCGATAATGGATTTCACGATGGCGAGATCGTCGGTGCTCGCGCCGAGGCGCTGCACGAAGCCGCGATCGATCTTCACCGCGTCGACCGGCAGCGCCTTGAGATGCGACAGCGAGCTGTAGCCGGTGCCGAAGTCGTCGATCGCGATCTGCACGCCCATCCGCTTGAGCCCGCGCAGGGTGACCTGCGTGCGCGCCAGATCCTGCACGACGACGTGCTCGGTGATCTCCAGGCAGATCGAGCTGCCGTCGATGCCGAACAGCCGCAGGATGTCCTCGATCCGCTCCACGAAGTCCAGGCTGACCAGCTGCACCGGCGAAACATTGATCCGCATCACGACATTCGCGGCCAGCCCGCGCCTGCGCCACTCGGCGAACTGCGCGCACGCCGACCTGATCACCCAGCGTCCCAGCTCGCCCGCCAGGTTGGTCGCCTCCGCCACGGTGACGAACGCCGCGGGCGGCAGCAGGCCCCTGGTCGGGTGCAGCCAGCGGACCAGCGCCTCCAGCGCGACGATCCGGCCGGTCCGCAGGTCGACCTCGGGTTGGTAGTGCAGCAGCAGCGAGCCGTCGGACACCGCGCCGCGCAGGTTGAGCTCCACGTCGTCCTGCAGTTCGAACTGAGCCCGCATGGCGTCGGTGAACACGGCGACGCCGTTGCCGCCGCCCGACTTCGCCGACAGCAGCGCGTGATCGGCCCGGCGCAGCACGTCGGCGACGGTGGTCTCGCCGGGAATGCCCACGGCCACACCGATGCTGGCCGCGCGGCTCACCGACTCGCCGCCGACGGTGACCCGGCGGCCGATGAGCTGCTGAATGCGGGTGCCCTCCTCCTCGGCCGCGACCGCGTCCATCGGCTTGGCGGGCACGATGACGAACTCGTCGCCGCCGAGGCGCGCGATCATGTCGTCCGGATCGAGGTGCTCGCGCAGCCGCGAGGACAGCGTGCGGATGAAGTTGTCGCCCGCGGTGTGCCCGAGGAAGTCGTTGAGCGCCTTGAGCCGATCCAGGTCGAGGAAGAACGCCGCCACCGGCCCGGGGCTGCCCGGTTTCAACCGCTCGTCCATGTGCTCGAGCAGCGCGCGGCGGTTCGCGAGTCCGGTGAGATCGTCGTGCAGCGCGATGTAGCGCAGCCGCTCCTCGGCCACCACTCGCGCCTGCAACTGCGCGAACAGCGCGGCGATCGCCTTGAGCACGTTCAGCTCGCGGGTGCTCCACTCCCGGTCGCCGGTCTTGATGAAGCCGAGCACGCCGGTCGACTCGCCGCGCGAGAGCAGCGGCACCGCCGCCGTGGTGACGACGGGAAGGCCCGAGGCGCGGCGCATCGTCTCCTGATAGTCGGCGAACTCCGGCGTCGGGCGGGCGATCATCGGCTCGGTCGCGTGCTCGAAGGCGCGGAAGACCGGGTCGGCGCCCTCGAAGTAGACGACCTCGAGCGGGTCCGGATCCGGCACCTGCGGCCGGTGCGGCCACTCCGCGATCAGCACCGAGGCCCGGCGCTCGCGGTCGGTGTGGCGGACGTAGCTGAAGTCGACGTCGAAGTACTCGACCAGCTGGGCCAGCACCCGTTCGGTCGCCTCGGCCATGGTGGTGGCGTCGACGCCCATCAGCTCGGAGGCGACCTGAGTCACCAATGAGTCGAGCGTCCGCCGAGGCACCTTGTCTCCGATCACGCTATCCACGGGTGTCCACGCCAGGCGTCGGCCGCCGTCGGCTGCGGGGCCGCCGGCCGCGACTCCGGGTGGCGGCCGGATCGCTCAGGCAGGGCACCAACGCCATGGTCTCATGCTCAGGTACTGAGAGCAGGTCCGAGAAACGAAGCGACGCCAGTGTATCCACGAAATGCGGGAAAATCGTGGCCGGTGCGCTGGAGGGTCGCGCTTTTCGGCTGCTGTCATCACCCATTCCGTCACCCCACCGTCCCGGGGTCGGTGTCCGACGCTCGGCGTCCATGCCGTTCGACGCGTATCGGCGAGCCCTGCGATTCATCGGCGATTGCCCGACGAGGCCGATTATCCCACCGGAGCGGACCGGGCCGGTAGCGATCTTCCGAATCGGGTCCCGGCGGGAAATGTCGCGCAACCGTGCTCGCCTCGACAGCCATACTGTTCCTACTCCGTTGCTCCGCATCCTTCGCGGTCGTCGCACCGTGGCCGACGGCTCTGTTTGCCTAGGGCAGTATCCGTCATCGGGCAAGAATTGACCAGACGTCTGGTTAATCTTCCGAAAACTGGACGCGCTGTAGCTAATTACCCCTGGTCAAAGGTGATCTTTCCCCGGAACGAGATACCGGGGGGACCGGTCGGTTCTAGCGGAGCTAATCGATAGCATCCTGGTCTAGACCAGGATGGAGATGAACAGCTCGACCGAGTCCGGCCCCTGCCAGATCTCGATCTCCTCCCGGTAGGCCCGGGTGATCTCGGCCGAGGCCGTCGCGTCGTCGACCTGGGCCCACACGTCCTCCACCGGATCGTGGTAGTCCCCGTTCGGCGCGAAGCGGGCGTACACGCCCTTGGGCACGCGCACCAGGACGTCGCCGATCGGCACC
Organism: Nocardia tenerifensis NBRC 101015; assembly: GCF_000308715.1. Classification (GTDB taxonomy): domain Bacteria; phylum Actinomycetota; class Actinomycetes; order Mycobacteriales; family Mycobacteriaceae; genus Nocardia; species Nocardia tenerifensis. The sequence continues at coordinate 4,528 of NZ_BAGH01000354.1, forward strand.
GAATCCGGTTCGCGGTACTCGAAACAGACCACGGCGTTGTAGTTGCCCGCCGGGTCCGGCACGTAGACCGTGTACATCGGGCGCTCGGCGCCCTCGCGGTCGCGCAGCCGATCCTTGAGGAACTCGATCAGGTCGCTGTTGCTGACCTTGAAACTCGGGCGCACCCTCGGCACGACGAGACCGCCGTAAATCGCCTCACCCCGCACTGCGATCGCGTAGCTCATCGGGCGTCGACCGCCAGGTACAGCTCGATCTTGTACGCGTGTGGGTAACACTCGAAATCGCCGGTGTAGGTCCGCTTGATCTGGTTGTGCTCCTCGGCGTAGGCGATCTGGGTCCACAGGTCGGTCATCACCTGCGGGAAGTTACCGACCGAGGAGAACCGCGCATAGGTGCCGCGCGGCAGCCGGGCCACCAGATGCCCGCGCGTGACGTCGCCGAAGGACGCGCACTCGTAGCCGACGATCTGGGTGTTGTAGGTGCCGAGCTCGCCAGTGTAGTCGGTGTAGGCACTGGCCAGCGGGCCGCCGAGCTCCTGGTGCAGCACGGTCGCCCAGGCCGCCTCCAGGTCGTGATCACGCAGCTCACCGAGCGCACGTTTGGGGCTGCGCACCGGCAGCCCGGCAACCCACGTCTCGTCCCGCTCGACGATTTCAAACTGCATGGAAGGACTCTTTCGAGATGAATACGGGGGCGAAGTCGCCGTGGGATGCGGCGGCAACGCCCGGCGAGCGCAGCGAGCTTCGGGCGAAGCGCGCATCCGGTCGGTCGGAAAGGCCATGCTATCAACACAGACCGCGTGGTCACGATCACATGTCCGCGTCGAGTGCCCTTACCGGCGACCGTCCCGAACTGGACAAACGACCGGCGAGCGGGAAACGCGCGCGTGGGTATAGCCACTCCGACACGGCACGGCGACACCGAACGGAGCCCGATGACCGACAGCCCGATCCACGACGCGTTGGACAAGCTGGCCGCGGCGACGACCGAGCAGGTGATCGGCTGGCGCAGGCACCTGCACCGGCATCCCGAGCTGTCGAACCGGGAGGTGAACACCGCGGCCCTCATCGCCGAGCACCTGCGCTCCCTGAAGCTGGACGAGGTGCGCACCGGCATCGCGGGCCACGGCGTCGTCGGGGTGCTGCGCGGCGGGCAGCCCGGCGAGCGGGTGATCGCCCTGCGCGCCGATATCGACGCGCTGCCGGTGCCGGACGAGTGCGGCGTCGACTTCGCCTCGCACGTGGTCGACGCCGACTACCCCGGCGGCCCGTTTCCGGTGTCGCACGCCTGCGGCCACGACTGCCACACCGCGATGCTCATGGGCGCGGCGAGCGTGCTGGCCGGCGTGCGCGAGCGGCTGCCCGGCACCGTGCTCTTCGTCTTCCAGCCCGCCGAGGAAGGGCCGCCGGTGGACGAGCGGGGCGGGGCACGAGAGATGCTGGCGCAGGGCGTGTTCGCCGATCCGGCGCCGACCATGGCGTTCGGCTTCCACGTGACGCCGTTTCCCAAGGGTTACCTGGGCTATCGCGTCGGCAACCAGTTCGGCGCCTCCTGCCTGGTGCGCATCGTCGTCACCGGGCAGCAGGTGCACGGGTCGACGCCCTGGCTGGGCGTGGACCCGATGCCCGCGGTCGGCGCCGTGCTCACCGGCATCGGCCAGCTCTATCGGCAGGTGAGCGCGTTCGATCCGATCACCGTGTCGATCGGGCACGTCGAGGACGTCGGGCGGTTCAACATCATCGGCCGGACCGTCACGCTCTGGGGCACCATCCGCTGCGCGGTGGAGTCCGACATGGCCGAGGTGCGGCAGCGGCTCACGACGCTCGCCGAGCACACGGCCCAGGCCTACAACACCACCGCCACCGTCGACTATCTCCAAGACGTGCCCGCGGTGCACAACACCGAGGAGTGGATCGACGCCGCGCTGCCGACGATGCGCCGCGTCGCGGGCGCCGACCGGGTGGTGCAGACCCCGGCGACGCTCGGCTACGACGACGTCTCGGAGTTCGTCAACAACTACGGCGGCCTCTACGTGACGCTAGGCGTGCAGGACGCCGAACTCGGCGACAACGGGATGCCGGTCCCGGCCCCCGGCGGCCGCGGGCTGGCCATGAATCACAGCCCGCACTTCTACGCCGACGACGACACCCTCGGCCTCGGCGTGCGGCTGCACGCGCACGTGGCCCACGACCATCTCACCGGCGCCCTCGCGCCGCACCTACCGTGAAGCACATGTGTCACACCATCGCCGAGCTCGATGCCGCTGTCGCCGACTGCTTCGCCTGCCCGCGCCTCGTCGCGTGGCGCGAACACGTCGCCCGCGAGAAACGCGCCGCGTTCCGCGACGAAACCTATTGGGGCAGGCCCGTTCCCGGTTACGGACCGGACGACGCACGCTTATTCGTCGTCGGCCTCGCGCCGGCCGCGCACGGCGGCAACCGGACCGGGCGCATGTTCACCGGCGACCGCAGCGGTGACGTGCTCTACGCGGCCATGCACGCGGTCGGGCTGGCCAACCAGCCGACGGCGACGCACCGCGACGACGGCCTGCGCCTGCACGGCGTCCGCGTCACCTCGCCCGTGCACTGCGCGCCGCCGGACAACAAGCCGACCCCCGACGAGCGCGACCGCTGCCGGCACTGGCTCGCCACCGAGTTCGACCTGCTCGCACCGACCGTCCGCGCCGTCGTGGTGCTCGGCGGGTTCGGCTGGCAGGCGCTGCTGCCCGTCCTCGCGGACGCCGGCTGGATCATTCCGCGCCCGCGACCGAAGTTCGGCCACGGCGCGCACGTCCAGCTCGCCCCCGCCGACGCCGACCGCGCGCCGCTGCACCTGTTCGGCTGCTACCACGTCAGCCAGCAGAACACCTTCACCGGCCGGCTCACGCCCGCGATGGTCGAGCAGGTGCTGAGCACGGCCGCGCGGGCGGCCGGCCTGGACGTCGCCCCGCCGCCGTTCGACGCGCCTGCTCCGCCGTTCAACTGAGCACCGCGGGCTCGGCGGCGCACGCTATCGTTGTCGCGGGGAGTCGAAGCCCGGCCTCGAGTTTCGCGCCGCGGCGGAGACGGAGGAGCAGGGCGGGCCGCGGCACGTCCATGTCGAACGGAGCGGGCCGGTGCCCAGTAACCAGATGGTCTTCCTGCTGGTCGATCTCGTGCTCATCGCGGTGGCCGCGCGCGTGCTCGGCAGGCTGGCGGAGCGGATCGGCCAGCCCGCGGTGATCGGCGAGATCGCGGCCGGAATCATCGCGGGGCCAACGATTCTGGGCGCGCAGCTGTCCGGCGTCGTCTTTCCCCACGACGTGCGTTCGTATTTGAGCGCGTTCGCGAATGTCGGCGTGATGATCTTCATGTTCCTGGCCGGGCTGGAGATCGATCGCGGCTCGTTCAACGGCAATCGCCGTGCGGTGGCGGGCATCTCGCTGTCCGCCTACTTCGTGCCCTTCGTGCTCGGCTGCGGGGTGGCGCTCGCGGTGCTTTCGCGATACCACCACGGGAATCGGTTCACCTTCGCCCTGTTCATCGGCTGCGCGCTCGCCGTCACCGCGTTCCCGGTGCTGGCGCGGATCCTGATCGAGCGCGACCTGATGGGCACCAGAATCGGGCAGCTCAGCATGGCCAGCGCGGCCATCGACGACGTCCTGGCGTGGATCGTGCTCGCCTTCGTCATCGGCCTCGCCCGGCCGGACGCCGGAACCCAGTGGCGCCTGGTGCTTTTCCTGCCGCTGGTGCTGGCCATGTGGTGGCTCATGCGCCCCCTGCTCACCCGCGTCTCCCGCTCCACCGCGTCGACCAGCGACAATACGATGATCTTCCTCGCCGTCTGCGGCGCGCTGATCTGCGGCGCGGCCACCGAGTGGATCGGCCTGCACCTGATCTTCGGCGCCTTCCTGTTCGGCGTGATCTTCCCCCGCACCCACCGGCCGGTGGTGGAAACCGGTGCGCGACTGCTGAGTTCGGTCTTCCTGCCCGCCTTCTTCGTCATCGCGGGGCTCCAGGTGGACCTCGGCTCACTGGACCGCGCGGGCGTCCTCGAGATGCTGGCGATCCTGTCGACCGCCCTGATCGGCAAGCTCGGCGGCACCTATCTCGCCGCGCGCGCCACCGGCATCGAGCGGCGCGAGGCGGGCGCGCTGGCGAGCCTCATGAACACCAGGGGACTCACCGAGCTGATCATCCTGAACATCGGCCTGACCACGGGACTCATCGGCGTGCAGCTGTACTCGATCCTGGTCGTGATGGCGCTGGTGACCACGGCCATGACCGCGCCGCTGCTCCGGCTGCTCGAGGTGACGCCGGAGCTCGGACGGCTACCGAATCCGGCTGTCCCCCACTGAGTTCAGCGCCTCGTGCGGAAGGTGCGGCGCAGGTCGTCGACCCACGCGTCGGGAATCTCCCAGGGGATGAAGTGGCCGCCCGCCTCGTGCGCGGTGAGATTGACGTGGTTGTACCACTCGGCGCGGTCGCTGGCCAGCCAGCTCGCGACGCGTTGCTCGGCCGTGGTGACGCCAGGCGGGTTCTCGTGGCCGACGAAGGTGATGCCGGTGGGCGCCTCGATCACCGGGACGCGGTCGTGCGACGGGGTCCACGGGTAGCGATTCGCGTTGGCGTAGTAGCGGATCGAGGTGCCGATGGCGTTGTTCACCCAGAAGATCATGGCGTGGGTGAGCAGGTCGTCCTTGCTGAAGACGGTCTCCACGTCGCCGTGGCTGTCGCTCCAGCTCGCCCAGCGCTGCAGGATCCAGGCGAGCAGGCCGGCGGGCGAGTCGGACAGGCCGAAGGCCAGCGTGCTCGGCTGAAGCAGGTGGGCGGCGAGGTGGACGGCGAAGCGGCGCTCGAGGGAGAGCAGCTGCCGGTAGGCGGGCTCGGGCAGGCCCGGCGGAATTGGTTGCCCCCCACTGAGATCCCAGGCGCGGTCGCCGCTGAACAGGGTGAGCTTCTGGCCCGAGCCGATGTGGATGCCGTGCAGCTCGCCGGGGTACTTGTGGCCCAGCTGGCCGGTGACGAGCGCGCCGACATCGCAACCGGCCGCGGCGTACTTCGTGTGGCCGAGCGTGCCGGTCATCAGCGTGTGCCAGAGGTCGGCGACCTTCCAGAAGTTCATGTCGGGGTGCTTCGGCAGCGGCGTGGAGAAGCCGAAGCCGGGCAGCGACGGGACGATGACCTCGAACGCGTCGGCCGGGTCGCCGCCGAACGCCGCGGGGTCGGCGAGCGGGTCGATCACCTTGGCCCAGTGCCAGAACGTCCACGGCCAGCCGTGGGTGAGGATCAACGGGGTCGGGTTCGGGCCGACACCCGGCTTGCGCAGGAAGTGGATCGGCACGCCGTCGACGTCCACCCGGTAGTGCTCGTAGGCGTTGATCGCGGATTCCGCTTTGCGCCAGTCGTATTCGTCGATCCAGTAGTCGACCAGCTCCTGTAGGTAGCGCCGGCTGACGCCGTAGCTCCAGTCGTCGTTGGCCACGTCGTCGGGCCATCTGGTGAGCCGCAGCCGCGTCGCGAGATCGTCGAGGACCTCGTCGGCGACGTGGATGGGCGACGGGGTCAACGGAAACGTCGATGTCATGAATGTCCTTCCGAGACAGGTGAATCGGCGGCGTCGGGGTCCATCAACGCGGCCATGCGCCGCAACGCGGGCAGCGCCGCGCTGATCGCCTGCCGCTGTGCGGGCGTCAACGCCTCGGCCAGTTCGGTGAGGCGACGGACGCGCTCGCGATGCCGCGACCACACGACCTCCGCGCCCGCGTCGGTGATGTGCACGAGCACCGCCCGGCCGTCCGCCGGGTCCGGCCTGCGCTCGACGAGCCCGTCGCGTTCGAGCCGATCGACGAGCTGGGTGATAGCCGGCTGAGTGATCTGCTCAGTCACCTTCAGCGCGGTCACCCGCATCGGACCCCGGTTGGCCAGCGTGTGCAGCACCGACAGCGTGGTGAAGGTGTGCTTCTCGGCGTTCGGCAGGCGAATGGAGCCCCGCGTGAACTCGCCCATGACTCGGGCGAGTTCGTCGGCGTCGAGGCCGCGCCGCTGTGCTGACATGGTCGGCAATGTATCACTGATTTATTTAAGTCACTTATGTAATTTTGCGCGGACCGACGGCCGCACACGGCGACATGCCCCGCCGGTAGTGGGCATCCGCGCTGGTGAGACCTAGTGTGCGGGGATGGCTAACCGGAGTGGTCAGCACGGGCGGCGGCGGACGCGAGCCGAATGGTGGGCGATGGTGCGGGCGTCCCCGTACCTGCCCGCCATGGTGCTCGTGCTCCTGATAACCGCCGCGGCCGGATTGTTCGCCGGGTCGTACACCTACGCGCTGGCCAATCCGACGCCGCGACACATTCCCATCGCGGTGATCGGCGCGGAGCAGGCGCCCGAGGTTCGGCGGTTCCTCGCCGAGTCGCAACGCTCCCTGGACGATTCGCTGGTGGTGCGCCACTACGACACCGCGGCGGCGGCCAAGGAGGCCATCGAGGACCAGCGCGTCTTCGCCGTGGTCACGGCGCAGCCGCCCGGCGTGCGCCTCGACCTCTCCAGCGCGTCCGGTCAATCCGTCGCACAGGTGCTCGGCCAGGTCGCCACGGCCGCCGGTCCGGCCCTGCGGATGCCGGTCGACGTCGTCGATGTCGTGCCACTCCAGCACGGCGATCCGCGCGGGCTCGCGATCTTCTACATCTCGCTGGCCGCGGTGATCATCGGCTTCGTCGGCGCCACGCAGTTCAGCGTGCACGCCGCCGCGCTGAACCCCGTGGAGCGGATCGGCTTCACCGCGCTGTACGCGGTGTGCGGCGGCTTCGCCATCGCGGCGATGGCGGACTGGGTGCTCGGCGCGCTGCGGCTGCCGTACCTGGAATCGTGGGCGATCCTGTCGCTGACCATGTTCACCTCCGGCATGGTGTTCACCATGTTCAACACGCTGGTCGGGCGGTGGGCGATCCTGCCGACCTGGGGTCTGATGGTGCTGCTGGGCAATCCGTCCTCCGGCGGAGCGGTGTCCTGGCCGCTGCTGCCGTCCCTGCTCGGCCACATCGGGCGCTGGCTGCCGCCGGGCGCGTCGGTCAACGCGCAGCACACCGCCGTGTATTTCGGTGCACACCAACACGTTCTGCCGTTTCTGGTGCTCGGCGGGTGGGCGCTGGTCGCGTGCGCGGTGTTCTGGATCTGGCGCAACCGGCACCCAGGCGGACGCGAGTCCGCCAACGCGCACGCCCCTCGATCAGGGAGCTGGAAAGTGGTCGGCGAGAAACCTGTCGAAGACCTGTCGTGAGATCTGGGTGCCCCAGCCCGTCCAGGTGAAGTCGTAGATGTGCTCACCGTAAGGCACTGTGAGCAAACGGTTTTCGACGCCGACCCGGCGCAGTCGCTCGGCGAGCTCGGCCGAGCCGCGGTACGGCGCGACGTGGTCGCGGTCGCCGTGCATGAGCAGCGTCGGCGGCAGGTTCGGACGGACGTAGGTGGCCGGCGAGGCCGCCCGGTAACGGTCGGGCACCTGGTCGGGGGTTCCGCCGGTGTAGTCCGCGAGGAAGGTGCGCATCCGCTCCGGCAGGCCGGTGTCGCGCCACGCCTCCGCCAGGTCGGGCACCGGATAGAACGCCGCGACTGCATTGACCGAGGTGTCGGCGACCGCGCAGCTCGGCGGCACCCGGTCGTCGGCGTAGGCCCCCATCAGCGCGAGGTTGCCGCCCGCCGAGCCGCCGGCCAGCAGCACACGATCCGGGTCGACGCCGTACGTGGCCGCCTGCTGCTTGACCCAGCCGACGGCGCATTTCACGTCCGCGGGCGACTGCCGCCAGCGGGCGGGCGGAACCATCCGATAGTCGATGGCGAAGACGGCATATCCCTTGTCGATCAACCACTTGTGCCACTGCGGCGCTTCGCCGCGATCGCCGTTGCGCCACCCGCCGCCGTGCACCCACACCACCGCCGGCCGCGGCCGGACCGGTGCGCCCTCGGGCAGTTTCACGTCGAGCTTCAGGTCTTGGCCATCGACGGTGTTGTACACGGTGCCCGGCGACTCGACCGGTGCGGCGGTGTTCGTGTCCCCCGACAGGTATTCGCCCAGCGACAGGCTCGCCTCCTGCCGCACGGCCGTCCCCCACGCCGCGGCCAGCGGGAAACCCGCCGCGACCACGCCGAGCAGGCACACCAGCCCGCTCGCCGACGCCACCCAGCGCACGCCGGGCCGCCCCTTCCTGCCGAAAGCGATCAGCGACAACGCGAATCCGACGAGACCGAGCGGAATCAGGTACAGCCCATAGTCGCTCACCACATGCGTCAGCAGCACGAAGGGCGCGGGGACGCGCACCGCGACGATCACATAGGCGAACAGCACCATCAGCACGGCGACCACGGCCGCCGACGCCGCGACCAGCCAGCGAAGGACCATTGGCCCATTAAACCCACGGTCGGGGAGTCGGGCCCGGATGGCACGCCGACTACGACTCCTGCCACGCGGCGATCGCGGCCTGCCATCGACGATTGCTGGTGAACTCGGCGATCTCGCGTCGATTGATCAGGAGGTAGATCTCGCCCTCGGTGGTCGTCCGCAGAATCAGCGGCTTGCCCGCGTTGAGCAGGCCGCCCATGAATCTGCCGTAGAGCGAGGTGAATTCGCGGCGCAGCGAGACGATCGCCTGGCGCGACAGGGTCAGATCGCCGGAGTCGCCCCAGTCCGAGAGCACGAGGCCCCGCTCGCTCAGCTCGATGCGGCCGCGGCGCGGGAAGAGCGCGCGCTGGCTGACCACGCCGGCCGCCCGGTCCGCGGCGGAGTGCCTGCGCAGCTCCGCCGCGGTGGCGGCGATGTAGTTCGCGCTCAGCACGACGTCCGGCATCACGAACCTCCCTCTCGAACGGCTACCGGAATTGTCTGGCCGGGCGGCGCGTCGCACATCGCCCGGCCGGACCGCATCGGACTCGTTCTGAGGGACTACCCCCGGCCTCGCCGCTCCTCCGCGAGGAGGACACGCCGCGTCGGTCAGACCTGACGGACGAGAATGGCTCGGGCGTAAAGGAGTTGGAACCCGAGCCGCTGCACGTTCTGCTGCGACTTCGAGCCGGGCAGCGTGGTGACCACGGCGAGGTCGCACCCCGCCGACGCGGCGGCCGCCAGGCGGGCCGAGAGCAGCGAGGCCTGAACGCCGCGGCGGCGGAACGCCGGAAGCGTTGCCGCCCCGCAGAGTTGAGCGATACCGTCGGCCAGGCGCAGGCTCGCGCCGCCCGCCGGGACGCCGTCGACGCGGGCGAGCGAGCGGGTGAAACCGGTGGCCGCGGCGATATCGCGGATCGAGTCGGCGAGGGCCTCGCGCGGGAACTCCTCGTGGGACGCGACGCCCTGGGTGTCCGGGGTCGCGAAGCCATCGATGACGATGTCCAGCCAGGCGTCGAGCTCGTCGGGCTCGACCGGCGAAACCTCCACTCGGACAGCAGTATTCGCCTTCCTGTCCGGCTCGAGCCGCAAGCCCAGCACGTTCTCGAAGCCGATCAGCGCGTAGCCGCGGCGGGTGAGGCGCTCGGCCACGCCCGGATCGGCGAGGGTCGACACCTCGAACTGGATCGGCGCCGCGCGTTCGGCGAACGCCTCCTCCACGGCCGCCAGCGCGGCGTCGTCGAACTCCTCGCCCATCCCGACGCCGACGACCTTGTCCAGAGGCGAGTTCGCGCCCGCCCACACGGCCGCGCCGCTGCCGAGGGGCCGCACGAACACCCGCGGCTCCCGCTCGGCGGCGGCGCGGGCGCCCTGCTCCATCAGCGATCGTTCGACCCGTTCGATACGGGCCGCGAGTTCCGTCCCCGCGAACAGGGTGAGTTCTGGCATAGGTGCATTACATCAGGGCACACGATGCGGCGGAGACTCCTTTTCCGTGGCGTGTCCGGCGCTCGGGGTCGGTTCGAACCCGTCGGGGGCGTCCCGCAGCGCGCGGAACGACGCGAGGATGCCCAGGCCTGCGAGCGGAATCAGGTCGAGCGTCACCATCGGAAGCACGGTGCTGATGGTCAACACCACCGGACTCCAGCGCGGCAGCCGGCCGGCCCGGACCAGCAGGACGGTCAATACGATCAGGCCGAGGAAGAACAGCGGCGGGCCGACGGTGTAGAACGCCGGGCGGACGCCGGGGATGGCCGAGAAGTCGCGGCTCAGCCTGGACATCTCCGTCTTGTCCTCGGCCAGCGCGGCGAAGGTGATGTCCGCGCCGAACTGCACGATGGTCGCGGCCAGCCCGGCCAGCGCGACGAAGGTCGCACCCGTCCGCCAATTCCCTTGGGGCAGCCTACGTTCCAGGCCGATCACCGCCGGGACGAACAGCAGCATGCCGAGCAGGCCGACGAGGTGCGCCGCTTGCCAATCCAGGCCGGGGCCGTAGCGCCCGTCCGCCCGGCCGAACAACCGGATCACCCCGTAGACGGCGAAGCACAGCGGTGCGGAGAAGAGAAGCACCTTAGGGGATTTCACGATTCTCAGCCTGACAGGGCACGGGGTTTCCGGCCTCCGGGAAAACCCTGGGTTCCGCCCGGAGAAGGCTCAAGGCTGCAGCAGCGGCGGGGATTTCGGGAACGTGATCGGCAGGGCGGCCAGCGCCCGGTGGAAAGGGCCTGGGCGCCAGGTGAGTTCGCCGGGCGGGACCGCGAGGCGGATCTCGGGCAGCGCGTCGAGCAGCTGGTCGATGGCGTCCTGGGCGATCAGGTAGGCCAGCGAGCTGGCGGGGCAGACGTGCGGTCCGGTACCCCAAGCCAGGTGGGATCGATTGCCCGCGTACTGGTTTCCGCTGATCTCCGGATCGGTATTGCAGGCGGCCATGCTGATGACGACCGGCTGATGCGCGGGCAGCCAGACGTCGTCGATGAGGATCGGCTGTTTCGGGAAGGTGATGCAGAAGTTCGCCATCGGCGGGTCGTTGAACAGCACCTCGTCCAGCGCGTCCCGGGTGGACAGGCTGCCGCCGAGCACGCTGCCGCCGAAGCGCTCGTCGGTGAGGATCAGCAGCAGCGTGTTGACGATCAGGTTCTGCTGCGGCTCGATGCCCGCGCCGTACAGGGTCGCCAGCTGGTGCACCATCTCCGTGTCGGTCAGCTCGGCGGGATGCTCGAGCATGCGCGTGGTGACGTCGTCGCCCGGTTCGGCCCGCTTGAGCTCGGTCAACTTCGTCAGCGCGCCGATGAGCATCTTGTTGCCCCGCTCCGCGTCGACGCCCTCGAAGATCGCCGCGAACCCGGTCGCGGCCTGCTGCGCGAGCTCGGCCGGGCAGCCGAGCATGGCGTTCAGCACGGCGAAGGCGAGCGGAAAGGCGTACTGGCGCACCAGATCCGCCGAGCCGTCCGCGCAGAACGCGTTGATCAGCGGTATCGCCACCTCCGCCACGGTGTCGTGCAGGCTGTACTGGTCGACCTTGTCCAAGCCAGCGGTATTGGTCTGCCGATAGCGGGCGTGCTCGGCGCCGGCGCTGCGGAGGGCGTTCGGGCGCCACTGCATCATCGGCAGGACCGGGCAGTCGCTGGGGACGCTGCGCTGCCAGGTGCGCGGATCGGCCGGGAAATGATCGGGATCATTGAAGATCCGCACTGCGGTGTAATACCCGATGACCAGGGTGGCCGGCACGCCCGCAGCCAACTCGACCGGCACCAGCGACCCGTGCTTCGCGCGCATCGCCCGATACGCGCCGTGCGGGTCCGCCGCGAACTCCGGTGTATACAGCGCCACCCGTGGGCCGTCGGTGTCGAGGGGCGAACCGGGTGCGACTCGGCGGTGCGCGGTGGGCGGGGGCGTCGTCATCGTTGAGAACTCCAGGGGTCGAGCAGCAAACCTCGTGAGCCTATGCAGCATGCGCAACGCGCGGAGGGAAATCCACAGCGCCGGACATGAATCTGTCCGCGCCACTCCGCCCAGATGTTTGCCACGTATTCGCCATAGTGGTTGCATGAGGTAACGACACCTGGTGAACAACCGCGCTTTCGATGTGCCGAACCGAGCTGTTTGGTGGCGAAAGGGGCCGGGTCACGATGTGTGCGGGCTATTCACTTCGATACCGCTGGGGAATGGGTTTCACCGCGGCGCTCGCGGTCACCGGAATGGTCGCCGCCGTGCCCGCTGTCGCGGGAGTCGTCGAGGACGGCAGCGTCGCACCCGCCGGAGCGAACGACTGGACCTGCGTCCCGAATGCGAATCGGCCGGAGCCGGTGGTGCTCGTGCACGGCACGTGGGGGAATCAGAATTCGTGGGATACCCTGGCACCCCAGTTGAAATCCCTTGGCGTGTGCGTATTCTCGCTCAATTACGGGCATGCGCCGTTCAGCGTTCGCGGCTCGGCGCCCGGCGTTTTCGGCACCGCGGATATTCGCGCGTCGGCCAAGGAACTCGCGGCGTTCATCGATCGGGTGCGCGGCGTCACCGGCGCGGCCAAGGTCGATATCGTCGCGCATTCGCAGGGCGGCCCGTTGACGCGGCAGTATCTTCGGTTCGAGGGCGGCGCGGATCGCGGCGACCCGGGCCGGAACAAGGTCGACCACCTCGTCGGCATCGCCGCGACCAACCACGGCACCACCGCGGACGGGCTCGGCTACTTTCTCCCCTCCGGGAGTGCGTCGATGGTTTCCGACGGCGTGATCGCCAGGGTGCTCGGCACCGCGGCGGCGCAGCAGTTGAGCGGCAGCGAATTCATCCGCACGCTCAACGCCGGCGGCGACACCGAACCCGGCGTGCGTTATACCGCCATCGCCACCCGCGTCGACCACGTCGTCACCCCACCCGAGGCGACGTTCTTACGCGCGGGGCGCGGGGCCACCGTCGAGAATCTGTGGGTGCAGGATGTGTGCCCGACCGACACTTTTCACCACGGCATCCTCCCCGAATCCCCCGCCGTGGCTTTTCTCGTGCACCGGGCGCTGGGTCTGCCGTTCACCGGCGATCCGTGCCCGAATTAGTCTTCTACACGCAGTATTCACAAGTCCCATTGGCGGGCAGCTGGATGAAGCACTGCGCGCACACCGCCGGTCGGGACGGCTGCGGCTTGATCTCGACCTGCTGGGCGGTGCTCGACGCCCGGCGCCCCGCCACCTTCGGCGTCAGCGGCGGGACCGCCATGTCGGCCGGCATCGGCGCGCCGTAGTGCGCGTAGCACTGCCAGCGCGCGTAGGCCGCGTGCAGCTCGAGGTCGTCCGGGATCGGCAGGCCGGCCAGCTCGAGCACGTACTTGTAGGCGTCGCCCACCGTGTGGCTCTGTCGCACACAGAGCGCGGTCAGCGGCGGCTCCCCCGCGCCGTGACAGCGTCGCGCGATCTTACGCAGAATGGCGTCCATCCAGGTGCGCGTCGGCGCTCCCGTACGCACTCCCGACACCTCCTGCACCCGCTCGGCCAACTCGCTGACGGTGATGAAATGCCCGTACCCCGTTGCGATCTCGGCCAACTCCGCGTGCGCGGCCAATGCCCACGCCACCGTCGCCTCCCGCAACGTCACCGCGGTGCCGTCATCCGCCCGCCATGCTCCCGCCGTCGTGGATACCGAGTTCTTGATCACCCGATCAAGTTATCGCGAGAGGCCGGAAATCACCTACTCGAACACCGACCACGACTGCCGCGTGTCATACAACTCACCCGGTTCGGCGCGCAGGCGCCGCTCCGCCTCCAGCCGCGCCGAATTCGCCTCGGTGAACGTCCGCACCGAGCGCAAGCGCGCGTCCGCGTTCAGTTCTCGCATGGCCGCCGCCGCCTTCGGTTCCTTGTCCCGCAGCGCGGCCTGATAGGCCTCGATAATGGCCGTGGCGTTCGGCACATCGATCGACAGCAGCCGGTTCTCCGCGTCGACGATTACGCTCACGCCGCGCACCACGCCGATGCCGCGCACCTGCGCCATGGCGTATTGCGCGCGCTGGACTTTGCGACCGAGTTCTTCGAAATCACCGTGCATTGTCGTCACCGCTTGTCTCGGAGAGTGATTGTCAACTGATCGGCCCGCTGTCGGTGACGATCTTTCCGACATTGTCCATCGCCCGGTTGTCCGGATCCCAGTAGTGGTTGTGCGCGTCGGTGTCGTAGCCGAGGAAGCCCTCGCTGGGGCCGTCGGAGGAGAATTGATGCGCGAAACGCTCCGACTCCGTCGACGTTCCGTGTGCCTCCGACGCCGCGGCCAGCCGAATCGGATCGCTGGGGGCGGTCGTCGCGTACAGATGGTCGTGCACGTCGTCCGGGTCGACACCGACCAGGCTGAGCTCCGACGCGCGTTCGACGTCGACGCCCGGACTGGCGATGAAGACGACCTTGTCCGCGTCGAGCGTGTGCCCGCCGCTCGCCGCGTTCCCGATCGCCGTCGTGCCGTAGCTGTGCCCGACGACGACGTCCGTCGCGCGCGGGCCCTCGTGGGTCACCCGCAGGCCTGCCTGGAACGAGTCCAGCGGCGCCGCAGCGGCTTTCGCCATATGGCTGCCCGCGGCGTCGGACAGGGTCTTCGGGGTTTCGTAGCCGTACCAGGCGATGGCCGCGGTCTGCTTCGACGGGTCGGCGAGCTGGGCGGCCTTGCGCATGGCGTCCGCGCTGTTGACGCCCGCGTCTATGCCGCTCAGTTTGGAATTCATGCCAGGGACGAACGTGACGACATTGCCCGCGGTGTCCGGGTTGTGCAGCGCGATCGCCGCGTGGCCCTGGTCGTCGATCAGGGACAGGAAGCGCGGCACGCCGTCCTTCATCCTGATCTCGGTCCTGACCTTGTCGTAGCCGGCGAGCTGCTCCTGTAAGGCGTCCACCTGCGTCTGCCACCTGGCCGCTTCCTCGGTGCCGCCCGGTGGCGGGAAACTGAGGAGCGCGTCGAGCTTGTGCTGCGCGTCCGCTCGTAGGTAATTGAGATTTTGGCGGTTGTAGTAGTCGCGATCGACCTGGGGAATTCCGTCGCGGTTTCCGATGAAATGGTCGTGCTGAAACAGCGCGTCCTTCTCGGCAGGGGTCAGTCTCGCCCAGAAATCGTGCAGTTGTTTCGGGTCCGTGGGGAGCTGCGCCCGATTGGCGATGATGTCCAGCACCGCGGGGCTGAGCGGCGCGCCGTCCGGCGCCCTCCGGTATCCGGCGAGCTGCTCGAGATCAGCCGCGATAGCCTGCGCGGCTTTGGTTTCCGCGTCGCCGAACTCGACCAGATGCGCCTTGATGCGGGATTGGAACGACGCGGCCTGATCGTTCAGCAGTTGCTGGATGAAGTGGGACTCGAACGACGTGCCCGGCATGGTCGGCGCGGTGACATTGCCTTGGTCGTCGACCGTCATTCCGGCCGCGGGCACCTCCGTCTCCGCGACGGTCAACAGCGACTTCCGGATCGCCGCCAGCTGCGCGCCGAAAGTGTTGTAGCGCTCGCCAATCGTCACGACGGCGCTGCCGATATGACTGCCCGCCAGCTTGTGCGACAGGGCGCGCGCCGCGGCCGCCGCGGCACCCGCTCCCTGCCAGTTCAGCGTCGCGATGTCGACGTCACGGTTCATCTGCGCGAGGCGCTCGGTGAACACCGTATTCCGTTCGGCGAGGTGCTCACCGAACGCCAGCATCGTGTCGGGCTGGCACGCCCGCACATGACTGATCGTCGTCATCGGCCGTCGACGTACCGGCGGAACTGATCCACCAGCAGATGTTCCATGTCCTCATAGGTCTTCACGCCGTTCTTCGCCGCATCGGCCATCTGCCGAATCTCGTCACCCATAAAGCCGTACGTCGACCGAACCGTTTCCCTGGTTTGCTCGAACGCCTTTTGCATCGGCCCATCGGACATCCACACGGTGACGGTGTGTTCGATAGCCGAAATGTCGTCGGCCCGCTTGGCGAGTTCGCCGCCGAGCCCGTGCAGTTTATCCAGGTCCACCTGAACCAGGTCCGTCACCGATCCTCCAGTTGCACGAAACGATCCGCCGGATGTTTCTCCGCGCGGTCGATCCACCCAGCCCCTCGACGCCAGCGAAGTAGGAGATCGGTTCGACAGTACCTCGAGGAAAGAGTCGGGTAGGCCCATAGTTCGAGGGGCACTCGAGCGCTGTGGTGAACGAAAACCGCTGTTACCGTGAACAATTCGGCAACAGTTCATGACTGCGCGGAGGTCGGGCCGAGCGGATGACACCCATCGGATCGGCAGCACGACATTCGGCGCCATGTCGCGGATCTCGGTAGCTGTTCCCGGTGCCCAGGTGCCGGGCATCACGGGCGCGGAGCACTCGCCGCCTGCGACGCACCCGCTATCGCGGCGCGATGTCGATCCGGGGCGACCGGGCCTAATTCGAGCCTGCCGACCACCTCCGATGCAGCGAAAGTTGGTGCGGGAAAGCCAATTCGGGCATTTCGGTCGAGAGGCGGGGGCGTATCCGATTGCCGTCGCGGGCATGCGAAACTCGTCGCGATGCTCACCTACTTTCAAGCGGCTGTCATCGGTGCGGTGCAGGGTGTCACCGAACTGTTCCCGATCTCGAGTCTCGGGCATTCCGTGTTGATCGCCGCCTGGGTGGGCGGTGATTGGCAGAAACTCGTCAGCCCCGGCGAATCCAGCGGCGGCACACCATATCTGGCCTTCGTGGTGGCCTTGCACGTGGCGACCGCCTGCGCGCTGCTCGGCTACTACTGGCGGACCTGGCGCAACATCCTCACCGGTTTCGTCACCATGGTGCGAACCCGCCGCGTCGACACCGTCGCACAGCGGATGGCCTTGCTGATCCTGATCGCCACTCTCCCCGTCGCCATCCTCGGACCGCTGCTCGAACACCCCCTGCACGCCCTGTTCGCCGCCCCCATCTGCGCCAGCGTCTTCCTGCTACTCAACGGCGTCGTGCTGACCATCGGCGAAGGACTCCGGCGACGCAACGAACCAACCCTCGCCGAATACGGCCGCCGCTTCGCCCTACAACGCACGCGCACAACAGTTCTCACCATCGACACCCCACCCCGCCAATCCGACCGCAGACTCGCCGCCCTCGACCTCCGAGACGCCATAGGCATCGGCTTCGCCCAAGCCGGCGCCCTCCTCACCGGCTTCAGCCGCGCCGGCCTCACCATGGTCGGCGGCCTCTGGCGCGGCCTCGAAAACGAGCACGCCGCCAAATTCGCCTTCCTACTCGCAACCCCCGCCATCCTAGGAGCCGGCCTCCTCGAACTCCCAGAACTCACCGGCCCCGAAACCATCGGTATCCGAGGCCCGATCCTCTTCGGCGCCCTCATCTCCGGCCTGTCCTCCTGGCTGGCCGTCCGCTTCCTGGAACGCTACTTCCGAACCCGGACACTCCTCCCCTTCGCCACTTACTGCATAGTCACCGGCTTGATCTCGATCCTCCATTTCAGCTGACCGAGCATCAGCCCTTCACCATCCGCACCGCATCGACCAGCAGACGAGCCGCCGCCTGCACCGTCGAATCCTCTCCACCGAGGAAGTAGAACTGCCCTTTCCATCCTTCGATGACGGCAGTCAACCGTAGTGGGGTGTATCTGCTTTCCATATAAGACGGCAGCGGCTCCGGCGTCTCGGTTACCGGCACGCCATCGATGGTCAGCCGGGTGGGCGCAGGCTGGGAGTGCACATCAGCGGCAGTGGGAGCGTCGAGGTAGAGATATCCGAGGTACTTGTCATCTGCCGTGTGATAAGTGCATTGGTTGAGATCACCGAGGCGCTCGCTCAATGGAACACCGGTAACGGTACCGATTTTGAGATCGGCAGCGTGGAACTCCGACGCGAAGAACTGTTTCGGCGCATCACACAGCTCCCGCAGAGTGTGCGAACTCTCCGCCGGACGACTCGGCTCGACCGGCGACTTCGACTGGTTCGCGCAGCTAGCCAGACACACTGCCGCAGCCACCGCTCCGGCGACACGCACGACGTTCATTGCGCCTTCCATTTCTCGTTGTTTGGCGAATTGATGTCGAGATCCGTAGTCGCGGTCTGCGGCCACTTGTTGTTCAGTAACCCCTTCGGGTTGGCCGTAGCCGCCGATATCGCATCGATCGCAGCCACCTCTATCCGGAGAGCGGTCGTCAAAGTCTTGAACGCACTGACCGCAAAGGTGATCATCTTCTTGATCAGGTCGATACAATCCGAGATGCCTATCGGCGAGCTGACAACGGTCGCGATCTTCCCGATTGCCGTGCCCAAACTGGCGAGAAAATCGACCAGCTGTTCGGCGACCTCGGAGTAGAACGTCCACGACGCGTCGGAAACCTTCAAAAGCTGCGCATTGACCGTGTCACAAATTCCTTTGATCGAGTCCAATGCCGTGTCTTGGACTATTCGCGCCGCCCTATAGCTGTCCGCGGCTGAACCCTGCCATTTCCCGGTGAGATCGCCGCGCACGACCTCGTTGTTCTGCGCCGCCCCTATCTTGGTCTTCAGATCAAGCCAGTCTCCGCTCGTCTGCAAGAGAGCGATCGGAGCTTTCAGTGCTTCGATGGCATCGGCCAACTTCTCCAAAAGCGTCTTGATCAGATCCTTGATCTCCTCCTTTTTGGCGCTCATCGTCCCGGTGAAGTCATCTTCGGTCATCGAACCGTAGATTCCACCGACGACAGCACCGACGACACCGAAAACGCCTCCTTCCGACGCGGCTGCCGCTATAGCCAATTTTTTGAACGCTTCGTCCACTTTGGCCGGCTGTTCCCGCACCTTGGTGATCTGATCCGAAAACGACTGCAGCGTCGTATTGATCTCATCGAGAGTTTTCGAGGGCGCCACTACTGTTCTCCTTGGAGCTTGATGAGCACATTGGCGAAGTTCTCGTCTTTCTCCCGAAAGACCGTGGCGACGTGAGTCAAGACGTTGCCGACGGCACTGGCTTCGTCACGCGCCTCGGTCAGTCTGTTCTTCATGTACTCTGCGGCTTTGACCTGACTGGTCCACACCTCTTGGAAGACTCCCCACACCACCTCCGCATGACTTCCCTGAATACTGCCCGCCTTCTCCGCAGACGTATTGAGTTCGACGCTCGCGTTCTGCCACGCGGCTGCGGCGTCGAGGAGTTTGTTCAGATCGGCGTGAAAATCTGGCATTACGAGATCCTCATCAGGTAGTTCTTGTACTCACGAACTTCGACCTCGAGATCGTCGTCCGTCCGAGCCGACCAGGTTCCACCCTCATGGAACATGGGACGCTGTTGCCGAATTTTATTCGCTGCTTCCAGGATGTCGTAGGAAATATATGAAGACAGAGTAGAGGCCGACCACCTGACGTCTATCTCGATCGAACCCACACGGCCAAGATCCGCAGTCATGGCCAGGGAGGGAACGCCAAAATCCGTCATCGCGCCGTAACCTCTGTATTCAGCCAGTCCCCAGGCTGCACGCTCAATCGACTCGAATTCCGCAAACGACTGCGCACCGAGCAGGGTGATCATCTCGGCCCGCCGCGAAGGAATCGCACTCAGTGCGTCCCATTTCCCGTCCGCGATATCCGCACTATACTTACGCCAGAATGCGGCGTAATAACCGGTCATCGCAGCAGCCGAAAAGTACTGCGGCTCCAGCTTGCCATGAATATTCCGATCCACCTCGACATGAACAGGAAGATTCCCGTCATCGAGAGTCATTTCAAACAGTCCCGCACCGATCAAAGAGCTCGTCACGCCGTCATTCACTCTCTTGCACTAGCTCTCGCGACGAACGGAAATATCGGGCTGCCACCGAGCGACGGGAGGATGCCACGATCAACACCCGGCCTCCAAGGATTGCCAGGGCCGGCATCCATGACCCATCACCCGCGTACTCGTCCCAAGAGTCAGCACCGAACCCCACTCGTCTACCCACCCGCCGCTCCGGCGGCCGCCCCCACCCTCTCCGCCCCCCAACGTTTTGTCAAACGGACCAGTCTCCCCACCAACGCTCCCATGGAGCGACCCGTTTCTCTACCACCAGCAAGCTACGCCTAAACCTCATGCACCGAACTCGTCACTGACAATTTCACGATGCTAACCAGATCCGGGGGTGATCGTCATCGGCCGCCGAAACGCTTCGTGATAAGCGGCCTTTGCGTGACGCCGACAACCCCATCGACGCGACGATCGTTAAGCCACTGTCGGCCCCACCGCCTGTGCCCATCGTCGCCAACGTCGTTGAAACTCAACAGCGACGGCACCCGGTCCCTGGGTTCGCCTACGGAAACCGTGAGACCATCCGCAGTTCCGCCGTCGCCAGATAGCTGACGCGCACCACCGAGTCGACACATGGATCCGTTTTCGTCGAAAGCATCGAACTCCGCTCGATGGCGGGCAGCCAACTTCGACTCGATTGCTGCCAGCGAATCGGACTGCTGTCTCCGGCCGTTTGTCAGCCCCACCAAGACTGACATGGACCTCCAACTGCCAGCCGCAGCGTATGCAGATGGACCGGGTCCACCACCGAGAACCAACTTTCCATCGAGTTGACGGTAGGTGTTGAGGTGCTGAAGCGGACACTGGATCTGCCCGCGAACCGGGAGGGGGCCGGTGACACGGCCTTGGGGCAGGCGAACGTGAAAGGGCCCGGTGGCGGCCTCGGGTAGGCGCACCTGGGAGGGGGTCCGAGGGCGCGGCCTCGGGTAGGCGAACCGGAAAGGGGGTCCGGGGGCGAAGCCCGCCGGGCGGGGTGTGGGGGCTTCGCCCCCACAAGACACGCGGAACGAGAAAGGCCCATGCTCTCCATGAGCATGGGCCTCTGACGAGTGGAGCTAACGGACCAGCATACGAACCGGGCGGTGCTGGTCGACGGGCCGGACGTCCTGATCCGCGCGGTGGGTTCCCGCCAGCCGGTCGGCGGTGACGCCCGATGAACGGCCACGGCGACAACCCGGCTGCGGATGGGGCAGCGTTTGGTGGCGCTGATTGGTCGGCGGGTGCTCGGCGTCCTATAGCCGCCACCCCAAACGCCGAACACGCAACCGGCAACTGGGCCGGTAGGGCACGCATTCGGAGCAACGGGGCGAAATCCAGAATGAATATCAATACTCATACATATTCACCCGTAGGGCCGCGCAGCGGCCGCAGCGTACACCGAGGCGGACACCCGGACGGCGGTCCCTGGTTCCGTCTGCTCGACCGCGAGCGACGTCTGCTCTCCCTCCTTGCCGAACACAAAGTGCTCACCACCGACCAGATCGCCACTCTCGAATTCGCCTCCGTCCGCCGTGCACAAGACCGGCTGCGCAAACTCCGCGAGATGGGCATGCTCTTCGCCTTCCGTGAATCCCTCTACGGTGGCGGAACCAGCCAAACCCACCACGCCCTCGGTTATTCCGGCGCACGCTTGATCGCCGCCCAACGCGCCCAGAAGCCACCCGCCCCAGCCGCCTACGCCCTCAGCTTGGAGCGCCTGGCCTGCTCCCCTACTCTCGGTCACCGGCTCGGTGTGAATGGCTTCTTCTGTGACTTGGCCGCCCTTCACCACCTCGCGAACGCGAATCCGGTGCAGGGACTGACACAGTGGTGGTCGGAGAAACAGTGCACCGACATGTTCTGGACACACATCCTCCGCGATGACCAACTCTACCCCGACGGCTACGGCTGCTGGGAAGAACGCGGTCACATAGTGCGGTTCTTCCTCGAATACGACAACGGCACCGAGTCATTGAAAACCGTCACCTCCAAACTTACCAACTATTAGAGCTTCCCGACCGACAACTTCGGAATCCTGCTGTTCTCGGTGCATTCGGCGCGCTGCGAAACTGGATTGCGAACCGCTCTGCGCGGGCACTCGGCAGCTCCGACCCCGGCCTGGTAATCGCCACCACCAGCCGAGACCTGCGCCACCCCGACGGCCCGGCAGGGCCGGTCTGGGCCCTGTGGACGGCCATCGGCGGCGACACCGTCATCGA
This sequence comes from Nocardia tenerifensis NBRC 101015, assembly GCF_000308715.1. Taxonomy (GTDB): domain Bacteria; phylum Actinomycetota; class Actinomycetes; order Mycobacteriales; family Mycobacteriaceae; genus Nocardia; species Nocardia tenerifensis. The sequence goes on from NZ_BAGH01000354.1 coordinate 26,299, forward strand.
ACGGCTCCACTTGGCCGACTTGCCCGAACGTGGCCCACGAATCGCGCACCGCCCCAGCGCGGTCCAGCCTTACGACGAAGCCGCCTTCACCCTGGACGACCCGGAGATCTCTGACCGCTTCCACCCCTGCAAACCCAGCCAGCGACACCTGCCCCGACCCGATACTCAGACGAGGGAGCCGATCCGGTACCCGGGGACGACATCATGATCGAAATCCCACCACCTGAGGGACTCTGATATCGACTGACCCAACCGCGCAACAGATTTCAATCGTCAGTGCAGCTGCCGATGATCCCCCCGTTCTGGCGCCAATAGCGCGCCCACACTGGAAGGCATCTCCAGTCAATCTGTCAGCCGACGGAGCCTGGCGAGAAACCCATCGATTTCCACGAGCTCTGGATCCTCAGGCCCTCGATAGCGGCTCAGAGCATCGCGCAGCGCCACCGCGGCCTCTTGAGCCTGATGGAACCGTTCCGCTCCGGCTTCCAATCGCATGATCCGTCGAAGCGCGTCTAGATGGAGATCGATGGCTCTCTGATCATGCATATCGGGCTTCCACCGGACGTAGCTACCAAACGCAGAGATGGCCGCTGTGGACTCGCCAATCTCCATGCGGCACTGCGCTGCGTAATACCGGCACTCCTGAATCGTCAGGTCGGCGGCATCGTAACGACCATCCCGTGCCGCCCAGACTCGCTCGAAGAGCGCAGCAGCTTCGCGGAAGGTCCCGCCAAGGTAATGCACATGGGCGAGCGAGAGCGTCAGATCCTCAACCAAAGTGTCATTGCCCCCTCGGGCCAGGGATTCACCCAGCAAGTCGGCAGCCTGCGCGAACTGCCCCCTCCCGGCGAGCTTCGCCGCACGGTCGACCACCTCGTCGAATTCGTCGTTAGTCAGCGGTCTGCCCTCGGCACAAGCCGGAGCAGGGTCACAAGTTTCTGCCCGCGGGTGGCGGGTCCAACCCCCGAAGGGGCGGATGATCGGTCGGCAAGGGTCCAGGTCTCGGCCGTCAAATGCCAACAGCGGCGGGCTATCTGTCGGGGTCCCTTCGCGCGCGTATGGGAGCAACACCTCGTAAACGACCGCCGCTGTGGGCCGCCGTTCACCTTCCTTCATCAACATGGCCAGCAGTAGTTGCTCAATCGCTTTCGGCGTGTCAGGGCGCAATGCCCTGACAGATGGCGGATCGGTGGTCACATGGTGCCAGAGATGGGATCGGTCATCTGACGCTACGAAGGGCGTCCTCCCGGTGAGCAGCTCGTAGAGGACACAGGCAAGGGCGTATACGTCCGCGGCCGGGCCGACTGTGTTAGCAAGGCATTGCTCGGGCGAGATGTACGCAGGGGTCCCGACCGTCATGCCTTCTTGCGTGAGATGAGGGTTGGTTCCTGTGCCGAGGAGCGCAGCAACTCCAAAGTCGAGCACCTTGACCACACCGCCAGGGGTAAGCATGAGATTCGCCGGTTTGATATCGCGGTGCACAACACCTCGGCTGTGGACCTCATCCAGCACAGAGGCGATCTGCGTGCCGATTGCTGCCGCCCAAGCGACGGGCAGTGGCTCGTAGTCGTAGTCAGTGTCCGAGATCAATGTCGAGATCTCGCGTCCTACGAGCAACTGCATAACGACGTAAAGCTGACCAGTCGCTTCATCGACGCCCGCGTCATAAACAGCGGGGACTCCAGGATGGTCATGGAGATCGGCGGTAGTCCGGACCTCGCGAAGGAACCGCTGACGCCTGGTCTCAAGCGCCTCCTCCTGTCCAACCCGAGGAACAGTCGACTGCTCAACTCGCATAAGCTTGACCGCGACGCGCCTGTCTAGTCGCTCGTCATATGCCTGCCAGACATCGCCCATGCCCCCGGAGCCGATCGGTTCCTTGAACCGGTAGCGGCCAGCAAGCATTCTCGCTTGTTTCGCCTCGTCCTGCCCTGGCGTCACGTCCCCCATCGACTTCCTCTCGGTGCGAGCGATGCGCTGACCGCATGCCAAGGTTACGGCGTAGGAGGCTCCACGACCTGGTGGACGCCACTCTTAAGCTGAGCAACGCGCTCAGCTGTTGCCCTCCGGTCCGCCTCTCGCCGAGCCGGGCGGCGGATGAGGTTGTAGGACTGTGCCGTCGCAACCTCCTTAAACAGGCGATTGATATTGTCGTCGTCGAAGTAGCGGACCATCAGAGCGTCGTTTGACTGCGCCTGCCTGATAACAAAGCCGTCCATATCCTTCGCAAGTTCGCGGCCGTACGTTTCCGAATCCTGGGCCAAAGCCAGCCGGTGCATGTCTGGATCTTCAGCGATGGTCACGACGAGCTGCCCGAGCAGGATCTGGTCCGCAGTGGTGAGCCCCGCGCCGTGCTCCTCGTTCAGCTCGTCAATGATTTCCATGAGTGGACGCTCCTGGACTTCTTGCGCGGTGCTCGCAGCCTCTGGCACTAGTCCCGGCAGTATCTGTGCACTGGGGGCCCCCAGCTTCAGTTCAGGGGTTCCCGTCTGCTGCACCCGCAAATGGCTAGGCACGGTCTCCCCAATGTCTGCGGCGGCTGTTCCGGTCCGGCGCGGCAGCCGCCTCAACAGGAATCGTCCGTACTGGAACAGCCGTTCGAGCTCCGGACTGTCGAAGCCGATGACGTGAGACAGCCAGCCGTAGGCTTTGGTATATGACTCTAGGGCCCGCCGGAATTCCTCGGCCTTGTTCGGCTCCTGGGCAACTAGCACGTTGAAGCGATCTACAGCCGGCGCTGTGTAGTGATACAGCTTCGCATGAGCCGTCCTTACCTGTTCCTCGCTGGCCCGGCCGTCGTCGAGAGCTTCAAAGTACGCCTTGACAAGAGCATCCATTTCCGACTCGACGAGCAGCTGGTAAGCCATGACCTCGTCGTGTCTGTCAAAGAGAAGGTTGGGATCGGTGAGCGGGGTCAGGGATGCTCCGTAGTACTTCTTGAATGCATCAAGGATGACGTCAGACTTATTGGCAAAGTCCAGGACGAAAAGGTCCTCCTGAGACTTGAGCGGATGGGTGCGGTTCAGGCGGGACAGCGTCTGCACTGCGGCAACGCCAGCCAAGGGCTTATCGACGTACATAGTTGTCAAGAGCGGCTGGTCGAAACCGGTTTGGTACTTCTCGGCCACAACCAGGATTCGGTACTCCCGTTTAGGCAGAATTGAAGTGCTTGGATCGTCTGCGCGTACATAGCCGAACCGATCGGGCAACTCTTTCTCCGTAAAGCCGTTGAGCTTGGGTTCGGTGTACTCAAGGTCGTCTATCTTGACGGTGCCGGAGAACGCTACGAGAGTCCCATAATCGGTCAGACCGCGCTCCTCGATATGGCTGCGGATTGCCTGGTAGAGACGGACAGCATGTTCACGGCTGGGCGTTACCACCATAGCCTTGGCTCGCCCGCCGAGCTTGGCCGCAGTGTGAGATTGAAAATGGTCCACGATGACCTTTGCGCGCGAGGCCATCGAGGCGTCTGACAACAGGGTGGCACGCACCAGCTTGGCACGGGCCTTGCGCGGGTCCACCTGCCGCTCGGCCTCCTCCGCCGCCGCCCGCTGCAGTTTGAAGTAAGTGGCCCAGGTGGCGTAGGTCCCCAAGACATCGAGAATGAACCCCTCCTCGATGGCCTGATGCATCGAGTAAACGTGGAACGGTCCGTACTCTTCGCTGTCGGGAATCGGGACACCGAAAAGATGCAGCGTCTTGGGCTTAGGGGTGGCAGTGAACGCAAAGAACGACATGTTCGGCTGCTGGCCCCGCGCCAGTGCCCCGGAGGTTAGTGGGTCACCGTCCTCGTCGACAGTGTGTGCACCCAATGCCTTTTTCAACGCCGCCGAGCCATCACCGCCCTGGGAGGAGTGAGCTTCATCGATGATCACTGCATAGCGCAACGTGCCGAGCCCACCGACCTTCTTCAGGATGAAGGGAAACTTCTGGAGCGTCGTAATCACAATTCGAGCAGTGGATCCTGTCAGTGCCTCCGCGAGCTGCGTGGAGTCCTCGTCGATTCGCTGCACCACGCCAGGGGTGTGGGTGAACTGGTAAATCGTGTCCTGCAGTTGCTTGTCCAGAACGCGACGGTCGGTAATTACGATAACCTTGTCGAATACTGGCTCGTTGGCGCCTAGTCCTTTAGCTCGGGCCGTTACTCCGAGCTGTGCCGAATCTTCGGGGGTATGCAGCGAGGAGAGGCGGTGTGCCAGCCAGGCAATAGTGTTGGACTTACCGGAACCTGCCGAGTGTTGAATTAGGTAGTTCTCTCCCGCACCGTGTTGAGCCGCGTGTGTGATGAGCTCCCGCACAGCGTGCCATTGGTGGAATCGAGGGAAGATCAGCGGCTGGGTGTGTGCGCTGCCCGGACGGTGCGAGGGTGACTTACCAGCCTTCGCCTGTGCATCTTCGATATGGAGAAAGCGCTCCAGCAGCTCCAACCAGGTGTCTCGTGACCAGACTTGTTCCCAGAGGTATGCCACCGGATAGGAGCCGTCGGTCTCGGAACGGGCCGGGTTACCCGCACCACCAATCTGGCCCGGTCCGCCCGAACCCATGTTGAACGGCAGAAATCGAGTCCTAGTCCCAGCCAGCCGAGTGGTCAGGAACGCGAGCGTTGGATCGATGGCGAAGTGCACCAGGGTTCGTTTGGCAAAAAAGAGCTCCTTTGGGTCACGATTGCGATATTGACGGATCGCGTCCTCGACGGTTTGTGGGTGATCAGTTGTGTGGTTCTTCAGCTCAGCGGAGGCCAACGGCAGCCCGTTCAGAAAGAAGGCCAGGTCGACCGATTTGACCGATCGATTCGCCGAGTAACGAAACTGCCGTACAAAGGTGAGCCTGTTGGCATTGTATGCGTCGAGCGCTCCGAAAGCCAGGGTGTGCGCGGGCCGGAAGAATGCCAGCTTAAACTTGATCCGCTGGTCCACAACACCATGGCGCAGCAGATCGAGAACACCGCGAGAATCGATCTGCTGCGCAATCCGCTTGGCGAATCGCTGGATCGGATTCTTCTCGCCGGTCCCGTACTCCGCCTTAAGTCGAAGCCAGGCGTCGTTTTGCGTTGCCTCAAGAAAATATTCGAGCTCAGCGGTTTCGATACCAAGATCGTGGTCATAAGCAATGGCCCGACCCGGCGCCCAACCGTGCTCAGCTAGACCGTTCGCGATAGCGAATTCGAAGGCTTCCTCGTCGTCAACGCGGCGCAGATACGGAATCGGGGTCACGATCGGTGCCTCCTTCAGGCTTCGGGGATTAGCGGCGAGATTTACGCTGTGGCGCGAAGGGCAGTCGTCACGTCAAGTTGACCTGTGACGGCAGCAGTAATCAGCGTCTGTCGACGCTCTGCGAGGAGATCCAGCTGATGACGAATTGCGTTCGCCGCTCGATCCGTAGCCGAAGCGCACCGCTTGGCCTCTCGAATAAAAGACTCCTGTTGCTCTTCATCCGCCACAGGAATCAGCCACTCTCGAATATCTTCGCCGCGCAGTTTTACCATGGATTGCGATGATCCGCGTGCAATAGATTCAATCAGGGTCCTAATACGGCCACTCAATGCGATCTGGGCCACATACTCGGAGCTGAGTCGAGAATCAAGAGTGATACGATAAATCAGATCAGGAAGCAGCAGGCCCTTAATATCACCGGACGCTACCGCGACATCACCCACTAGCTGCGGAGTATTTGCGCGAGTCACCAGCAAATCTCCCTGCCTGATCTCATGCTCAGAATTCGGCTTCATATCGGATGGTAGCCGCTTGTTTTCCTCTGCGTTGAAGCGCCCGCGCTTGATAGAGCTAAGCTTCAGCACTGCCCATTCGGTGCCATCGCGCGGATATGACTCGCACTGTGGGCTCGCCCCCTGGTCAATTCGAGTTATGAACCGACGCAGTGGGACTTCGCCAAACTTCTGGGCCAAGCCGTCAACAAGACTGTCCCTCACAGCCATCTCACGTTCTGCCAGTAGCGCCAGCGCCTCCCGCCGTAGGGTAGCCAACTTATCAATTCGGGCGGTTTCAGCATCGATGAAATCTGCGATTCGGCGCTGAGACTCGATCTCCGGAACAGGGATCTCAAGACGACCAACTTGTTCAAAATTGAGCCCATCACGATTCCCCCCCACCTGCATTGATAGAATCTGACCCTGAGAAGGGTGCGACGCCAAAGCGTAAGAAAGAAATTTTGAATCAACAATTTCACTCGGGCGTATGATGCACACATGCTGGTTAACGTTCGCCTCCCCGAGCCCCTCAGGGAAATTCGTGACACGACCGAGAGAGGCTCCCGTGATGTTCAACAGGACATCCCCTGGCATCACTCGCGTTCCACGCATTTCACAATGGACGTCTTCGTCAATATATGCGACATCATTCAAGCGAAGACCGTCGAAATGGATGTTCTGACTACGCAGGAATATAACGCCCGAATCCTGGTAGGTCTCGGCGCCGCCCGACGGAGTCTTGCCGCTTCCGATCTTTGTTGTCAGCAGCTTCAAACGCCGGGTGCCCCAGATCGAATGAGCGATCGTCATGCAGTCACCTCACCAAGCAGCATCTGGATCTCATCCTCAAGCGAATTCAACTCCAAATCAATTTCCACAAGCGGGCGGGGTGGTTCGTAAACGTAAAAGTGACGGGTAAACGGGATCTCATATCCGATCTTGTAGCGTTCGGTCAGCTTAGTCTTCGGGTTCTTGAGTTCAGCGATCCACGCATCGTTGGCATGCGGTTTAACCTCAGTCTCCAGATATTCGTCAATGTCTCGCTCCAGAGGGACGTTCTCCGCATCGCGCAGGTCAGGGTCATGCTCAGGCTGCTTGCCTTTCACGTACTGCACTTCACCTTTAGCATCGCGAACACCCACAGCATCTCGCAGCGCCTTCTGAAAAGAGGATGATGAGGGCCAAAGTAGACCGGATGCAGTGACAGCCTGATGCAGGGCATCCCATGCTTTTGCTTTCGTCGGCCACGTTTGACCGATCAGCGGTTCGAGCGCAGCCGTAAATTCTCGCCTTCGCATAACCAATTCTTGTCGGTCGGTCGTCTTGTCGCCAAGGATTTTTCCAAGGGCGGCAGACTCGGCCAGCTCAGCCAAGGTATCCTCAGTAACCTCGAAACGAAGCTTGAGAGGGCGATCGATAACGATGCGCTTGTAGCCGTACTCCTCGTTGCGGAATATCTTTATCTTCGCGTTATCAGGATGATTTTCGTCCGCTGCGATATGCTCCGCGTCGCGATACATCGCACAGATATGGCGAATCTGCTCCTCCGAAATCTCCTTTCGCTTCTCGCCAAGGGATTTCCGGCGCCTAACCCATTCGCCCCGGGCATCGAGAAGAATAACCTTACCCTTGCGTTGTTTGGTCTTGCGGTTGGAGAGGATCCAGATATACGTAACGATTCCGGTGTTGTAGAAGAGCTGGTCTGGCAGGCCAACGATCGCCTCCAGGTAATCATGTTCTAGGATCCAGCGTCGGATCTCGGACTCTCCAGAGCCGGCGCCACCGGAGAACAAAGGGGAGCCGTTGAAGACAACAGCGATACGCGAGCCCCCGTCCAACTCGCCTTTTTCGTTCCTGGTCACTGGCTTCATCTTGTGTAGCATGTGCTGGAGGAAGAGGAATGATCCGTCGTTAATACGCGGGAGGCCAGCACCGAAGCGTCCGGCATCGCCTTTCTGCTTATATTCATCCCTAACCGCATCCTCCGACTTCGTCCACTCGACCCCGAAGGGCGGATTGGCCAGCATGTATGTGAACTTGGCGCCGTCGAACCAATCGCTGGTGAATGAATTACCGAAGCGGATGTTGTCCGCTACATGCCCTTTCAACAGCAAGTCTGAGCGGCAAATAGCGTACGACTCGGCGTTTATTTCCTGCCCGTGAAGGTTGACTCGGGTACTGGGATTAATCTTCTTTATGTGCTCGTCGGCTGCAGCGAGCATGCCGCCGGTGCCACAGGCTGGATCAAGAATGTCGGCAACCTGCCCGGGGCGGACGAACGCCGCATCGTCGGGCCCCAGCAGCAATTCGACCATCAGTTCGACGACCTCACGCGGAGTGAAGTGCTCACCAGCGGTCTCGTTCGACGCGTCCGCGAACTTGCGGATGAGTTCCTCGAATACATAGCCCATATCGTGATTGCTGACTCGCTGCGGGCTTAGATCTATCTCAGAGAACTTTTGCACGACCTGGTAGAGCAGACCGGCGTCGTTCAGACGTTCGATCTGGATGTGGAAATCGTAGCGGTCGATGATCTCGGTGGCTTCGGGGGAGAAACCCCGGATGAAGTCCTTGAGGTTGAGATAGACGTTCTTGTCATCGTTACCGATGGTTCGAAAGTCTTGCTTTGACACGTTATAGAAGGGCAAGTCGGCTACGCCGCGGAGTAGTTTGTGCGGGCGTTCCCCCGGATACGACTCAGCACGATCCCGCACTGCCTGGCGCGTGCCCTTCTCCTCCAATACGCAATCAAGCCGACGAAGCACAGTGAGCGGCAGTATGACCTTCGCGTACTCGGAGCGCTTGTAGTCCCCGCGCAGCTTGTCGGCGATCGACCAGATAAAGTCGGCCAACTCCTGATTGGTCTTCCTCACTTGCCACCTTCCAGTGTCGTGTCCGGCGCGAGCGCGCCGTTAGTTAGTCCGTCGTAGGCCAGCCGGGCAGCCTGGTCGGCTATTTTGGCTATCTCTTTGATCCCCCGCTCGAACTCATCCAATCCGCGGAAGACCGCGCCATACAGGCGCTGTTGTTCGATGTCCATCTGTGGCAGCTGAGCACCACGCAAGTCCATGCGGTGAGTTCCAGTGATCGAGGTGTTGCGGCGGATATTTCCAGCGCTGCGTAGAAACCCGCGCAGATAGTCGGTGTCGAGTTGATCGCTGGTCGAGATCGCCTCCTGCCCTTTGAGGTCTACCAGTCCCGCTTGGATGAGGTCGCTGACGTTCACGACTGCCGACTCGTCTATCGTCCCCGTGCCTGGGCCAGCGGGCAGGGTTGGGAGCAGCGAGACAAGTTCACGTAACTGCCGTTCAAGAGCTCGGCGTAGCGCTGCGTACTCTGCCGGGTAATCAGGCTTGACTGCAACGACATACGTGCTTGGGCTCAGATCAACTTCGTCGCGGAGTAGATCTATCAGAGGTACATCCGTGACTTGCTCCGGCGCCGGATCGAGAGAGCAGTCTGGGTCATTTGCTGTGAGGTCGACCATCCGTACGAAGCGGACTTCTTCGCCCTGCGTGGCAGGGCGGCGGAGTTCCCACAGCAGTGTAGGCAGGTTGTGGTTGGACGCGAAGCCAGCAGGTAACGCGACAACCGACACGAGGAGACCTCGCCGAACGAGCTCAGTGCGGACTCGGCGGCCACTTCGGCGATAGGCGGCAGATGGCGGCAATGCGATCAGTGTGCGGCCACCCGGAGCGGTGTGGAAATAGCAGTGCTGAAGCCAAGCGAGGTCGCTTTCAGCACGCGGTGGCACGCCGAGTTCCCAGCGTGGGTCAAGCAGTAGATCCTCGCGCCCCCAGTCGGATTGGCCCAACGGCGGATTACATACAACGAGTTGGGCTCGCATATCTTGGATACCGTCGTCTCGCAGTGAGTCTCCGGTCTTGAATCGAGATGGGGGACCGTCGGCAAAGCCGAGGCGCAGTTCCGCCAGGCGCACAAGGGCCGGGTTGACGTCTTGACCAGCAATCTGGGTTGTGCGATCGCCTGTTACAGCGAGCAGTACGGAGCCGATGCCACAGGAAGGGTCGTACACCGAACCGTCCACTGTGCCAGCGAAGTTCGCAAAAGCACGAACAAGTCTCGGCGGCGAGACGGCATGGGCGCCGGCCCGGCTGACTGACGCAACGTATCGACTAATCAGATCCTCGAAGAGATGTGGTGCCGACCGCTCATCAAGGAGTTGCTCTACGGTGCTGGACAACTCGTCCGGCAGCACCCCGGATTCAATTCCGCCTCCGCTAAGTGCAGACCCGATCCTGACAAGTGCGCCGGTCATGTCGTCGCCATACGCGGACCTCAGAGACTGCCAGAGGGCAACTTCCGGTGAGGTGCCACGCCCCTTCCGCTGGCCAGCGAGCCACTTCTCGACCTCAGAGAGCGGGAAAAGTGGGCCCGTTGCGACCCCGCTCACGGGTGCGGGGAAGTCCTCATACCGTCGTCGCCAGTTTGCGACGGCGGCCCTGGTCACACCTGCAAGTCGAGCGATCTGCGCAGATGTGATCACGGGCGCTGAAGCAATTTCCTCTTCAGACATGGGAGCTAGAGTACACGCCCTGCTCCAGGACGTAAATCTGTGAACCCGTTGACGGCGCTAACGGATATCTGCCAAGATGATCGCGTCACCATCGTGAGCCATTGTCCCCGGTGGTCGTCGACGTTCATTCCTCGCTCTTCCTTGTTCGAGCCGTTCCCATCGACCATGCCGGTTCCTCGGCGAAAGGTGACGCCACCGATGGCCCGCACCAAGCAGCCACCCACTACTCACAAGGCATCGTTGTACCGCATCCGGACCCCAGAGGGGCCTGACCTCGATCTACACACGGTTCTCGCCGAGTCGTACTTGACCCGAGACGGGTTTACGGCCGCCCCCTTCGACCATGACGGCCTTCAAGGCCTCTTGGCGACGGGCACAATCGCCCGCGGTCGTACCGGTTGGTGTGAGGTCGCCGAGTCTCTCACTGGCCTCGCTACACACGAGGAGAACCGCACAGCTGCTGGACTTCTACTGGTCCGCACTCGGCGTTTCGTCTACGCACTCACCTACGGCATGGGCCACCTGATGATCGATTCGGCCCGGCTGGATTCGGGCTTCGGCCTCGCGTTCGCAATCCGCTGCCTGGACGAGAACAGCATTACTCTGGTGCGCCACCACCTCATGGACGCACGCGGCCGTACCGATGAGAACACAGCAACACGCGGCGAGCATATCCGCGGTTTCGGTGTCGAACGGTTCGGTGACATCGTCAGCCGGATTACGGGAAGCGTTCTTGACATCCCCCTCACCTACTCTCGCGATGGAAGCCGCTCTGCTCGAATCACGGGAAGCGACAACTCGATCAAGCTTCCTCTTGCCCGGACCCCGGCAGAGCTTCTGAGCGACCTTCGAGCCATCGAGGACGTTTGCGAAAGACTAGAGCCGCTGCCCGGTTTCGACCTCGTGGCCCGTGTCCGTTCCCTCAATGGCCGAGGCAAGACCAATCTGGTGCAGCATCTCGACGCCAAGCTCGACGAGATGCTGGCGGATTCGGACGCCCACCGCGTGGCTTTGAGCGCGCCGAACGAATGCGTGGACTACTTCGGATTTGCTGACACATTCACCGTCTCAAAAGGGGCGATAGAGGAAACCGTCGATGAGCTGGAACTGGACCACCTATTAGCCGTCGTCCGTGACCTACCGGCGGGAAGCCGCCTGAAGACGCTCAAGGAGATGCGGGTTCAGATGTTTAGCGACCCGGCAGCGGAGGATCCGGTCAGCCGCAGGGTGGCCGCCCACCGTTGGTTGACGGCCGAGGTCGTCGAGGCACCAGTCCACTATTTTTACTGGCAGGGCACCTGGTACGAGGTTGGCGAGGAATACCTCAAAGCAATCGAGGACGGCATCCAGGAACTCCTTGACCGTCCTACCAAGATAGTTCTGCCGCCGTGGCCAAAGGGCAAGGACGAGGGCTGGTACAACGAGCAGGCCGCCAAGCACCCCGCGTACACGCTGCTCGATAAGAAGACCGTCCGTACCAAGAAATTCAGGGGCGGTGGGCTTGAGATCTGTGACCTCCTCGGACCCGAAGGCCAGCTTATCCATGTAAAAAAAGCAGACAAGAGCACCGCCGATCTCAACCATCTCTTCGCTCAGGGTCGAGTCTCCATCGAGACGCTCCGCTATGACGCACAAGTACGCGAGAAGTTCCTCGCCCTTCTCGCCAAGACCAACTCGGACGGCGTGGTCACGAATGCACTCAGGGCGCCAACCGTCGTCTTCGCGATTCTCCTAAAAGGCGGTAAGCCCATCACCGTCGGCTCACTGTTCGCCTTCGCTCAGGTCTCGCTGCTCCAAGCAGCTACCGCTCTTCAGGGTATGGGCGCCACCGTTGAGATCGTCGCAATCAAACGTTGAGTTGTCCGCCCAGCCGCCCATGTGGTCGGACCGGTCACACCTGGCCCTGCACCTGTATGTAATAACCTTGCTGCACAGTGCGTTTCCAGAACGAGCAGGTTGTTCAATGCCTCCTAATGTGGAAGCACGCAAACACCCTCCGGTTGAACTCGACCGCGTTTGTGTACCGAGGCAGGGAGGACTACCCCGCCGTAGATGCCACACCCTCACCACGGCTCTTTGCAGGTCGCCGCGAAGTTCGGTAGTCGGACAGGGGATGCAGCCAGCCGTCGATAACTCCGTCTGACTTTGCTTCAACCGCGTCTGCGCGCTTCCAGACTTCCACCAGGGTCTCGTACTCCCACTAAACGCGGACGCCGACCCGCTGGCTCAGTTCGCGGATATCGGCGTGCATGCCCGTCGGTGGTTTCTTCAGCAAGTCACAGAGCATGTCGCGGGCGAATCCGTTGTAGCGGATCGTCTCGGGTGCAGTCTGTTCCGACTTCACCAGCATCGCGAGCGCCGCAGTGTCCTCGTCGCGCTGCATGTACGCGCGAGCGACCTCGATGAGATGACGGCCGCGGCGGGGCACAGACACGATGCGGTCGGTGTCGACGGAGCGGGCCGCGCGCAATGCCTCGCCGGGCTGGCGAAGTTCCACGCCGAGAGTCGTTGCGTGCGCGGCCATTATCGGCTGGGAGAAGCTAGTCTGCACGTGCCGATAGGTCGGGCCGAGCTGTTGGGCGATGCGGTCGGCTTGTTCGAGGCCGCGCCAGGCGTCGCCGGAGCGGCCCCGCCGGCCGTGGACGTAGGCGATCTCGAATTCCAGAGCTCCGACGATGCCGTGCCAATCGTCGGGAGTGTCTTCGCGGCCGAGGAAGGGGCTGATCTGGTCGATCGCATTGCGGGCCAACGTGATTGCTTCCTCCCACCGCCCGGAATCGCGCAAGGCTTGCACCATCGCCCAGGCACTGCACGCGATCACGTACGGGTCGTCGGCCTCATAGCCCTCGTTCACCGCCCGGCCCGCAACCATCCACACCAGCTCCGGTGCGGGCTGATAGGCGACATAGAAATCGGCCAGCTGGTAGACACCGGCCCCGCGGATCCACGCGCTTGCCGCGGAGCGCGGGTGGTCGGTGATCCTGGTGTACTACGGCGACCCGGACCGACCCGGCGGCGCGGTGATCAACCGCCTGATGAACCTCGCCTACAGCGAGCACGCCAACGGCGTGATCGCGCCGAGCGCAGACCATTTCGAACCCGACGATATCCCGGCACTCGTCAAGATCACCGACGTGATCTGCACAGACACCGACACCAAATACACCACCGCCAGTAACGATGGACAGGACCAGACCGGGCTGGTCAACCGGCGATAGGAGTCGCCCACCGCCGTGACCGCATCCAAAGCGCCCCAGGGACAAGACAATCGCCCCTGGGGCGCTTTCCTGCGGCGACACCGATCGTTATTGAACCGTTTCGTACTGAAAGGTCGAAATCGGGCCCCTTCTTGGCAGGTAACAGGCGCGACACCCCCTATACGCCGGAACCCAGCGGATCCCGTGATTGATGCCGAACTTTGACCACGGAACACGGAATTGCATCAATTCCGTTCCCGGACGCGGATAAACGCGGGTTCTCCTGCCAGTACAGGGTGACGCCACTCCAAACGCCGAACATCCCACAGGAGCCCCGATGGAACGTCCCGCACCCGGAAAACACGCCCCGACCGGTACAGAACCCGCCAAGCCGCCTGCTCGGGACCGCGCCCATAAGCGCTGGCACATCGACCGAGTCGACACCGAAGCGCTCACCACCACCCAACACGACCAGGCCGTCACCCTCCTGGCCGACCTCCTCACTGCATGGACCCACCGTCACCACACCGACAACGGCGAACGGAACGCCGCATGACACGCGGCTACCGAAATACCCGCCACACCAACACATTCGAAAACCGGTCGAGGGACAATAGGACCGGCGACATACCGGACCGAATCCCGCACTCGAATTGTGTGCCGTCACAGGTTGTTTCGGATATCCACCTTTACGAGAAGCGTGTATCAATGGGAAGGACCGGCAGCATGCAGGCACCAAGAAATCCTCGCGTATCCCCACCAACACTGCCGCATGGGAACAGGATGTGCGGGTAGGCACCTATACCCGCCGCTCCACAACCGAAGAGAACCAGCCCTACTCCATCGAAGCCCAGGACGCCTGCCTGGACTCCCATATCGATTCCCAACCGGGCTGGCGACACACGACGTCCCTCACCGACGACGCCTCCGGCGCAAGCACCGAACGGCCCGGCCTGCAGCGTGCCCTGCAAGCAGCACGTACCGGGGTCATTGATGTGCTCGTGGTCTATCGGGTTGACCGCTTCTCCCGCAGCCTGCGCGACCTGGTCACGCTGCTCGACGAGCTGGACCGGGCCAAGGTCGTGTTCCGCTCCGCCACAGAACCATTCGACGCCTCCACACCCATGGGTCGCATGCTGGTGCAGATGCTGGGAATGTTCGCTCAATTCGAACGCGACACCATCATCGACCGCGTCATCGCAGACATGGAACGCAAAGCAGCCAAAGGCAAATGGAAGGGCGGCAAACGGCCCTACGGCTACCGGGTCGACAAGGCTACTCAGACCCTCGTCGCGGACGAAGCCGAAGCGGTGGTGGTGCGCATGATCTTCGACCTCTACGCCCGACAACTTCTCGGTGCTCGCGCCGTCGCCGCGGAGCTGAATACGCGTGGGCATCGCGCCAGCACCGGCCGCGAATGGTCCGGCCACCACATCCTGCGGATCCTCAACGGCCGGATCTATCTCGGCGAGTTGACCTTCCGCGGCACCACCGTCACCGACACCCACCCCGCCATCATCGACGCCGACATCTTCGACCACGCCCAATCAGTTCTCGAAGCGCGCGGGGAATCCCACGCCCACCGCGCCGCGAACTCGTCCGACTACCTGCTGACCGGCCGCCTGCGCTGCCCGCGATGCGGGCGCGCCATGAGCGGCACCCGTGCCACCGGCCGCTCCCGCACCTACCGTTACTACACCTGCTTCAATCGCGCCCGCTACGACGCCGACAAGTGCGACTTCACCCGACTCGATGCCGACTCCGTCGACGCGGCCGTCCTCGAAGCCCTGGGCAAGTTCTACCGCACCCGACACGACCTGATCAGCCAAGCCATCACCGCCCAGCAGCGACGCCACCAAGATTCCAGTAGTGACACCCGCATCGAACTGGACGCTGTCGTCGCCGAGCTCACCAAAGCCCAGCAGGCGATCGACCGGTACCTGAACGCCTTCGAAAACGGCACTCTCGATCCCGAACTCCTCGCCGGAAGGCTCAGCGAATTGCGCACCCAGACAGCCCAGCTCGCCACCCGCCGCGACGAACTCACCATCACCCTTGCCAGCGCACCCATCGCCCCGGAACCCTCCACCCTGGATGGCATCGCCGAAATCATCGCCACGGGCACCCGAACCCAAGCCAAAGCACTCATCGAGACCCTCGTCGCCCATGTCGCCATCACCGGCCCCGACCGTCTGGTCCCCACCTTCCGCATCCCCCAACCCGGAAACGACATTGGGGCCGGTACCGCTTCCGCGGTACCAGCCCCAATGGAGTCGGTTCGTGCAATGACACGATTGGTGGAGCTAAGGGGAATCGAACCCCTGACCTTCTCGATGCGAACGAGACGCGCTACCAACTGCGCTATAGCCCCGTGCGGCTCCGGGGAACCGCGCTGTGTCACTGTAGCAAAGGTTGCGGCGAGACTCCGAATCGGGCGGGTGAGCTGGGGTTTTGTGGAGGAACTATTCGCCTGCCGCGCGACGCATGTCGCCACCGCCGGTGCGGTCGCGGAGGGCGCGGGCGGTGGCGGGGTCGAAGGGGTCGAGGTGGTCGAAGGAGGGGTCTTCGTCGTCTACCTCGAGGAGGGAGGAGCGGCGGCGGAGGGCGCGGGCGGTGTCGCGGTCCATGGCGGCGCGGGCGGCGTGGGGGTTCCGGTGGGCGGGCTGGTGGCCGAGTTGTTCGGCGCGGCTGAGGCGGGCGGCGCGGCGGCGGCGGATGTCCTCTTCGATGCGGACCTGCTTGCGCAGGTAGGTGAGGTAGGCGACGAGGACGACGGAGGCGAGGCCGCAGCCCCACCAGAAGTGGGGTGACATGGCGACGGCGAGGCCGCCGAACAGCAGGCCGGCCAGGACGAGGCCGAGGACGGCGCGCTGGCGGAAGGTGTAGCGGGCGGCGCGGGCGATGGCGTCGGCTTCGGGGTCGAAGCCGCCGCGGCCACGGCGGGTGGGGATGTAGTCGTCGTAGTCGTCGTGGCCGCGAGAGTCGTCGTCGCCGAGGTAGTCGTGGGTGACGCGTGCGGGGGCGGTGGAGGGCGCGGGTGGGATGCGGGCCGCCGGTTCGGCGCGCTGGTCGCCGACCTCGTCATCGCCCAGCTCAGTTTCGTCGAGCGGCTGCTCGTCGCCGGAGGCGTCCGCGTCGACGGATTCCCCTTCGGCACTTACCGTTTCGACAACCTCGTCGTCCTCGGCCGGCTCGACATCAGCGTCGTGGGCATCCAGCGAGACCTCGGCCGGTTCGGAATCGGGTTGGGATGCCGCGGATTCGGTGAGCGCCGGTAGGTCGCCTTCGGTGACTGGTTCGTCGGCCGGTGTTGTCATCCGGTCCTCCGCATCATCGCTGTGGGCATGCTTTCTCTGTGTGCGGCGGGGCCGCCAGTTGGGATCGGTTTCGTGGCCCGCGGCCGGCCCTTTCTTGGTGCGCCGCTTGGAATCTCCGCGCACGAGGACGCGGGTGGCGAGGGCGGCGTCGGTGGTCCGCCGGATTCTCGGGTGCCGGTCGGCGAGGATGGGGAACAGGACGAAGACCCAGAGCACGACGAGACCGATCCACAGAATCGAGTTCGGCATCGTGGTCAGCACCTCCGTCCCGGCCTGGTTTGGTCCGTTCGGCCGGCGAGCGGTGCGCAGCACGCCCCGCGTCCGCCCGGCGTCCGTCCGCCGCTGTGGCGTGGACGCCGGTCGCCTCGCAGGCTCCCTGCCGAGGATGCAGGGCGCACCTCCGACGTCCGTAGGTTAATTCCGTGACGCGTCGGGATACGGCAGGCGCGCCGTGCACACACGCCACACCTGTCACAAAGCCACCAATTCTTCCGCGCGTCGGATGCGCCGGGCGTGTCCGTATTGCACGATTATCGGGGCAGGATCGCCCGGCCCTCGCGAACGAGCCGGTCGACGACCGTGCCCATCACCTCTTCCACGGTGAGGCCGACCAGCAGGTGGTCGCGCCAGGCGCCGTCGACGTCGAGGTAGCGGCGCAGCAAACCCTCCTCGCGGAAGCCCACGTTGCGCAAGACCGCTTGACTCGCCAGGTTTTCCGGCCGCACGGTCGCCTCGACCCGGTGCAGGCCGATCGGGCCGAAGCAGTGGTCGAGTCCGAGCGCGAGCGCCGCGGTGGCGACGCCCTGGCCGCTGAGATCCTTGGCGACCCAGTAGCCGATCCAGCCGGAACGCAGCGCGCCGCGCACGATATTGCCGACGGTCAGTTGCCCGCTGAAGGCGCCGTCCACCTCGATCACCAGGGGAATCATCGCGCCGCGCCGAGCCTCGGCCTTGAGGCTCGACCACAGCGACGGCCAGTTGGACGCGTGGTTGCGCGCCTCCCACGCGCCGCGGCCGGTGGGTTCCCAGGGCTCCAGATGCGCCCTGTCCTGCAAGCGGATTCGGCTCCACGCGGCGGCGTCGCGCAGACGCACCGGCCGCAGGGTCACCTCCCCGGCGGGGACGCGAAGCGGGCCGAGGCGCGCGGGCCAGCCGGGATGCTGCGTCACCCGGAACACGCTCATCGCCGTCATGCCTCAGCCGCGCTGTGCGAGAAAAGCGACCCGGACTTCGTCACCGGTGCGGATCTCGGTGTCGTCGGGGTCTATCACGATCAAGCTGTTGGCCTCGGCCAACGTGGCGAGCAGGTGCGACGAGGCGCCGGCGCCGCCGCCGAGCGGTTGCACGAGGTAGTCGCCGGTGGTTTCGTCGCGCATGAGTTGTGCCCGTAAGTATCCCTTGCGTCCTGCCATGGAACTGATCGGCGTGATGGTGCGCGCCATGATGATCCGGCGCATGGGATGCCTGCGCCCCAACGCGATTCGGATCAGCGGACGCACCATGACCTCGAAGACGACCAGCGCGCCGACCGGATTGGACGGCAGCAGAAACGTTGGCACCTCGTCGCGCCCGAGCCGCCCGAAACCCTGCACGGAGCCGGGATGCATGGCGACGCGGGCGATTTCGAGTTCGCCGAGCCCCTCGAGCGCCTCGCGAACCTGCTCCGAGGCCCAGCCGCCGACCGCACCCGCGATGACGACGACCTCGGAGCGCACCAGCTGTCCCTCGACCACGTCGCGCAGCTGGCGCGGGTCCGCGCTGACGATGCCGACCCGATTCACGTCGGCGCCCGCGTCCCTGGCCGCGGCGGCGAGTGCATAGGAGTTGACGTCGTAGACCTGACCCGGGCCGGGGGTGCGGTCGATATCGATGAGCTCGCCGCCGACCGAGATGACCGAGAGCCGCGGCCGCGGATGCACGAGCACCTTGTCCTGCCCGACCGCGGCCAGCAAGCCCACCTGGGCCGCGCCGATGATGGTGCCCGCGCGCACCGCGACGTCGCCGGGCTGCACATCGTCGCCGATGCGCCGCACATAGTCGCCGGAGCGGACCGGCTCGTAGATCTTGATCTTCGCGCGGCCACCGTCGGTGAAGTCCAGGGGCAGCACGGCATCCGCGAGCGTCGGCAGCGGAGCGCCGGTGTCGACGCGGACGGTCTGGCGCGGCTGCAGCCGGATGGGCTGGCGCGATCCGGCGATCACCTCGCCGACCACCGGCAGGGTGAGATCGACGAGTTCGTCGTCCTCGTTGCGAATGTCGGTGCCCGCGGCGGCCACGTCGACGCTGCGCACCGCGTAACCGTCGATGGCCGCCTGATCGAAGCCGGGCAACGGTCGTTCGGTGACGACGTCCTCGGCGCACAGCAGCCCCTGGGCCTCGGAAATCGCGACCCGGACCGGCCGAGGCGCGACCGCCGCGGCGGTCACCTTGATCTGCTGATCCTCAACCGAGCGCATCCAGCCCTTCCCTGATCTCTCCGCACGCCATTCGATTCCACCGCGCGAACTTCGCCCGGCACAACCCATTCGGCGCACGCCAACGTCGTCGGCGGCGCGCTCTGGCCCTCCGCGGTCCCGCGAGCTACGGCCGGAGGCGCGCCCCCGCACGGTGAACCATCATTGGTACCCGACGGCCCACTCCCGACGAAACCCGACGCCTCAGTCGTCGGTTGTCAGCTGCGGATTCCAATCGGGTCCGAGCCGATGCTCCAGCCACTCCCGAAGGGCGGGGCCGTATTCGTCGCGTTCCAGAGCGAAATCGACCGCAGCACGAAGATAGCCGCCCGGGTTGCCCAAATCGTGGCGCGACCCACGGTGCACCACAACATGAACCGGGTGACCCTCGGCGATCAGCAGCGCGACGGCGTCGGTGAGTTGCAGCTCGCCGCCGGCACCGGGCTCGATTCGGCGCAGCGCGTCGAAGATGGCGCGGTCCAACAGGTATCGGCCCGCGGCGGCGAAGGTGGACGGTGCGTCGGCGAGCGCGGGCTTCTCCACCATGCCCTTGACCCGCAGCACATTCGGATTCACCGCGTCCGGCACGGGCGCCACATCGAACACGCCGTACGCGCTGACCTCTTCCTTGGGCACATCGATGGCGCACAGCACGGTCCCGCCGCGCTTCTTGCGCACGCGGCACATCACATCCAGCACCCCGGACGGCAGCACCAGATCGTCGGGCAAGAGCACGGCGATGACGTCCTCGTCGTCATCGAGCACCGACTCCGCCTGCGCGACCGCGTGGCCGAGGCCGAGCGGCTCCTCCTGCACCACCGAGGTGACGTCGAGCAGACCCGGCGCCTTGCGCACCTTCTCCAGCAGCTGGAACTTGCCGCGCTCGGCGAGGGTGCTCTCCAGCACGAGGTCTTCGACGAAGTGCGCGACCACGCCGTCCTTGCCCGGCGAGGTGACGAGCACGAGGCGCTGGGCGCCGGACTCGGCGGCCTCGGCCGCCACCAGCTCGATGCCGGGGGTGTCGACCACCGGGAGAAGTTCCTTCGGCACCGTCTTGGTGACGGGCAGAAACCGCGTTCCGAGCCCTGCGGCGGGCACAACTGCCGTGCGGAAGCACGAAGCCGGTGTGGCGTCGCCGGGTTGTCCGGCCTTTGCTGTCATGCGCATACCCTATCCATCGTCACAGCCCCTGACTCGGCGTCGAGCCGACCGGCATCCCGGTCAGCCTATGGTGATCGCCATGGACATGCCCGGTGAGCGCGATAAACATGCATGGCGCACCGAAATTCTTGCGCGACGGGCGGCGAAGACCGCCGAGGAGTACGCGGCGGACGCGCTCGCGCTGGCCGCGGCGGTGGACGGGCTCGACGTCGGCGAGTGGGTCTGCGCGTACGTGCCGGTACGCGGTGAGCCGGGCTCGACCGGGCTGCTGGACGCACTGCGGGTCGCGGGCGCGCGGGTGCTCGTGCCGGTCACCGGGCCGCCGGGGCCATTGAACTGGGCGGAGTACACCGGGCGAGAGAGCCTGCGGCGCGCCAGGTTCGGCCTGCTCGAACCGGCCGGCGAGACGCTGCCGGTGTCCGCGATCCGCTCCGCCGAGTTGATCCTGGTGCCGGCGCTCGCGGTGGACCGGCGCGGAGTCCGGCTCGGGCGCGGGGCGGGCTACTACGATCGGACGCTGGCCGCGGCACGGCCGGACGCGCGGCTGGTCGCGGTGGTGGGCGACGACGAACTGGTGCCGCGGCTACCGGAGGAACCGCACGATCGGCGAATGGCCTGGGCGCTGACTCCGCGTGGCGGCCTGCAACGACTTGGCGAAGATCACGCCGTGGAATGAAAGGCGGATTGGCAACGTTGGCACTGTCGGCTGTAGAGTGCCAGATGACGAAACTCGCGGAGGATGCTGTGCCAACTTACTCGTATGCGTGCACCCAGTGTGATAACCGCTTCGACATCGTTCAGTCCTTTTCCGACGATGCGTTGACGGTGTGCCCGGAGTGCTCCGGGAAGCTGCGCAAGCTGTTCAATTCGGTCGGCATCGTGTTCAAGGGCAGCGGCTTCTACCGAACCGACAGCCGCAACGGCTCGTCCACGGCGAGCGAGCCCGCGAAGTCCGACAACGGCTCTAAGGAGTCCAGCTCCTCGACGTCGTCGTCCAGCTCGGATTCCAGCTCGTCCACCGGCAGCAGCACGGCGGCCAGCACCGCCGTGGCCAGCTAATTCGACGAGTTATCCCCAGGCACTTAGTTATCCACAGCTAGTCGTTTCCCGGCCGGGCGAGGTGTGTTCGCCGCCATAGGATCCGGTCATGACTCGCTCATTCGCCGATCTCGGTCGCGGCGGCGACCTCCGCTTCGGGGCCTGGCACCGACCGCCCTGGGCCGACAGCCTGCTGGCGCGGCGCCTGCTCGCCCTCGGCCTTGTTCTGGCGGCGGCGGTGCTGTTCCTTCGCGGCGATCCCGGCGCGCGGCGCACCTCGGTCGTGGTCGCCGGACGCGATCTCGCGCCGGGACACATCCTCGAGGCGGATGATCTGCGCGCGGCTCCCCGCGAAGCCTCGGCACTGCCCGACGGCGTCGTGCGCGATCCGTCGACCCTGCTCGGCGCCACGCTGACCGGGGCGATGCGCGGCGGCGAGATATTCACCGATCTGCGCGTCGTCGGCTCACGCCTGGCCGCCGTCGCGTCCGGCGCCCGCGACGCGCGGATCGTGCCGATCCGGCCCGCCGACACCGCCGTCGCCGAGATTTTGCGCGCGGGCGACCGTGTCGACGTGGTCGGCGGCGAGGAGCAGGGCTCGCGGCCCGCCCGGACCTTGGCCACCGATGCCGCGGTGGTGCTGGTGTCCGGCCCCGGCGACGGGCGGGCCGCCAAGGAACGGGTGGTCCTGGTCGCGATGGACGCCGAACACGCCGCCGCCGTCGCGGCCGCGTCCCTGCAGACAGCCCTCACCGTGGTCTTCCACTGAGATGTTCACGCATGCGCGAGCGCCGCGCCGAATGGAACACACGAGTACCGAACGAGCCTGTGCGAGAACGCGAAACAGGCCCGTCGCGATGGCAACGAGCCTGTTTCCTTGCCGCAGTTGGTTTTCGGCCTCAGCCGATGATGAACGGCTTGCCCCACAGCGTCATCCACGTGACGATCGAGTCGGTCTCCACGCTGACGCTGACGAACGCGCGCGCCTGCGCGTACCCGTCGCAGCCGGACAGGTCGATGCTCTCCCCCGTCCAGCTCACCGAGCCGCTGCTGCCCTCGAACTGATTGCGCGTCTTGTACTCCGCGCTGCCGAAGTAGTCGTCCTGCTCCAGGTCCAGCACGTAGAACGACTTCGCCTGGCCGGGAGCGAGCGTCAGATCGCGGCCGGTGGCGACGCCGTCGTTCGCGTCTCCGGCCAAGGTCAGATCGCCCGTGACGGCCTGGGCGATGTCCACCGCGCAGCCGACGGCATAGCCCGGGAAGATCGAGCCGCGTTGTCCGCCTTGCGATCCCGCCATCTCGACCTGCGCCCGACCCGAGACCCGCGCGCTGCGATGGTGCGGCGGGGCGTCGAGGGTCGGGCCGATCTCGGCCGACTCGTCGACGAGCTGCACGGTCACCACGGTGCCGTCGGCCAGCGTCTTGGCGGTCTCGCCGCCCGGCAGCGGAATGACGATATCGGCGTCGGCCACGCCGGTCGAGAACAAACCCATCGTGACGGCGACGGCGGCCCCGAGCCCGGCCGGCCGCGTCAGTTTCTTACGGTTGAGCATGAAGGTCGACCCCTAGGTTCAACAGCGACAGGCGGCAACACCGAACGGGCCCGTCGCCGTAGCGACGAGCCCGCTCAGATTGTGCGAGTTGGTTTTTCGGCGTCAGCCGATGCTGAAGGGCTGGCCCCACAGTGTCACGTAGGACATGACGTTGTCGGTCTCGACCTTGACCTTCACGAAGGCCCGCGCCTGCGCGTAGCCACCGCAGCCGGTCAGGCCGATGGTCGAGTCGGCCCAGGTGACCGAGCCGTTGGTGCCCTTGAACGTCAGCGTGGTCGAGTGATCCTCGTTGCCGTAGTCGTCGGCCACCTCACGGTCGAGCAGGTAGAACGAGGTCGCCTGGCCCGGACCCAGCGACAGGTTGCCGCCGCCGTTCGCGCCGATGCTGCCGCTCTGGCCGTCCCACTGGCCGCTGCCCTCGACGCCGGCGGTCGCGCCGCCGCCGTCGATGTTGACCTGGCAGCCGACCACGTAGCCCGGGCGGATCTTGCCGCCGGTGGCGCCCTCACCGGAGACCTCGACGCGCGCCGAACCGGAGACCCACGCGTTGCGGTGCACCGGGGTCGAGCCGAGCGACGGGTTGATGTTGGCCGACTCGTTGACCAGACGCACCGTCACGACGGTGCCGTCGGACAGCGTCTTGGTGATCTCGCCGCCCGGCAGCGCGACGAAGGTGTCCGCGTTGGCGGCACCGGTGGAGAACAGGCCGAGAGCCATGGTGGCGGCGGCACAGACACCAGCTGCCCGCGCCACATTCTTACGGTTGATCATGTTGTGAATCCCTCAGGGGTTGAGTTCGTTTCAGCGAGAAGAGTTTTCGACAGTCGACAGTCGTCAGCCAATGCTGAACGGCATCCCGTAAAGGGTGGTCTTCGAGTAGTCGTTACCGATGATCTCGACAACGGTGTAGGAGCGGGCCTGGGCGTAGCCCGCGCAACCCTGGATCTCCATCTCGACATCCTGGTACTCGACGGAGTAGGTACCCGGCTTGGTGATGTCCTTGAGTTCGATCTGCACGAACTTCACGTCTCCGGGGCCCAGGTTGAGGCCGACCGAGCCGCCGAGGCCACCCTTGGTGAGATCGACGCTGGCGGAGACGCCGAGGCTGATCGCGTCATCGGCGATGCTGACCTGACAGCCGACGATGTAGCCAGTGTTGATCTGGGACGTGCCGTGCGTCGAGGAGTTGTTGCTCCCGGGGCTGTTCTTCGGGCCGTTCCAGGGGCCGACCTTGCCCTCCGGCGTGGAGGTGACATCGGCGGAGGCGTTGCCGGAGACCCAGACGACACGGCCGGCGCCGTTGGCCGCGAGCGACGGCGACACGACGGCATGCTCACCCGTACGGGTGATGGTCACGCCCGGGCCGAGCTTCTGTCCGTCCGGCAACGGTACAAAAACATCGGCATTGGCGGCGCCGGTCGAAAGCAGGCCCATGGCCACGGCAGCGGCAGCGCCGACGCCCGCGACGCGGGC
The DNA here is from genome assembly GCF_000308715.1 of Nocardia tenerifensis NBRC 101015. GTDB lineage: Bacteria > Actinomycetota > Actinomycetes > Mycobacteriales > Mycobacteriaceae > Nocardia > Nocardia tenerifensis. The sequence continues at coordinate 50,735 of NZ_BAGH01000354.1, forward strand.
ACCGCGGCGCAGACCGTTGGTGCGGTTCTCGCTCATACTTCCCCTCATCAGGTTCAAACAGTCAACCTCGACCATCGAGGTTGCACAGGTGGTCCTCGCAGGCCCAGCTCAGTTTGTCGCGCCTTTGTTGCCGATATGTAACCGGCTATTCAGTTCGGCGTGACGCTCCGGCTGGCGACCGGAACCGAGCCAGGTTCCGCCGGGTCGACGCGTACGTGCCGCACCCGGGCCCATGAAGTCCAGTGTGGGTGGCTCGTGCGAACATTAAACGCTAGGTAACGGCGCTGCAACGCGAGGTTTCGTAAAGATCAATGTGATGTAGGTCACAATCCTGCCGAGGCAAACATCTCGCGACGTGCGCAAACGCATTGGTGGAGACAGTGGAACCGACCGGCCGGTGCCGGCGAAGTCGCCAAAGCGCCAGCCGCCGATTACGGGACAGCACCGTACAAATAACGATAGAAAAACACCGATGTGAAACAATCACAAGTAAATTACGGCGAGCCAACTTCTCGATACGTAGCAACTACGTAGATTTCGGGCAATCAACCGTGATGCGGCGGCTTCTGCGCACGCAGCCAATCGTCGCTGGAGGACTCGTTCTCGGAGTCGTATCCGCGTTCGTCGCTCGTAGTGTCTGGGAGGGCGTCGCCGAAGATCTCGGCCAGACGCGCCGCATCCCTCGCCCGGCGAGCGGCCGGACGAGGGATGTCGTCGGAAGAACCGGAAACCGTAATTATTCGACCAATCCGGAGAGCTCGCCGATAACCTTGCTGGCAAGCGGGCCGAGCGTCGCCATACCGTCACGGACGGCGGCCCGGGTGCCGGGCAGGTTCACCACCAGGGTGCTGCCGGAGATGCCGGCGACGCCGCGGGACAGGCCCGCGTCGAGCGAGCCGGCCACCCGGCCGGAGGCGCGCAGCGCCTCGCTGATACCGGTCAGCTCGCGGTCGAGCACCTGCGAGGTCGCCTCGGGGGTCACGTCGCGCGGGGACATGCCGGTGCCGCCGACGGAGATGACGAGGTCGACGCCGCCGATCACCGCCGTGTTGAGCGCGTTACGGATCTCGACCTCGTCGGCCTGCACGGAGACCGACGCGTCCACCAGGAAGCCTGCCTCGGTGAGCAGCTCGGTGACCAGCGGCCCGAGCGAGTCAACACCTCCATGCGCCGTTCGATCGTCGACGACCACCACCAGAGCACGCCCCGCCACCGGAGCATCGATTTCCATGGTGCTAACCGTAGCGTCTGCGCCGAGAACCTCTGCGGCGGTGTCGAGCAGCGGCGTCAAGCCACCTTGGAGCACCCGCATCACCTACCCCCGTCCGCGGGCGCGCCGGTGAGGGTCACCTCGACGGTCTTCGGATTCTTGCCTTGATCATCTGTGTAGGTGACCTTCACCTTGTCTCCTGGTTGGTGCGAGCGGACCGCGGCGACGAGCGCGTTCCCCGAATCGATCGGGCGGTCGTCGACCTTGGTGACGATCACACCGCCCGGGATGCCTGCCTTCGCGGCGGGGCCGTCCGGCACCACGTCGCGGACCTTCGCGCCCAGCACCGACTGCTGGCCGTCGGGCTGACGCCACACGCTGATCCCGATCTGCGCGTAGGTCGCGTGCCCGGTCTTGATCAGCTCGTCGGCGACCCGGCGCGCCTGATCGACCGGGATGGCGAAGCCGAGGCCGATCGAGCCGCTCTGGCCGCCGGCCATCTCGCTGGCGCCGAGCGTGGCGATGGCCGTGTTGATGCCGATGAGCTTGCCGGTGGCGTCCACCAGCGCGCCGCCGGAGTTGCCGGGGTTGATCGCGGCGTCGGTCTGCACCGCGTCGATCACCGGGTTCACCGCGGCGGGGTTCTGCTGATCGCTCTCGCCGCTGGTGGACACGGGACGGTTCAACGCGGACACGATGCCGGTGGTCACCGTTCCGGCCAGGCCGAGCGGCGAGCCGATCGCGATGACCGGCTGACCGACCTGAAGGTTGGCCGAGGAGCCGAGCTCGATCGGGGTCAGCCCGGTCTTGCCGCTGACCTTGATCACCGCGAGGTCGGAGACCGGGTCGGCGCCGACCAGCGTGGCCGGGGCGGTACTGCCGTCGGAGAACATGACCTCCATCTTCACGTTCGGCCCGCCGCCGGAGGCCACGTGATTGTTGGTGAGGATCAGGCCGTCGGAGGACAGGATGACGCCGGAGCCCTCGCCCTCGGCGCGGCTGCTGGCGACCTTGATCATCACCACGCTCGGCAGCACCTTCTGGGCGACCGCCTGGGTCGAGCCGGCCGGCGCGTTGGAGACGTTGTTGACGTTGGGCTTCGGCTGGTCGAGCGCGTTGGTGACCGCCGGGCGTCCGTTGTCGGAGTGGGTGGCCAGCGCGCCGACCGCGCCGCCGACGCCGCCGCTGACCAGGGCCAGCGCGACCGCGCCGAGAACAAGGCCGGTGCGCACCGGGCGACGCGGCTCCTGCCGCACGCCGAGCGGGGCGCCCTGGGGTTGCTGTCCGTGGCCCGGCTGCCCGTGCTCGAACGGGGCGCCGTACTCGTGGCCGGGGAACGGCTGGGTGTGCTGGTGCGGCGGCGGATACTGCTGCGTCGAATACGGCTGGTGCGGCGCCTCGTACGGCCCGTACCCCGATGGCGGGTAGCCCGCTCCGTACGGCGCGCCCGCGTGGCCCGTCGATGCGGCCGGGATCTGATCGGTCGGATTGGGCTGATCCGGCGCGGCGTTCGCCGTTTCCGGCTCGTCCCGCCGGTCCTTCGAATCCTCGGTCATGGACTCCTCGTTTCTCCTCAGCGTCTGCCGACAAGCTTGACGACGACTACTGAGAGCGGACTGAGACCGTGCTTTCAATTACCCGAGACCTGCCGGCCCATCGGCCGCGGCCTCGTCGAGGCTGGTTACCCCGACCCACCCGCTTCAGGCAATCAGCGTACGCATTCTCATTGCCCGAGCATCTCGGACTCCGCGGGCCTGCCCGCCTCGCCCGGCAGCACGATCCTGATCCGCGCGCCGCCGCGAGCGGAGGTCTCGATGGTGATCGTCCCGCCGTGCTTCGTCACGACCTGTTTGACGATCGCCAACCCGAGACCGGAGCCGGGCATGGAGCGCGAGGCGGTGGTCCGATAGAAGCGCTCGAACACCAACTCCCGCTCGGCCTGCGGGATGCCGGGCCCGGCGTCGTCGACGGTCAGCTCGAGCAGACCCCGTCCGGTCTCGCGCATCTCGACATACACCTGGGCGCCGGCCGGACTCCACTTCGCGGCGTTGTCGAGCACGTTGAGGATCGCCCGCTCCAGCCCGGCCTCGTGGCCGTAGACGAACCACGGCCGGACCGTCGAGACGAACTCGACCGAGCCGCGGCGTCGCCGCGCCCGCTCCAGCGCCCGCTCGGTGACGTCGCCGAGATCGACTCGCTCGTAGACGGTTTCGGGCGCGTCCTCGCGCGCCAGGTCGACCAGGTCGCCGACGAGGTTCGACAGCTCCTCGATCTGTGCCATCACGTCCGAGCGCAGCTCGGCCATGTCCTCGTCCGGAATCCGCGGCGCGCCAGGGCGACTGGAGGCCATGAGCAGCTCGGTGTTGGTCCGCAGCGAGGTGAGCGGGGTGCGCAGTTCGTGCCCGGCGTCGGCGACCAGCCTGCGCTGGCGGTCGCGCGACTCGGCGAGCGCGCGCAGCATGGCGTTGAAACTCTCGGTGAGCCGGGCAAGTTCGTCGTCGCCGGTCACCGGGATGGGGGTGAGGTCGTCGGTGCGGGCGATGCGCTCCGTCGCGGCGGTCAGCCGCCCGATGGGGCGTAACCCGGTGCGGCCCACCGCGGTGCCTGCCGCCGCCGCGAGCACGACGCCGCAGCCGCCGACGACGAACAGCAACCACGCGAGCCGGTCCAGCACGTTCCTGGTCGGCTCGAGCCGCTGCGAAATCACCAGCGTCGCACCCTCATTCGTGCGCATGGCGAGCACGCGCTGGTTGGCGACCGTGCGCAGCGACGAGCTCAGCTGCCCGTGGAAGACGGCCATCTCCTGATCCCCGACCGGCGGAATCGTCGCCTGCGGAACCGAATACGGGCCGATGTCGGGGTAGATCAGCACGATGCCGGTGTCGGGGTAGAACGCCGTCGCGAGCGCCAGGTTCTGCAGATTGAACCCGTACGGGTCGATGGCGGTCACCGCTTTGGCTCTGCTGCGCAGCTCGGTGTCGACGTTGGCGTAGAGCGCGCGGGCGACGAGCGCGTACGCCGCGATCGAGGTGACGGCGACCGCGATGGCCACCACCGAGGCGGCGAGCAGCGTCACGCGCCAGCGCAGCGAGACCGAGCGGGTGAGCGGGATGGGCGGGCGCATCTCGGCCGGGTCGGGTGGGCGCTGTCCGAGACCGGCGACCACGGGCCGCTTGGGAACTGTTCGTGCCATGGCCTTTCCCCCCTACGGGGGCGTCTCCCGCAGCACGTAGCCGACACCGCGGACGGTGTGGATGAGCCGCGACTCACCCTCGGCCTCGGTCTTGCGGCGCAAATAGCCGATGTAGACCTCGAGCGCGTTGCCGGAGGTCGGGAAGTCGTATCCCCAGACCTCCTCGAGGATGCGGCTACGGGTCAGCACCCGGCGGGGATTGGCCATCAGCATTTCCAGCAACGAGAACTCCGTGCGGGTGAGGCTGATCGCGCGCGCACCGCGAGAAACCTCGCGGGTCACCGGATCCAGCGACAAATCGGCGAACGTCATTGCCTCCGAAACCTCTCCGGGATCGGCGGTCGTGCGCCGCAGTAGCGCGCGCAAACGCGCGAGCAATTCTTCCAGCGCGAAGGGTTTCGGCAAATAATCGTCGGCGCCGGCGTCGAGTCCGGCAACGCGCTCGGACACCGAATCACGGGCAGTCAAAACCAAAATCGGAAGATCGTCGCCGGTGCTACGCAGGCGACGGCAGACCTCGAGGCCGTCCATCCTCGGCATCATCACGTCGAGCACCAACGCGTCGGGCCGCTGACTCGTCGCCTTGTCGAGCGCGTCGACTCCGTCCACCGCCAGGTCGACGGAGTAGCCGTTGAAGGTGAGTGACCGGCGCAGGGACTCGCGGACGGCCCGATCGTCGTCGACTACCAGAATGCGCATGCGACCAGTTTGACCGTACCGACTGAGAGGCGACTGAGAGGGCACGCTCGACACGCCGCCGCCGGGCTCGCGCGGCCCGCCGAAGGCCAGCACCCGATCAGCTATCAACGATCTCGCGGCATCTAGATCAAACGTCCAGGAGCTATGTAGACTCGGAAACTCAAAGAGCGCGAAACCTGTTCCGCGTAGCCATATTCGGCCACTGGCATACCTGATCCCTCAGATTGCCGACGGCCAGTCAGCACGGTATGTTCCGTGCGGTAAAAAGAAGACCTTGAGTTGGTTCTCGGCGGGTTGATCAGACTGCTCCTAGACAGCCACCATTCGGGGACCATGCGCGAAGTGGAGGCGACGGAAGCGGAATGGAAGCTGCACCGCGTTCCTGGCAATTCAGCCTGTCCAACATGTCGGTCACGCGCAAGGTCGGCATCGTGCTGTTGCTGCCGGTGTTGCTCGCCTCGGCCTTCGCCGGACTGCGCATCAAGGACGAGCTCGGGGTGATCTCGAAGCTCGACGCGGCTACCGAGCAGGCCCGTATTCTGCGTCCGATCCTCGAATTCAGCGAGGCCACCGAGCAACTCGCGATCGCGGCGGTCACCGCCCGGCCGGAGGACCCGATCGACACGGTCGCGGCCAAGTTCGATCAGGCGGCCATCGATCTGGAGACCGCGCTGCGGACCAAGAAGGTCGACGACGGCACGACCAAGGAGCTGCCCGCCGCCATCGCCGTGGCGCGCACCATGCGCAACGGACTGCGCACCTCCTCCCCCGCGACCATCGGCGGACAGGTCGACGAGGTCGGTACCCGCATCATCACAGCTATCTCGGTGTCCTCCTCGATCGAGGAGATCACCATCCAGCGCTACTTCCTGCAGCTGGGCCTGATGGCCAACGCCTCGCGCCTGCTCACCCAGGAGCAGATCATGTCGGCGACGGCCAGCGGCGGCAACAACCCGGCCGCGCTCGCCAACATGCTCTCCACGCTCGGCGCGGAGATGATGCTGACCTACTCGTACCCGCAGATGAACCCCTCCTCCGCGACCAACGCGCAGACCCTGATCGAGCAGGTGCAGGTCCGCATCGGCGCGCTGAGCCAGGCCCCGAACAGCCTCGGCAACAACGGCGTCATCACCGACTCGCTGCGCACCAGCTCCGAGGCCTACCGCCAGGCCACCAACACCCTGCTCGACACGATCGACTCCAAGCTGGCCGACCGGACCATCGAGCTGCGCGGCGCGGTGCTGCGCGACGTCGCCATCGTGATCACCACGCTGCTCGCCGGCCTGGCCCTCGCGCTCGCCGTCGCCCGCTCGCTGGTGGTGCCGATCCGCCGCCTGCGCCACGACGCGCTCCAGGTCGCGCACGTCGACCTGCCGAACGAGATCGAGGTGGTGCGCGCGGGCGGCGCGACGCCGAAGATCACGCCGGTCGACATCCGCACCACCGAGGAGATCGGCCAGCTCGCCCGCGCGGTCGACGACATCCACCAGGCCTCGCTGCACCTGGCCGCCGAGCAGGCGCGGTTGCGCGTGCAGATCGGCAGCATGTTCGAGACGCTGTCGCGGCGCAGCCAATCGCTGGTCGAGCAGCAGCTCGCGCTGATCGAGGATCTCGAGCACGACGAGGACAACACCGAGCGGCTGCAGAGCCTGTTCCGCCTCGACCACCTGGCCACTCGCATGCGCCGCAACGGCGACAACCTGCTCGTGCTGGCCGGCACCGCGCTGCGGCGTGGTCAGCTGCACCCGGTCCAGCTCTCGGACATGCTGTGGAGCGCGGTCTCCCAGGTCGAGGACTACCAGCGCGTCGAGATCGGCGCCGTCCCGGACGGCATCGTGGCGGGCGAGCCGGCCATCGACATCGAGCACCTGCTGGCCGAGCTGATCGACAACGCACTGCGCTACTCGCCCCCGACCACGCCGGTCACCCTCTCGGTGGCGCGCGCCGTCGACGGCGGCTACCTGATCGAGATCATCGACCGCGGCCTCGGCATGTCCACCGAGGATCTGCGCGTCATCAACGACCGGCTCAGCTCCGGTGGCGAGGTCACCGTCGAAACCGCCCGCCGCATGGGACTTTTCGTCGTCGGCAGGCTCGCCAAGCGGCACACCATCACCGCCAGCCTGCGGCGCACCTCGACCACGGCGCAGCAGCCCGGCGTCACCGCGAGCGTGCACCTGCCCGGCGCGCTGGTCGCGCCGCCGCTGGACGCCACCGATCCGACCGGGAAGCCGCTGGACCTGACCGGCGACTACGAACTGCCCGCCCAGCCGCGCGCGCTGACGCCGGTGCCGAGCCTGCCGCAGCCCAACGCGCCCAGGTTCGAGGTGTCCAACACCGGACTGCCACAGCGCAGGCCCGCGATCCGCGTCGCCGAGCCGCCCGGCCAGCCCGCCGTCTCGGTGCCGACGCGGACCAACACCCCCGACACCGACTCGGACTCGCAGCCGCCGACCGAGCCGTGGTCGATCAACACCCCGACCGACGACCGGTCCCCGTTCGGCCCGCCCACGGTGAGCGGCTCGGGCAGCGGGCCGAGCCGGTCAGCGGAGCCGGAGCAGGAGCGGCCCACCGATCTGTGGGCCGAGGCCGAGGCCAAGACGCCGGAGCCGGAGCTGACGATCCCGCAGCAGCGGGTCACGCGCGAGACGGAACCAGCGCCGCGCCAAGGGGATTCGGGGCAGCGCGAGACGGAGTCCGCACCGCGCACCGACCGCGCGCTCCGGCCTGCCGATCCGGCGCCCGGCCGCGGTGCCGGAGCCCGAGCCGCCGCGGCCCGTGGAGCCCGCGATGGCGTCCTCGCGGCTGCAGCCGGTGGCCGGCGCCTCGCCGACCCCGATCTATCAGCGCATGGTGTCGGAGTGGCTGGTCGAGCCCGCGACGTCGCAGGCCGCCGAGAGCACCTGGACCTCGCCCGCCGACGTGGGCTGGACCGCCGCCGAAGAGGCGACCCATCCGACACCGACCGGCCGCACCAGCGGTGGACTTCCTATCCGAACGCCGGGCGCGCAGCTCGTCCCCGGCGGTCTGGCGCAGGCAGACGAATCGGGAGCCCGTGATCCCGAGGAGATTCGGAACAACCTGACCAGGCATCTCAGTGGGGTCCGCAGTGGGCGGGCCAATGCGCAGTACGACGACGGAGGGCTTGCATGACCAACGCGAACAGCACCACGGATGAGAACCTGAACTGGCTGGTCGCCAGATTCACCCGGGACGTGCCCGGCGTGTCCCACGCGGTGCTGGTGTCGGCCGACGGCCTGCTCCAGGCGACCAGCCCGCACCTGCCCGCGGATCGGGCCGAGCAGCTCGCGGCGGTCACCGCGGGCCTGGCCAGTCTGTCGATGGGCGCGGCCTCGCTGTTCGACGGCGGCAAGGTGATGCAGTCGATCGTGGAGATGCAGCGCGGCTATCTGCTGGTCATGAGCGTGGGCAACGGCTCGCACCTGGCCGTGCTCGCCAACAAGTCGCACGACATCGGACGGATCGGCTACGAGATGGCGCTGTTGGTCGACCGGGTCGGCACGGTGGTCACCGCCACCGCGCGTACCGCGGTTTGAGCGGGAGATGTCCCATCCCTACGGACCCGGACCACGACCGACCACGCGCGTCCGACCGTATGCCCTGACCTCCGGGCGCACCGAGCCCGCGGTCGACCTGCCGCTGGAGGCGGTCATCGAGACCCTGTCCTACACTGCGCATCTCGACTGGCCCGCCGGTGACGTCCGCACGGATATCCTTCGGCTCGGGACACACCGGCTTTCGGTGGCCGAGATCGCCGCTCACCTGGATCGTCCGCTCGGCATGGTCCGGGTGATGATCGGTGACCTCGTGGTCGACGGCATTGTGCGCCTGCATTCGACACTGACCGACGAGGCGAGTTTCGACGAGCGCCGTTCTTTGATGGAGAGGACTTTGCGTGGACTCCGTGCCCTATAAGAAAATCGGGCCCGACACCAACCCCGGCCAGGCCGACGGGGACAACCGGACCGCGTCCACGAAGATCGTGGTCGCCGGTGGTTTCGGGGTAGGTAAGACAACTTTTGTCGGCGCGGTGTCCGAGATCGTTCCCCTGCGGACCGAGGCCATGGTCACCCGGTTCTCCGACGGGATCGACGATCTCGCGGAGACCCCGGAGAAGGAAACCACCACGGTCGCCATGGATTTCGGCAGGATCATCCTGCCGGGCAACCTGGCGCTGTACCTGTTCGGCACGCCGGGCCAGCGGCGCTTCTGGTTCATGTGGGACGACCTGATCCGCGGCGCGATCGGCGCGGTCGTGCTCATCGACACGCGCAGGCTGGAGGACAGCTTCGCGGCGGTGGACTTCTTCGAGGCGCGTCAGCTGCCATTCCTGGTGGCCGTCAACCGTTTTCCGAATGCGCCCCGCTTCCCGATCGCGGAGCTGCGCGAGGCGCTCGCGGTGCGCGAGAGCGTGCCGATCGTCGACATCGACGCGCGCAACGCCAACGAGGTGCGCCAGTCCCTGGCCGCGGTGACCGAGTACGCCATCCAACGCCTCGCCGCGCAGGAACGCGAACAGGCGGTGCTGTGAGAGAGCTTCGGCGGGGCACGACGGAGCCGAGCGCAGGCGAGGCGGAGTCGTGACGTACTTCAGCATGGGCTACTGGATCATCGGGTTGTCGCTGGCGGTCTCGATCACCGGCGCGCTGGTCGGCTTCAGCTGCATCCGGCAGTCGACGAAGTCGGTGACGCCGAGGTTCCGGCTGGTGTGGCAGGCCTCGGCGGCGATCTCGATCGGCGGGATCGGCGTCTGGCTGTCGGTGTTCGTCTCCATGCTCGGGGTGACGGTGCCGGGCAGCCTGGTTCGCTACGACGTGTGGAGTGTGGCGCTGGCGGCGGTGGTGTCGGTGCTCGGGGTGTGGGCGGCGCTGGTGATCCAGGGGCGCACGCTGAACATTCCGCGGCTCATCGGCGCCGGCGTGGTGATGGGCGCCGGCTTCGGCCTGATGCACTATCTTGCCTTGGGCGCCATGCACATTCAGGGCTCGATCAGCCTGAAGCCGCTGCTGTTCTGCGGGGCGGTGGCGATCGCGATCGTGATCTCGCTGGGTACCCTGTGGTTCACTCAGCCGAGGCGGCCGCTGGCGATGCTGGCCGGCGCGGCCGTGGTGTTCGCCGCCGGTATCGCGGGCATGCACTACACCGATCTGGTCGGTGTGGAGATCGACCTGGCGACGGCCAACTCGACGCCGCCGGGTGAGGATCTGTTCGGGTTCTTTGTGCCCGCCTTCGCGCTCGGCATGCTGTCGCTGGCCATTCCGATCAGCGCGATCCTCATCGCGCCGGATCGGCGCACCGCCATCCCGACGCGGGCGCCCGTGTCGCATTCCGCGTACTGAGCCGAGTCACCGGGTCCGGTTCGGCGATGCCGCCGAAATCCCCGCTGGCCCGATTTACAGTGGGAGCCATGCGTTTCGGTCTGGACTACGCCGCGGCACGTCCGGGCGGCGCGGCGATCCGCGCGGCGGGTTTCGACTTCGTCGTCCGGTATCTGTCCGACGGCGGGGTCACCCTGCCGGGCAAGCTGTTGACTCCGGCCGAGGCCGACGATCTGCGCGCGCACGAGGTCTCGATCGTGGCGAACTGGGAGACGACCGCGACCCGCATGCTGGACGGCTACGGCGCGGGCGTGGTCGATGCCCGCGCGGGCCTGGCGCAGGTGCTGCGCTGCGGCGGCAGCCAGGACCGCCCGATCTACTTCAGCGCCGATTTCGATGTGACGCCGCAGGATCAGCAGCGGATCAACGCCTATCTCGACGGCGCCGCGACGGTGCTCGGCCGCTCGAATGTCGGTATCCGCGGCGGGTTCTGGTCGGTGAGCCGGGCGCTGGACGCGGGCAGCGCGAGCTGGGCGTGGCAGACCGACGCCTGGTCGGGCGACCGGGTGGAGCCGCGGCGCAGGCTGCACCAGACCTCGCGGCAACAGATCGTCGGCGGCGTGGTCTGCGCGGTGAACGAGGCCGAGTCGTCCGATTTCGGTCAGTGGGATTTCGTCGCACAGGAGGACGTCGACGTGACGCCGGAGCAAGAGGCAGTGCTGCGCGATATCCAACTCCAGCTGCGCGGCCCGGGGCTGGCCGGCTGGCCGCAGCTCGGCTCCGACGCCGACGGGCACAGCCGCACGCTGGTGGACGGGCTGGCGGCCGCGTTGGCCCGGATCGGGGAGTTGACCGACGAGGTCGGCGACTTGCGCACGGAGATCAGCGAATTGGAGGCGACCACCGCCGAGCTCGCGGAGCAGGTGCAGCGGCTGAGTGCGCGGCACTGGCCGTGGCCGCTGTCGTTGATCGAGGGACCGGCGGCGCTGGTGGGTGAGCAGCTGGCTCGACTGGAGGCCCTGCTGCCCGATCTGCCCGGTTTGCCGGGACCTTCCGGAGGTACGCAGCACACATCTGGTAGCGGTGCGCTGGATTCGCGTTCTTCGCGAGGGTGAGGGCTGACGCGGGGACTGCTTCCGCGCGGGCGGTGGAGAGGTACCGCGGCCGAGATGTTGGCGATGAGCGGGTTCTCCCGGGAACCGGGAGAACCCGCCCTCGTGCATGAGGATACTGACGCCGGGACACGTTCGCATCACTTCCCGGAGACTTTTCCGACCCTCGAAAACCAACCAGCAGTACGTATTTCGCCCGACAGCTACTGAACCGCAATCGCATCGTGCACGAGGTTGCAACGTCGCCCTGAGCGGCCCCGTTGCTATTCGATTGCCGCCCGTTTCCGAGTGCGGCGAAAGTTTGTCATCAACCCCGCGTGACGCCGGGCCGGCCCCTCATCCCTCGTCCCGGCTCGTTCGCCCCGCACGGCAGCAGCGTCGGAGTTATCTCCGGCCGTGGCACATGGGCCGCAACAGGTACTTCCACCTCACCGCCGCCCTCGCGGCCAAGAATGCCTCACAAGCGACACCGACGGCGGACTGCGGTGGATGCCGCCGTTTCGATTTGCTCAGCGTCGGTCGAGGTCGATCAGGCCGCGCCGCACGGCGGCGACGAGTCGGCGCGGCACCTTGTGCACCACGCCCGCGACGGTCACCGGCACGAGGTCGGCGGGGTCGCCTTCCACTGTGCCCGCCGGCTGCGGGTGTTCGACCGCGACATCTTCCGCTTCGGGACCGCCATCTCAGCCCTCCCCTCGGCGCGTGCGCCTGCCGTACTTGCGCTCGAACTTCTCCACCCGGCCCTGGCTGTCGAGCACGCGGTGCGCGCCGGTCCAGAACGGATGCGAGTCAGAGGTCACGTCGACGGTCAGCAGCGGGTAGGTATTGCCGTCGGACCACTCCACCGTGCGCGCGCTCGTCGCGGTCGACCGGGTCAGGAACCGCTTGCCGGTGCCCGCGTCCTCGAACACCACCGGATGGTAGTCCGGATGGATACCTGTCTTCATTTCGCCTCTCCTCTCGGGCTTTTCACGTCTTCGATGGGTAACGCGCCACTCGCGTCCGCGCACGGATCGGCGTGCCAGTCGCCGAACGGGTCCTCCCACTGGGCGACCCGCTCGGGCGCGCGCTCGACCAGCCGCAGCTCCTCGTCCTCGACCAGCGCCCAGTGCAGGGCCTCGCGGATCTCGTTCGGGTCGGCGTCGTGGACGAGCACGACCAGCGAGATGTCCCGGTCGCCGAAGCGTTCGTCCCAGCGCAGGGCGGCCATCGCCCGCCGGTCCGGATCCGCTTGCGCCAGTTCGTCTTCCGACATCGCGGCCAGCCAGCGCCCGGCGCCGCCGACGCGCAGGCCGCCGCCCGCCGACTCCAGCCAGGTCACCTCGTCGGGCTGGGTGGCCAGCCACATCCGGCCGCGCGCGGTGACCACGCCGTCGAATAGCACGTCGAGCGCCTCGTGCAGCCGCCCGGGATGGAACGGCCTGCTCGCGGCGAACTCCAGCAGGCTGACACCGTAGTCGCTGGTGAGCGGCGGCTGCCCACGCAGCAGCGGAGCGTGCGCGTCGAACACCCGGCCGCGGCGCGAGCCCGCGGGGACGCGCGCGAGCAACGCCTCGACCCGAGCCGCGGTGAGCGCGCGCGGATCGTCCGCCCAGTCCACCGGCGCGTCGGGGACGAGGCGGGCGAGCACCGCGCCCAGCTTGCCGCGCTCGACGGTCGCGTCCGGCGCTACCGGCCCCACACCGATTACCGCGTCGGCGAATTCGACCTGGCCGACGGCCACCTGCGCGACCGTGCGCTCGTCGTCGGCGCGGGCGAGGCCGCGCTCGGCCATGGTTTCCTCGCCGGTCGCGTCGGCGAGCCAGGCGTCGGCGTCGAGCACGGTCAGCACGGCCTCGATGCGCACGTCGCGCGCGGCCGGGCCGTCCACCCGGCCCAGAATGCCTTCCACCACAACGTGTTCGATGGCGTGGCAGACCGCCTCGGCCTCGAAGGCCGGATCCAGGGCCAGCACGATGCGCTCGACCGAGTCCCGCGCGGCGAGCGTGCGCAGCAGCGGGAGCAGGTCGATGCGCAGCGTGCAGGAGACGCAGCCGTGCGCGAGCTCGAGCACGTCCGACGTCTCGTAGGTCGCGCCGCGCACCGTGCGGTGCACGATGCCCTCGTGCAGTTGGCCGAGGTCGTGGCGCACGACGACGGTGCCGGGCACGCCGTCGCACAGCGCGGCCGCCGCGTGGTCCACGCCCGCCGCGGCCGGCCCGGCGAATCCCGCGAGCACCACGACCGGCGTTCTCCGGTCGGTCTCAGGTGGGCGCACAGCCAGCACTCCTTTCGATAACGATTTTCATTTACGTCTGAGCGACGGTACATTGTCGATCGGCCGTTGTCGAAAATGATTGTCATCTACCGGAGGGAGCCCGCATGTCGGCCCACTGCCAGGTCACCGGGCGCAAGCCCGGGTTCGGCAAGTCCGTCTCGCACTCACACAGGCGGACGAACCGCCGCTGGAACCCCAACGTCCAGCGCAAGACCTACTTCCTGCCCAGCGAGGGGCGGCGCGTCACGCTGACCGTCTCGGCCAAGGGCATCAAGACCATCGACCGGGACGGGATCGAGGCCGTGGTGGCCCGGATCCGGGCGCGCGGCGACAAGATCTGACCCAGGAGGAACCATGGCGTCCAAGTCGACCGAGCTGCGGCCGATCGTCAAGCTGAAGTCCACCGCAGGCACCGGGTACACCTACGTGACTAGGAAGAACCGCCGCAACGACCCGGACAGGATGGTGCTGCGCAAGTACGACCCCGTCGTCCGCGGGCACGTCGATTTCCGCGAGGAGCGCTGAACACTATGGCGCACAACGTCTTTCCCGGGGAGCGCTGAGATGGCCAAGAAGTCGAAGATCGCCCGCAACGCCCAGCGCGCGCTCGTGGTGGCGCGCTACGCCGAGCGCAGGGCCGAGCTGAAAGAGCTCATCCGCAAGCCGGGCACATCGGACACCGAACGCGCCGACGCCCACGCTGAACTGCGACGACAGCCACGGGACGCCAGTCCGGTACGATTGCGCAATCGGGACGCCGCCGACGGACGACCGCGCGGTCACCTCCGGAAGTTCGGACTGTCCCGTGTGCGTGTGCGCGAGATGGCGCACCGGGGCGAGCTGCCCGGTGTGCGCAAATCGAGCTGGTAGACAACCACCGTTCTCGTACGAAGGATCCGTATATGGCAGTCAAGCGAGCACCGTCGAAGAAGGTACGCGCCGAGCAGGCCCGCCGTCCGAAGAAGAACCCGCTCATTGCCGCAGGCATCGAGAAGGTCGACTACAAGGACGTCAACCTGCTGCGCACGTTCATCTCCGATCGCGGCAAGATTCGCAGCCGCCGGGTCACCGGGCTCACCCCGCAGCAGCAGCGACAGGTCGCCGTCGCGGTGAAGAATGCCCGCGAGATGGCGTTGCTCCCCTTCACCAGCCGCTAAGTGCAGCCCCCACCCGAACGCGAACGTGGGGCCCCGAAGTCTTCGGGGCCCCACGTTTTGTCTTGCGCCGCAGTAGTTTACGGGATGGTCAGCACCTGGCCGGGGTTGATCAGGTCCGGGTTGTCGATGCCGCTGGCGTTCGCGATCTCCTGGTAGCGGTTGCCGTCGCCGTAGAAGCGCTCGGCGATCGCCCAGAGGGTGTCGCCCGGCTCGACCGTGTAGGTCCGCACCTCGGGGGCCGGCGGCTGCGCCTCTTCGGCCGCGGGGGCCTCGGCGACCGGCTCCGGCGCGGGCTCGGGCTCGGGCGCCTGCAGCGGATTGTCGGTCTTGGTGTCGGAGGCCCACAGCGGGCTGCCGTCCGTGCCGTACAGCACCACGTTGCGGTCGGCCTGAACGACCAGCCGATCCGCGTTCTTGCCGTTGGTCTCGGTGGACCACGCCGCGCCGTCGCCCTTGTACAGCACGAAGTTGCCGTCGTCCTGCAGGGTCGCGCGTTCGACACCCTGACCGTGCGTCAGGGTGGACCACACCACATTTCCGTCCGGCTCGGACAACACGAGGTTGCCGTCGTTCTGCAAGGTGAGGGTGTAAGCACCGCCCTGCAGGGACTGGCCGAGTCCGAGTTCTTCACCGACGCGCAGCGTGTCGCCCACGGTTGTTCCTTTCGAGTTCTGAAGAGCAGAGGTTCTGAAGAGCACTGGTTCTGAAGAGCATCCGAACAATCGACGCGCGCCGCGGACACGAAGGTGCGCGTCCAGGCCGAAGATACTGCCCCGGACCGGGATCCGGAGGCATTACGCGCATGGTTCGCCGAAAGTTCACTGTGGGGTGTGTCCTATTGCCGTAAATGGGTTCGATGTGAGATGGCGGCGGCCACGCCCACTAGGGTGGTCGCCATGACTCGGATCTCGGGCGGACGTGCCGCCGCAGCAGTCGCCGTTGTGCTCGGATGCCTCGCCGCGGCGGGGTGTTCCGGCTCCGAAGACGCTGCGACACAACCGAAAACGGCCACGACCACCAGCGCCGCGCCGAGCACGCCAACCGAGGACACGGCGGGCAACCGCGGCAGGGAGTTCACCGCCGACCCGACGATCGTGAACGCCCGCCCGATCCCGTTCGACTCGTGGACGCGGCTGGCAGCGGACCGGATCGCGGTCAACTTCCAGACCGGCACGCCGGAGTGCTACGGCGTCGATGCCACTGTGCGCGAGACGGATTCGACGGTCACCGTCGAGCTGCGCGCGGGCACCCGCGCCGACGCGGTCGGCCGGATGTGCACCATGAACGCGGTCTTCGGCTCGGTGGAGCTGGCGTTGAAGTCGCCGCTCGGGGACAGGCAGGTACTCAGCGCGGTCTAGTTCGCGTGCCGCCTCACGCCGGGGGCTCACCGACGGCGTCGGCCAGTGCCGCGAACTCCGGATAGCTGCCCGCTTGCGGCGGACCCCAGGTCTGCTGCGCGGTGACCCGCAGGGGCATGGTGATCGACTCGGCTATCCGCTCCGGGGTCTGCGCCGTCGGGTCGTCACACCAGACGAACAGGCCCGAGCCGAGATTGCGCCGGTTCTGCTCCGGCGTCAGGCGGGTGCCGTCCACGAAAAGCGTGGGGTCCCACGCCTGATAGGCGAGGGGCGGCGGGACGTTGAGCGCCCGCGTCGGCCCGCCCGCGACGTAGTAGGCCGGCGCGAACGCGGCGTTCCTGAGCTCGTGCCCGGCGGCGATGAGATCGGCTGGGCTGCGGGCGGTTCCGAAGAACGGCAGGGGCAGTTGCGGGACGCCCGCCCTGCTCCAGTAGTCGATGACGAGATCGCGGCCGAGGGTGAGCGTGCCCGCGCCCGTGTGCAATCCGTCGTTCCAGATGCGGGGGCGTTTGCCGTGGGCGCGCACGATGTCCGCGCCCCAGTTGATCAGGCCGAGGAAGGCGTCGACGGGCTGGGCCTGCGGCCCGTAGGTGGCGCGTGCGTACGCGCCTAGCTGCGGATACTCGTCGAAGTCCGCGACGCGGAGGCCGTCGAGCAGGAACTCGTCCGCGCCGAGATGCCAGTAGCGGCCGGGAAACAGCGGCAGGAACTCCTCGAGGATGTCGCGCATCAGGTCATATGCGCGCGGATTCCCGATATCGATGGCGGCGTCGGAGACCCGCCCGCTCGCGCTGCGCAGCTTCAGGTCCGGATGGGCCGCCAGGATGCCGTTCATGTGGCCGGGGAAGTCCACCTCCGGGACGATCTCGACCTGGTGCCGCGCCGCGTAGTCGACCAGATCACGGATGTCCTGCCTCGAATAGTGCTGCGCCGCCGTGATTTCCGGGTGGCGTTCGCTGTCGAGCCGGAAGCCGTAGGTGTCCGAGAGGTGCAGGTGCAGCAGGTTCAGCTTGAGGTAGCCCATGCGCCGGATTTGCGCGCGCAGCAGCTCGACCGGCATGAACTCGCGCCCGACGTCCAGCATGAGACCGCGTTCCCGGTATTGCGGCCAATCCGTCACGGTGCCACCGGGAATCACGGGGCGCTGCCGAAGCAGTTGCAGGGCCGAGCTGGCGGCGTAGTACGCGCCCGCGGTGTCCGCGCCGAGCAGGTCGAGGGTTTCGCCGCTCGAAATCTGGTAAGCCTCAGCCGTTTCCGGCGCGTTGGGCACCGAGCCGGTGCGTAACACGATATCGCCGGGGCCGGCGGATTCGCCCGCCTGCGCCACGATGTCACTGCCGGTGAATGCGCGCAGCGACTCGGCGAAATCCATTGCGGTGCTGCGTAATACGTCCTGTGTGTACACCACTCGGGCGTGTGCGCCGAGCGAGAAACTCGCTCCGCCAGGACTCCACGCTTTCAACGAGGGAAGCGTCCGCGGTGTCCCCTGCTCGGCTTCGGCCGAGGATTGCCCGGCGAATGACACCGCCACGGCGAGCATCGCGACCACACCGGCGGCTACCGCACGAATCGACATCAGGTCACTCTACGAAGCCTTGCCTGCCCACGTGGGCATTCGTCCTCACGCCACGCACCTCTTTTCCGCACCCGAATCGCCGTGCGAATTTGGTGTGCGGGCGGGAAATCAGGAGGCGTGTGCGCACCCAGCAGGCGTGCGGACCCAGGAGGCGTGCGGACCCAGGAGGCGTGCGGACCCAGGGGGTATGCGCCCCCACGAGGTATGCGCCGTCAGGAGATATGCGCAGTCACGAGGTGTGCGCGGTCAGGAGGGATGCGGGTACTGGCTCATACGCCGAACGCCACGTCGGAGATCCGACGTGGCGTTCGAGCGCGAGGGTCAGTGCGCGAAGTGACGGGAACC
This sequence comes from Nocardia tenerifensis NBRC 101015, assembly GCF_000308715.1. Classification (GTDB taxonomy): domain Bacteria; phylum Actinomycetota; class Actinomycetes; order Mycobacteriales; family Mycobacteriaceae; genus Nocardia; species Nocardia tenerifensis. The sequence continues at coordinate 68,981 of NZ_BAGH01000354.1, forward strand.
CGTGAGGTACAGGGTGACTCCGGCCTCGCGAGCCAGATCGATGGTCTCCTGGTCGCGAACCGAGCCGCCGGGCTGCACGATCGCGCGCACACCGGCCTGAATCAGCTGCTGCGGGCCGTCGGGGAACGGGAAGAACGCGTCGGAGGCCGCGACCGAACCCTTGGCCCGGTCGCCCGCGCGCTGCACGGCCAGCTGCACCGCGTCCACGCGGTTGACCTGGCCCATGCCGACGCCGACCGAGGCGCCGTCGTGCGCGAGCAGGATCGCGTTGGACTTCACGGCCCGGCAGGCGCGCCAAGCGAATTCGAGGTCGGCGAGGGTCTCGGCGTCGGCCGCCTCCCCCGTGGCCAGGGTCCAGTTGGCCGGATCGTCGCCCTCGGCGTCGAGGATGTCGCGCTGCTGCAGCAGCGCGCCGCCGCTGATCGGACGCAGCTCGGCGCCCGCGCGCCGCGGCGGCTCGGCGACCAGGATGCGCACATTCTTCTTGCGCTGCAACACCTCCACCGCGCCGTCGGCGTAGGACGGGGCCACGATCACCTCGGTGAAGATCTCCGCGACCTGCTCGGCCATCTCCACGGTGACCGGGCGGTTGGCCGCGATCACGCCGCCGAACGCGCTCACCGGATCGCAGGCGTGCGCCTTGCGGTGCGCCTCGGCGATGTCGGCGCCGATGGCGATGCCACAGGGGTTGGCGTGCTTGATGATCGCGACGGTCGGCGCGGTGTGGTCGTAGGCGGCGCGCCACGCGGCGTCGGCATCGGTGTAGTTGTTGTACGACATCTCCTTGCCGTGCAACTGCTGGGCCTGCGCGAGGCCGAGGGCGCCGTCGTTGTTGGTGTACAGCGCCGCCGCCTGATGCGGGTTTTCGCCGTAGCGCAGCACGGCGGAGCGCTCCCAGGTACCGCCGAGCCAGGCGGGGAATCGCGCGCCGGCGTCCTCGGGCTGCGCCGCGTCCTCGGGCTGCGCCGCCACACCGGGCGCGAGCACCGAGGTCATCCAGCTCGCGACCGCGACGTCATAGCTCGCCGTGTGCTGAAAAGCCTTGGCCGCCAGCGCCGTCCGCTCGGCCAGCGTGAAGCCGCCGGACTTCACCGCGCCGAGCACCTCGTCGTAGTCGCCGCTGTCGACGACCACGGCCACCGACGGATGGTTCTTCGCCGCGGCCCGCACCATCGACGGTCCGCCGATGTCGATCTGCTCGACGCACTCGTCCGGCGTCGCCCCGCCGGCCACCGTCTGGGTAAACGGGTACAGATTCACCACCACCAGCTGGAACGCCTCGACACCCAGCTCGACCAGCTGATCGAGGTGCTCCTGCTTGCGAGTGTCGGCGAGGATGCCCGCGTGCACCCGGGGATGCAGCGTCTTCACCCGGCCGTCGAGGGTCTCCGGGAAGCCGGTGAGGTCCTCGACCTTCGTCACGGGGAGGCCTGCGTCGGCGATCTTGGCCGCGGTCGAGCCGGTCGAGACCAGCTCGATTCCCGCGGCGTGCAGGCCGGTCGCGAGCTCGATGAGCCCCGTCTTGTCGTAGACGCTCACCAGCGCCCTGGAAATCGCCTTGCGCTCACTCACCGAAGTACTCGCTCATCAGGAATAACTGCCTTTCGTCCGTCGGAAACAATGCCCCGCGTCGCGACGGCGGCGACGACCTCCGCCAGCAACCGCCGCTCGACAACCTTGATGCGTTCGTGCAGCCTCGCCTCGTCGTCCTCGGGCAGCACGGGGACCGCCTCCTGCGCGAGGATCGGCCCGGTGTCGACGCCCGCGTCGACCAGGTGCACCGTCGAGCCGGTGACCCGGACCCCATAGGCCAGCGCGTCGCGCACCCCGTGTGCGCCCGGGAACGACGGCAGCAGCGCGGGATGGGTGTTGATGATCCGGCCGCCGAACCGGGCGAGAAAGGCCGGGCCGAGGATTTTCATGAACCCGGCCGAGACCACGATGTCAGGCGCATGCCCCGCGACCGCGTCGGTCAGCGCGGCGTCCCAGGCGGTCCGGTCGGGAAAGTCCTTCAGCGCCACCTTGAAATGCGGCACGCCCGCGGCGTCGGCGTGCTCGGTGGCCGCGCAGGTCCGGTCGACGCCGACGGCGACGATCCGCGCCGGGAAGTCCGCGGCCGAGGCCGCGTCGAGCAGCGCGCGCAGCAGCGATCCGGTGCCCGAGGCGAGCACGAGCACGGTCGCCGGGGCCGCGGCGGGGGTCCACGAGGCGAACCCGGGGTCGGCAGCCGGCGAGGCCGGCGGGATGGGTGAGCTCAGGGCTCTACTCCTGCGCGTCGATCGGATAGCGGACGGGCTCCGCCGCGTTAGAGCCTAACGACCGTCGACCCGGCCACTTTCCGGCAGGTCCGCCTCGACCACCTCGGCATCGACGATATCGGGTGTGGTATTCGCACCGGGTGTGCGGACGGTGCTGAGGGAGGTCTGCTCCTCGACCAGCTCGCCGTCGAGCGCTTCATCGTGGTCCGGTCCGGCGTAGTCGTCCTCGTAATAGCCGCGCCGCCCGTAGTCGTCGTCGGCGTAATCGTCGTCGGCGTAGTAGTCATCCGCATGGTCGTCGTCGGCGTAATAGTCATCCGCGTGATCGTCGTCCGCGTAATAGCCGTCCGCATGATCATCATCGGCGTAGTAGTCCTCGGCGTACGGGTCGTCGGTGTTCGCGGGCACGGCGCCGACCGGAAAGAGGAACCACCGCGCGAACGCCAGGCCCGCATAACCCGGGACAGCCAGCCACGCGAACGTGACCACGACAAAGACGGGAAAGTCGGGCCCGAACCGGCCGAAGGTGCCCAACTCGCCGCCCGCGACCACGCCGAGCAGCAGCAACGCCACGGTCGCCAGCCCGGCCGAGCACAGCGTCGCCCAGGGCGCGCCGATCCGATCCGTCGAGCCGCGCGCGAGATCTATCCCGCCGAGCACCCCGATCGCGGCCGGGACGAGCAGCAGCACCGGCCACCAGCCCGCCGCCGGTCCGGTCGGCACCGCGGCCATCAGCGGCACGGCTGGAATCGGCCCGCCCACCACGGAGAACAGGCCGAACGACGCGTCGCCGAACTGCGCGCCCGCGCCGACCAGCACGCCGACCGCTTGCACGACCAGATTCGGCAGGTAAGCCAGCGAGAGCAGGGTCAGGCCGATCACCCCGGCGGCATTGCCCGCGCCGCGGTAAGTGTCGCCGACCCGCGACAGGTGCATCAGAAACGAGAACACGACGAGCACCGCGGCGCAGCCGAGCAGGCGCAGCACGGCGCGGCCCGCGCCGTACATTCCCGAGATCGCCCAGTCCGGCAGGCGAAGCGTCGCGAACAGTTCCCGCCGTGTCCGCGTCGCGATCCCACCCGCGGCGGCGACCAGGTAGAGACCGCCGACCCAGCCGAACGCGGCCAGGGTGTTCGGCGGTTGCAGCGCGACGACGCCGGACGCGTCCTCGGCGACCGCGAGGCAGATGGCGGTGATCAGCAGCGGCCCGGCCAGCGCGGCGCCGACTATCCAGCCGAGATCGGCTCGGGTGTAGTCGGGTTCGACGGCGCGGGCGCACTCCCGGCCCGCGAGCCAGACCACGAGCGCGGTCGGCAACAAGGGCAGCAGGCCGAGCGTGGTCTTGCCGATCACCAACGGAACCTGGTGTACGCCAAGCCATCCCGCCGCTATCGCGCCCGAGGTCCCGGCCAGATTGCTGCCCGAGGTGAGCAGCGTCGCGAGGGCGAGGACGATGATCGCGGTGAGCGCGTAGGTCGTCGGGCGACCGGCCACGAGGACGAGCACCCTGGCACGTTCCGGGGTCAGCGACAGGAACCCGGCCTCGTCGGTCTCGGCGTGCGGCTCGGGCACCCGGCGCGACCCACCGGTCCGGCGCGGCAGCGAGTTTCGCGTGGAACTCACGATTTCGCCTCGACGCCTGGGACTTTCGCGCATCCGAACGCCCTGGCTCGCCGACGCTCGCGCACGCCGCGCGACTCCCCCGTGCGCTCAGGCGCGCCGCATCCCTGATTCACTCGCTGACGCTCACTCATGACGATTCAGCGTGGCAGCTCCCCCGGCGCGAGCGGCTCAGGCGCGCCGGATGATCCGCGCCGGGGGAGGACCGCTACTTGTTGTCTTCGGACGGGCGGAACGCCTGGGTGGCGTCCGAGGACGGGTCGCCGCCCTGCTCGCCGCCGAACGGCTGGCCCTGCTGCGGCGCGCTCTGCTGGCCCGGCTGCCCGTAGTTCGACGAACCGTACGGCGACTGCTGCGCGGAGCCGAAGTGCTGGGTCGCGCCCTCGTCCGGCCGCGGCTGGGCCGCGCTCGGCGAGCCGTACGGCGAGGCCTGCTGCTGGCCGCCGAAGGCCGTGGTCGGGGGCTGCTGCCCGTAGGCGGGCTGCTGGCCGTAGCCCTGCTGGCCGTACGCGGGCTGGCTCGGCTGGCTCTGGCCGTAGGGCGAAGCCTGCTGTGCCGCACCGTAACCCGGCTGCTGGCCGTAGGGCGACTGCTGGCCGTAGGGCTGACCCTGCTGACCCTGGCCGTAGCCGGGCTGGCTCTGCCCGTACGAGGGCTGGCCCTGGCCGAAGGCCTGCTGCTGCT
>NZ_BAGH01000353.1 GCF_000308715.1 Nocardia tenerifensis NBRC 101015
AGCGCCCGTGCCCGGCGCTGATCGTCGGCGCGAACGTGGTGCCCACCAACGACTTCGGCACCGTGCGCGAGGTCGCGCAGGGCGCCTTCTCCGTATACGCCACCCTGCCCACCTATCGAAAGATGTTCCAGGAGGCCGGTTATCCGCTCGACGCGCAGGGACGGTTGAGCGACGAGTTCATCCACGAGGTCGTCGTCTACGGTGACCAGGACACGATCCACCGACGCCTGCTCGCTCTGCACGAGGCCGGAGCCGACGAACTCGCGGTCTCCGTCTCCCCGCTCACCGACCCGATCGGTGAGGAAGCCGCGGTCCTCGAGGTGCTCGCGCGGCTGTCGCCGTAACCGCCGAAGTCGCGGGCGCGCAATCGATCACACTCGGCAGAGCCACCGTGCGGAGTTGCTCCCGCCGAGCCGCTCGGCAGGCATGTCATCGGTCTTTATGAGTCGTGAGGACCATGTAGGGGGCGATAGTGGCGGTGTCGGTGGGGAGGTCGACGGTCGGGGTGGGGAAGCCTGCGTCGGTGAGCAAGGAGGTGTAGGTGGCGAGGGTGCGGAAGTGGCAGGTGAGGGCGTCTGTTGTGCCGTCCAGGCGGCGGAGGACGACGGGGACCGAATCTCCGTCGGAGTAGGTGGTTTTCGGCTCGCCGTAGCGGAGGGTGGAGAATTGTTCGCCGGTGGCGTCCGGGTTGAGGTCGGCGAGGATATAGGGGGCGCCGGGGCGCAGGACCCGCTCGATCTCCGAGGTCAGGGCGGCGAGTCGATGGTCGTCGGGGTCGGTGCAGTACACCAGGCAGCACACGGCCGCGTCGACGGTGCCGTCCGCGATGTCGGGCAGTGAACGGCCGTCGAAGAGGTGATAGTCGATGCGTGGATGTGCGTTGTCCGTGCGGGCGATCTCCAGCATGTGGGGGGAGACGTCGAGTCCGTGGACCGTCCAGCCGTGCGTTCGCGCCATCAGGGCGGCGAGAACGCCGGTGCCACAGCCGATATCGAGCACCGCCGCGTCGGGGCGGGCCGGTCGGCCGAGGTGGTGCAACGCCGTGGGGAAGATCAACCGTTCGGCCAGGCGCATGTCGCGGCGGCGATAGGCGGCGGCCGCGGCGGCGGTGTCCCAGGTCAGCGTTGTCGAATGGTCGGTGTCGGACATGCTCGGTCCTGCCTTCGGTCTCGGGGTTGACCGGTCCGGTCGCAGGGGCTCGAGACGGCCGAAGCGCAACCCGGGGGTCGGCACGCGGCTGCGCGCCGATCGGGATTCGTTGGGCGACTGCTGGTTTCACGAGTTGTCTGACCAGCATGCGACGTCACGGCCGAAGCGGCAAGCGTTTCGGGTGGTGAAGGTGGCGCGTTCCGGCCTCAGCCGACGCAGACGTGGTCCGCGAGCCGACCTACGCCGCTTACGTGGTCGGCAGGTCGGCGTTGTGGCACCAGGTGTGCAGCGGCCCGGAGTGCGCTCGGGTGAAGGGCGGAGCGCCGGTGAGCTCGAAGCCGGTGGCGCGGGCGACGGCGACGCTGGCGAGGTTGGCCGGGTCGATGCGCAGCAGGACATGCCTGACGCCGAGCTCGCGATACGCGTATTCGGTGATCAGCCGCACAGCGCGCGTGGCGAGGCCTTGGCCGCGGTGCGCCGAGCCTATCGCGTAGGCCAATTCGGCATCGGGCCGCTCGGGCACGGATTCGTCCAAGCCAGCGCGGAACAGCAGAATCTCGCCGCGGGGCGTGCGGGCGTCGGTCGTGATCGCGAGCTGGATGCCGCGACCTTCGGCGCGGTGCACCCGCGCCCGGTCGAGATAGGCCCGCGCCTCGGCGTGATCGAACGGCCGACGCAGCGGAGTCCACCTGTCGACCTCGGTCTCGTCGAACAACGTGACCATGGCCGGCACATCGTCATCGGCCCACTCGCGAAGGTGAAGCCCGTATCCGTCCAGCGCGACCACCGGCGCAAGCGCACCCGGCATCGATTGCGGCCGAACAGAATCGGACTCGGACGGTGTGCGTGTCATAGGTCCTCCGAAGTGCCGAAATGGCAAGAATATCCGCTCATGCCGGACAACCGTTGCTTCGCATGGTGCTTCCATCCGGTGCACCGACCGCAACGAATGAGTAGTGACCCGCCGTGTGGGCGGGGTCAGTCCGCGGTCGAGATGGCCTGTCCATAGGGAAGGGAGTCGTATGAAACTCGGTGCGCTGCGAATGGGAGTGTCGATCGTTGCCTTGGTGGGGTCCGGTTTTCTCGCGATCGGGCCCGCGCACGCCTCCGAGGCCTCCGTCACGTGCCAAGAGGTCAAGCCACACAACGGCCACGTCGACGCTTCCGGATGCGACGCCGGCGAAGAGTTGGACGGTAAGGCCGCCGAACTCTCCAACGAAAAGGGTGACGTTGTCTACTACTGCGATCAGGTGAGCATGGAGGAAGGAGAGAAGCTCCTCGGAGAAATGTGCGAGAAAGTCTGATCCAGGCGGCTATCAGCGCATGACGCTCTCAGCCCGTCCGACGTCGGCCCCCGACTCGTCCCTCGAGCCGGGGGTTCGTCGTTTCGCTGTCCGTATCGAACAGCGAGGGTGCGGGGTGGTTGAGAGAGGGGGATCGGGGTATGGCGAGGGTCGAACGTTTGTTCTGGCGAGTGAGAGGAGTTGGGGATGGTGCAGCCTAATCCGGAGAAGGAGCCGGAGGAATGGACCACGGGGGATGAGCCGATGACGGGTCCGCAGCAGTCCTATCTGCAGACCTTGGCGCAGGAGGCGGGGGAGGAAGTGCCGGAGGGGCTGACGAAGGCCCATGCCTCGCAGTTGATCGATGAGCTCCAGCAGCGGACCGGGCGTGGGGCCTGACTGAGCGGCCCCGGCACCCGGTTGCGGCGTCAACGCGGCAGCATCGGCACGGGGCTCGGCTCGGCCACGGTGACGAGCACGACGACGTCGGCGTAGGGTGCGTCCCCGTGGCCGAGCCGGTGCGCGAAGCGCGCCACGGGGATTCGCCACCGGTACTTCTTGGCGATCTCCGCCTCGACATAGGGCAGCAGGGTGCCCGCGGTCACCAATTGGGCTTGGCCCTGGCACTGATGGGAGCCGAGCGCGGGGGTGCCGCGCCGGTCGCCGGGCTGCACGAGCACCCGGCCGTCGCGCGCCAGCTGTTCGGCCTCGTCGGACTGCGACGACACGCGGAAGGCGAGCTGGGTATCGCCGATGGGAATGACCAACCGGGGCACGGTGGTCAGTTGTCGCGGACCCGTGACCCGGGTCACCAGAACGGTTTTGGCGTCGCGCCAGACGTTCGCGGTCGTCGAGTGCCCGCCGCTCCAGGCGGGGCGCGGGCGGGGAGCGGGTCGCGCGACCTGCCGGCTGTCGACGGTCAGGTCGACGAGGGTGTCTGTCATCGCGTTCGTTCCTTCCCCTGCGAAATCCTCTGATCGATCGGTGCGGGGCTCCGGCGGCGCAGACGGGCCCGCATTCATCAGCCGTACCCGCGCGAATCCCGCCCAATCATGTGATCGTCCCTACAGACGTCACCCGGATGTGGCCGGAGCCGCCGCGATTCGGCGCGGCCGGCGATGACGATCGCGAAAGTGGCTGAGCGGGACCACATTCGGCCACATTGCCAAAGCCGCACGCCCAGTACGGCTTTCATTCTACGCGGCAACAGACCGTGCCGAGGCGGTCGAGCTCCGGCGCGTACTCGTCGGTCGCGTGCGGTTCACCACCAACCGAGGATCGGTTGCAGTCGGCGACCGAGTTCGGGAGCGAGGGACCGCGAGTAACTGGCGGTCAGGTGATGCTCGTCGTGGTAGATGAGGATATTGCCGCCGGTGACGGGACACACCTCGGGTTCGCATATCGCGTCGGTGAGGTCGAGCGGGAAGACGTTGGAGAAGGACGCGGCGGGCTCGTCCTCGGGGTTGCGCTCTTCGAGGGCGTCGGCGCGCGGCATGCCGCAGCTGATCCGGTTGCCGCGCTGGGCGAGGCAGTCGGTGCCGCGGTACCGCACGCCGTCGCGGCGCAGCCAGGGGGTATCGCGCATGGCGAGGACATTGAGGCCGTGCTGGTACAGCTTGGTCCACACGTCGAGGTAGTCGGCGGGGGTTTCGTCGCCGGTGTCGCCGCGGGGGCGGGTGCCGGTGGTGAACACCCAGTCGGGGCGGTCCGCGCCGAGGCGGTCGATCACCTCGGCGGACCAGTCGCGGCAGTCGGGGATGGCCTCGCCTTTGTAGGTCGGCTCGGCGGCGACGGTGAGCGGGCAACCCATCTTGAGATAGGTCGTGATGCGGAAACCGTGTTCGCGCGCAAGGACATCCAGGGCCGGTATCCAGTGTTCGGCGTGACTGCTGCCGACCACCGCGATGGTGCGCTCCGCGCCGATGTCACCATAGGCGCAGGTGATGACCTCGCGGGTGTCCCAATCTGCGATGCATCCGTCGCGCGTGGGATAGGGCGCGTCGGCCGGGGCCTCCCACAGCGAGGGACGCATCGGCGCGCGCGGTCCGCTCACGCCGCGGAGGAGCGCCTCCGCGCCGGGGTACACCGCCGGATTCAGATAACCCACCGGCTGAGGCGGATTCGTGCGGGTCACGATGTGCGCCCCGAGCGAGGCGGTGAGCACCGCGGTGCCGAGCGCGGCGACCGCGATCCCGGTGCGGCGGTAACTCGCCGCGGGCGAACGGTTTTCGCGCGGCCGGACACGTAGGCGTTCCTCGATGAAGCGGTGCGTCAGGTGCGCCAGCACCAGCGCGCCGAGGATCACCGCGCAGCCGCCGACGAAACCGGCGGTGGGGGAGCCGCTTTCGCCGAGGTAGAAGATGAGGATCGGCCAGTGCCACAGATACAGGGCGTAGGCCAGCTCGCCCAGCCGCACCATCGGCGCGGTCGCGAGCAAGCGGTTGGGCAGCGGGGAAGGCCCGTGGTCGCCCGCCACGATCAGCGCCGCCGCGGCGCCCACCGGCAGCAGGGCGGCCGGCCCCGGAAACACGTTGGCGCCGTCGACGAGCCACCCGCAGGCCGCGATGACCGCGAAACCGGCGACCGCGAGAATGGTGCGAACGATGCGCGGCAAGGAGATTCGCGGCGCCACGACCGCGACGAGCGCGCCGGTCAGCAACTCCCAGGTGCGCGCGAAACTGTCGTAGTAGTTCCACCCCTGATGGACGGAGACGCCGCGATCGGCGTACGCGAACGACGCGATGGCCAGCACGGTGAGGACCACGGCCAGCGCCGGCCGCAAGGCGGCCCGCTGCCCCGACCGTCGGCAACCCCACGCCAGCACCGCGATCAACACCAGCACGGCCAGGTAGAACTGCCCCTGGATCGACATCGACCACAGGTGTTGCAGCGGACTCACCGACGGGTCGGCGGCCAGATAGTCCGACCAGGACAGCGCCAGCTGCCAATTCTGGTAGTACAGCAGCGAAGCCAGCGTCTGCGCGGCGATGTCGGGCCACTGCGTATAGGGCTTCAGCAGCACCGTCGCGACGACGACCGCGGCGAGCACGACCACCAGCGCGGGCAACAGACGTCGCGCGGTGCGTCGCAGGGTGTGCGTGAACGCGACCGTGCCGGTGGCGCTCGCGCGGCGCAGCAGCGACCCCGTGAAGAAGTAACCGGACAGGACGAGGAACACATCGACGCCGCCGGAGACCCGGCCGAACCACACGTGGAAGATGACGACCAGCGCGATGGCGAACCCGCGCAGTCCGTCCAGATCCAGGCGATAGTCCTTCGGCCGCGTGGACTGCCGTGGCGCGGCGAGCTGGGCCGTCACCGCGGCCTCGGTCGCGTCGCCGCATGCGCGCGCCGGGGTCGGCCGACCCGGTTTGCTGGAGGTAACGCCGATTGCCCGGACACCGTCATTTTCTTACCACGCGGTCGTCGGGAACTCCTAACCCGCGGCCGGTCAGCGCAGCTGTGCGACGTGGTCGAGCAGGACGTGCCGCGTGGCCGTCCAGGCCGGTGAGGCGGGGTCGGTGAACTCGCCGTGCCCGATTCCCGGCAGCACGCGCAGTTCGGCGTCGGCCGGATCGAGTGCTGCGATGTAGCGGCGGCTCTGCTCGAGATCTACGACACGATCTCGGTCGCCGTGCAGGGCGCTCACGCGGATACCGGTCGGCAGGTGGTTGATCGGGGCGGCGACGCGGTAACGCTCGGGCACCTCGTCGGGGCCGCCGCCGAGCAGCTTGCGGACGAAGGCGTCGCGGCCGTGGCTCACCGCGTACTCCAGATCCAGGACCGCGGCCATCAGCGTGGCACTGCGTAGGCGGATCGGCCAGGCCGTCGCGGACGGCGAGGAGCGCCTGCCCGCCACCCATGCGGCCAGGTGCCCGCCGGCCGAATGCCCGGCCAGGTGCACCCGCCGCAGGTCGAGGCGGTCGCCGCAGCTCTGCCGCACCACCGTCGCGAGCGCCGCCACGGCGTCGTCGGCGTCGGTCAGGGTGCTCGGCCAGCCGCCCGCCCCGTTCACCCGCCGGTACTCGATATTCCACACGGCGACGCCCTGTTCGGCCAATGCCCTTGCGTGCGGGGCGAATTGGGACAGGGTGCGATTCTGTGACCAGCCGCCGCCGTGGACCAGCACGATCACCGGATGGGGACCGGGGCCGTCGGGCAGATAGAGATCCCCGAAATTGTCCGGGCTCGCGCCGTAGCCGATCCGCAGCGCCCCGTCGGCCGTGCGCGACGGGTCCGGCACGCGCACCGGAGTCTCCGCATCGATCGCCCGGGAGGCGGCCGTCGACACGGCGGCCATCGCGAGCCCCGCGGTCACCGCGAATCTCCGTCTCCCTACAACCCCCGCCACGATGGGGTACCTCCGTGCTCACCGATCAGATCGCCGACACCGTACCCGACACCCGCCGAGCCGGCCGGGTGACGATGATCTGCCGCTCGCTCCCGGACCCGCTGGCCATGCTGCCCGAGCTGCGTGGCCACCGGATCGGGTGCTGGTGCGTGCCCGAGGCGTGCCACGCCGAGGTGATCGCCGAGCTCGCGGATGCCGCAGCCGGCCAAAGAGGAGCCGAAACCCGCTGAGGGCGCGGCGACATCGCGATATCGTGGAGGAAGGCGCAAACGCACCGAACCAGCGCAACGGGCACCCTCGCGGAAGGGGACGGGCCGTGCAGCGACATTCGATCTTCCGGTGGCGGCGGATACTGCCCCTCCTCGGCCTCGCCGGTCCGGCGATGACCACCGGCGGCAATCCCGAGGAGGCGGGCCTCGAGCAGGCCTCTCTCGACCAAACGCAGGAGTCCACGTTCGGCTTCGTGCCGCTGTGGCCGTTCAAGAGTGAGGCGGACGCGGTCGCCTGGGTGTCGTCGTACCAGACGGACGGCGTGGACGCCTGGCACCTCGACCCCGGGCTGACCGCGCTCGCGTTCACCAAGGACTTCCTCGGCCACCACACGGTGGACAAGGTGGTCGGCGGCCCCGACAGCGGCAATGTCGGCGACCGGGAGAGCCTGATCAGCGTCGGCTTCGACGCACCGAACGGCGCGTCGATCATCGCCGCCGTGCTGCACCTGGCCCGGATCGGCCCCGGCGACGACGCGCCGTGGGAGGTCGTCGGGTCGCAGGGCGGCACGCTGGTGGTGGACACGCCGGCCTACGGCGCAACGGTGACCTCGCCGCTAGAGGTCGGCGGCCGGATCACCGGCGTCGACGAGAACCTGACGGTGCAGATCCGGGTCCAGGGCCAGCCCGAACCGATCGGTCTGGTCACCGGCATCGAAGGGGGCGGCACGGACGAGCCCTGGTCTGCCACAGTCTCTTTCACCGCCGACCCCGGCAGCGCGCTCACCATCGCCGTGTCGACCGGCGGCCACATCGCCGATGTGGAGCACTTCGCCGTCACCGGCGCACTGCACTGAACGGTGATGTCGCAGTTCGGAGCGGGTCCAACTCGTCGTGCGGACAGGCGAATTCGAAGACAGGCCGGGTGGCGCATCGTACCGTAGAAGTGTGGTGTACGAGGACGGCGCCGCGGCCGCGAGGAGGGCAGAGCGGTGACTCAGCTGATCGACTTCTCCGCCGCGCTCATCGAGCCGGCCGAGATCAAAGCGGCCGGATACGCGGGGGTGGTCGGCTACTTCTCCGAGTCGCGCCCCGGCACGAACTTCGGGGCCAAGCCGCTGCGCCGGGACTACTGTGACCGGCTGCGCGCCGAGGGTCTGGAGATCGTCACCAATTACCAATACGGCAAGGGCGAGACCGCGGACTGGCGCGGCGGCTACGACGGCGGCGCGCGGCACGCCGAGATAGCGCTGCGCTACCACTTCGAGGCGGGCGGCCCCGGCTACCGGCCGCTGTACGCGCCGGTCGACGACAACCCCACCCTCGACGAGTGGAACAGTTTGATCGCCCCGTTCCTGCGCGGCTGGGCGTCGGTGGTCGGCCCCGAGTGGACCGGCGTCTACTGCAATGCCCGGTGCATCGACTGGGCGCTGGAAGACGGTGTGGGCCAATGGTTCTGGCAGCACAACTGGTCCGGTGACCCGTCCATCAACGGGGACCATCCGGCGGCGCACATGCATCAGATCGAGATAGACCGGCGCGAGATCTCCGGCGTCGGCATCGACGTCGACCAGGTGCTCAAGCCCGACTACGGCCAGTGGTCGGCGGCGCGCGAGCCGAGCACGCCGACCTCACCGATCAGCCGGGAGGACGACCAGACCGGCATCAGCCCCAACACCTCCTCGCGCGGCGGCGCGCCGGTGCTGTGGTTCCTGCTGCACACGCAGGAGGGCAACGGCGATGCGCAGTCGCTGGCCAACTACCTGCAGAACCCGAATTCCGGTGTGTCCTACCACTATACGGACGACAACACCGGCACCGTGATCGACGTGGTGGACACCGACCTGGCGTCCTGGTCGGTCCTCAACGGCAACCCGCGCTCGATCAACTTCTGCTTCGCGGGCTCCCGGGCGGCATGGTCGCGGGACCAATGGTTCGAGTTGATGCAGCGCGGAATCGACTGCGCCGCATGGATCGCAGTGCAGGACTGCCGAAAGTACGGGCTGCCGATCCGCACCATCTCCCCCGAGGAATTGGGCCGCGACGAGCGCGGGATCGCCGACCACAATGCCTACACGATCGGCAAGCACGACGGCACCCACACCGACGTCGGGCCCAATTTCCCGTGGGACTACCTGAACGACAAACTGGCTGAGTACGGCGGCACGGGTTAGCTCAGCGTGAACGCCTTCGCCTGGCCGGAGATCACCGTGTCGGTGCTGTCGACCAACGCCGCGCGCACCTGCATCTCGCCGCCCGCGGGCTCGGACATGGGGCCGAGCGGCACCACGGCCGACTGCGGGGTGCCGTCGCAGACGATCGAGGTCTGGGTGCCGGTGGCCGACGGATGATCCGCCTGGGCGCCGCCCACCATCGCCTTGAGGGCGGTCACGCCGGCCCCGGCGTCGCAGCGGTAGTCGATCGTGATCTCGGACTGCGAGGCGTTGTTGATATCGAGAGCGTTGTCGGCGAGCGCCGGGGCCGTGGCCGAGAACATGGCCAAACCCAGTGCGCCGCAGACGATCCCCACACGGACGGGGCGTCGATAGTTTCGAGTGGTCACCATGGATCTCTCCTCCTGTGCGGTGGAAATAGGTCGTGGGACACAATCAGCGAACTCAGTCCGGCGGCTCCTGGACCTGCTCGTCGGCGGCCTCGACGTTCTGCTCGTAGCTGCCGGGCCCGAGGTCCTCGGCCGCGCGACGGGTGGCGCCGGGGGCCGGTTGCGGGGCGGAGCCGGAACTGGTGAGGTCGGGTAGCTCCGCACCGGAGGTGTCGGTTCGGTCCGCGGCGTCCATCGCTGCGGACAATTCGCCGCGCAGACGCTCGCTGGTCGCTGTGTCGCCCGCGTCCTCGGCGGTGGTGATGTCCTGGCGGAGCTGTGCGATGACGTCCTGGGAAACCATGATCCTCCTCGGTGTCGCTGCGGCCGCGCGAGACATGAGGCCTCGCGCCGCACGGCCCGCCGTCGGGGTGATCCCGTCATGCGGCCGCATCCACGCTCTACCCGATACCCGAGGCGGTAATCAGAATGATCAATGCCGGAGCTGAGACGGCACCGTGCGCAGATTCCGGTATCAGAGCGTGTCGAGCACCGTAGCGGGGACTCCGTAGGGGAGGAAGCGGACGCGGCGGCGTTCGTCGGTGTTGTCGCGGTGCGCGCGCAGGGCCTCGAGTTCGCTCGGGAACACCTGCTCGACCCTGGCGACGCCGGCGTCGTCGACGCTATAGATGACCCACACGCCGTTGCCGGTCTCGCCGGTGGTCTCCGGCTTCGGCGGCCGGGTGCGCTCCGGCTGGACGAATTGACCGAGCAGCGAGGCCAGTGTGTTCACGCTGGTGCGATCGACGTACTCCCCGGCCTTGCCGAGGAGGTCGCGGATCTCGATCCCCGCCTCTCGCAGCGCGCGTTCGAAGTCTTCCGGGCCGATCCCGAAAGGTCTCTCGGATGCCATCACAGTGCTCCTGGGGGAAAGAATTCGGCGATATTTACTTCAGTGTCCTCGTGTTATGAGGTCTTGGCCACCAACATGGAAGCAGGCGACATGTCCGAAGCCGTGGGGCTCCGGACAGCGTCGACATGGTGTTCGGGAGTGAGTCGGGGCCGGGTTTCCCTGCGGCGGAACGCTTTTCAGTGTCGGTTCGCGAGGCGGCGGCGTTCGAGGACCGTCGCGATCAGGTAGCCGCCACCACCGCCGACGGTGAGCACCCAGAACAGGCCGGGCGTGCCGAGCATCAGTGCGCCGGTGGAGACCAGGGCCAGCCAGGTGCCGAGGCAGTAGTGCAGCACATTGCGGCGCGCGGCGCCCTCGCCGAGGTAGAGCAGGCCGACGATGAGCCCGGCGCCGGTCGGCCAGAGCACGCCCTGCAGGTCGGCGCGGTCCAGCAGCGAGGTGATGCCGCTGATGATGAGGAACAGCGCGGCGAACGCGCTGGCCCAGGAGATGCCGAGCAGCTTGCCGGACAGCACCTCCGAACTGTCGGCGCCGCGCTGAGCGCGCAGCGCGGCCATGGTGGCGGCCACGGTGCCGACGGCGAGGCCCGCGCCGAGCAGGGCCATCGGCAGCCAGCCGGGCAGGCTGAGCACGGGATCGGCGCCCTTGGACAGGGCGGCGGCGCCGTGCCCGAACACATAGGCGGCCCCGAAGCTCAGATACGTGGCGCGGTTGTCGACGTCGCCGGGGCGGTCGAGGACGGAGTGGGGCGTGGCTGACAGGGCGATGGTGGCCATGGCTGAATTCCTCTGGTTACGAACGGGTTCGGATCTGCGGGCGATCAAGCGGTGATGACGACCTTGCCTGCCACCGTGCGCGACTCGGCGAGGGCGAGCGCCTTCGCCGCGTCGGCCAGCGGGAACTGCGCGGCGATCTGCGGCGCCAAGACGCCGTCCGCCAGCAGGCGCAACACCTGAACGAGATCCTCGCTCAACCGATTACGGAAGGTGGACAGGCGACGCCTGCCCGCCCAGAAGTTGTAGAAGTGAGCGCTCTTGCCGTTGGGCAGATAGTTCCACACGAGCAGCCGAGCGAACGACTTCAGCACCGGCAGTTGGGAATTGCCGTCCTCGTCCTTGGTCGCCGCGGTGCCGTAGGACACCAGCGTGCCGCCCTTGCGCACCAGCGCCCAGGACTGCGCCAAGCCCGCGCCGCCGACGTGGTCGAACACCGCGTCGACACCGTCGGGGGCGATCTCGCGGATGCGCCGGTACATGTCGGGGTCGCGATAGTCGACCGGGATCGCGCCGAGCGCGCGGATGGTCTCGTGATGGCTCGGCGAGGCCGTGCCGATCACTTTGATGCCCGCGTGCCTGGCCAACTGCACGAGGGTGGAGCCGACGCCGCCGTTCGCGCCGAGCACGACGATCGTCGCGCCGCTCGGGACCGCGGCCGTGCGGTGCAGCATCTGCCACGCGGTGATCCCGTTGACCACCACCGTCTCCGCCGCGGCCGAGGTGACGCTGTCGGGGATGGGCACCAGGTCCGCGGCGTCGATCAGCAGGTGGCTCGCCCAGCCGCCGACCTTGACGACCGCGGCGTAGCGCCGCCCGATCATCCGCGCGTCGACCTCGGGTCCGACGGCGGTGACGGTGCCGACCACGTCGTAGCCGGGGACGAAGGGAAACGGCGGCTGGTCGTAGTACTTGCCGCGGCGCATCTGCTGCTCGGCGAAGGACACGCCGGTCGCGTCCATCCGCAGGACGGCCTGGCCCGCGGTGGGGGCGGGCAGGGCGCGGGTACGGATCAGCAGATCGCTCGCCTCGACCTTTCCGGGTAGCACGACCTCGGTGGTGACAGTGGTGGTGTTCATGACGTTCTCCGCGCTCAGTGGGTTGTTACGGCTGTAACCATACGCATGTAAGCTTTCGTAGCGCAAGGGCTAACGCAGATAAGTTTTCAGGTGTAAGTTAACGGCATGGCTGACAACATGACCGCGTCTCCCACGCGCGTACGCAACCGTCGAGGGGAGGGCGCCCGCCTGCGCGACGAGATCGTGGCGGCGGCCGTCGAACTGCTCGACGAGACCGGCGACGAGAAGGCCGTCACGCTGCGCTCCGTCGCCCGCCGCGTCGGCATCGCCGCGCCCTCCATCTATCGGCACTTTCCCGATCAGCCGACGATCATGCTCGCCGTCGTGCAGCAGGCCTTCGGCGAACTCGAGGAGCACCTGCACGCGGCCGTGGCCGCGGCCGGTGACGATCCGCGAGACCGGCTGTTCGCCTTCTGTCACGCGTATCTGGAGTTCTCGGACCGGCATCCCGAGCGCTACCGCACCATGTTCGGCGGCGTCTGGATGCCGGCGCTGGACGAGACGACCCTGACCGAGGCCGATATGGTCGCGCTCGGCGAGGTGACGTTGAACCAGCTCACGGAGCTCCTGCGGGACTGTGTCGCGGCGGGCCGCGCCGAGGGCGTCGAGCTGTCCACCGACACGGTCGGGTTGTGGCTCGGCCTGCACGGATTGGCGCACCAGCGCGCCGCCACCGTCGCGTTTCCGTGGCCGCCCGACATCGCCGAGCGGATGATCTCCGCGCTGGCCCATCTCAAAGACGCGCCGTAGCGCGGTGTGCCCCGGGCCGAGGCCCGTAGGGTCGGGCCGTGGAACTGCGCCAACTCCGATACTTCGTCACCGTCGCCGAGGAGCTGCACTTCGGGCGGGCCGCCGAGCGGCTGCACATCGTGCAGTCGGCGGTGAGTCAGCAGGTGCGTCAGCTGGAACGCGAGCTGGGTGTCGAGTTGTTCGATCGTTCGCCGCGCCGGGTCGTGCTGACCGAGGCGGGCGCGCGGTTCCTGCCGGGGGCCAGGGACGCGCTCGCCGCGGCCGCACGCGCCAAGGCCTCGATCACCGGGTTCGTCGCGGGCGCGACGCTGCGGTTGGGGACCAGCACCGGTCTCGGCGATCACCTGGACCGCATCATGGAGCGCCTGGCGCCGCAGGTGCGGGTCGAGACGGTGTCCGCGTCCACCCGCGCGCGGGTCGAGCGGGTGCTGGACGGGCGGCTCGACGCCGCGTTCGTGCGCGGGCCGGTCGAGCACCCGGGCCTGCGAAGGATTCCGGTGTGGGACGACCCGCTGCTGGTCGCGCTCTCGGCGCGGCATCCCCTGGCCGGGGTGCCGGAACTCGCGTTGACCGATCTCGCGCCGTATCCCTTGCGGCTCACCGAACGTCGCGCCAATCCGCCGCTGGTCGACCTCGTCGTCGACGCCTGTCACGAGGCCGGGTTCGAGCCGGTGCCCGGTCCGGTCAGCTCGGCGCTCGCCGACACCCTGGCGATGATCGGCTCGGACACCAGCTGGACGGTCGTCTACGCCGCGCACGCGCGGCAGCTGCGCAGTACCAGGGTGGTGTTCAATTCCCTTGCCCCGCCGGGACTCTCGCTGGAGGCCGCGCTCGTCGTGCGGGCCGCCGCGCCGCCGCCCGCGCTGGAGATCCTGCTCGCCGCCTGTGAGTTCGACGATCACGATCGGTGATCGCTGCGTGCGCGAACCGGGTCTTGGTCGGACCGGCCGTATGCAGCAGATTTATGGGTAGTTCCGCTCGAACTCGCGAGCGGGCCGAGTGAAGGAGACCACGATGCCGAACGTCATCGTCCAGCAGCTGCCCAAGACCGACGAGGCCAAGCGGGAGCTGGTTCGCCGGATCACCGACGCGTTCGTCGACGCCTACAAGTCGCCGGCCGAGTCGGTGCACGTGTGGATCGAGGAGTACCCGGCGGACGGGTACGCGGTCGGCGGAAAGTTCATCGCGGACAAGTAGTTTCGCGGGCGACCCGGCCCGCCGGCGGCGGCGGGCACGGTCGCCTCCCGGTTCGCCGTCGCCGGAACGGGTTACGTGTCGAGCACCTTGCCGGGATTGAACAGGTTCATCGGGTCCATGGCGCGTTTGATCGCGATCATGACGTCGACGGCGTCGCCGTGCTCGTCGCGCAGATACTTCTTCTTGGTGAGGCCGATGCCGTGCTCGCCGGTCGCGGTGCCGCCGACGGCCAGCGCGTGGCGGACCAGGCTGTCGGAGAACTGTTGCACCGCCGCATGATTCAGCTCGGTGTAGGGGACCATGGTGTGCACGTTGCCGTCGCCGATATGCCCGGCGACGCTGACCGCGAGGCCGAGTTCCGCGCCGAGCCGGGTCGTCGTCTCCACCGTGGCGGCGAGCTGTGAGTAGGGGACGGCGGTATCGGTCACCAGGAATCGGCTGCCGGGGTGGCGCGACTTCACCGCGAAGTACAGATTGTGCCGGTCCTCCCACAGGGCATGACGCTCGGTGTGGGTGTGCGCGACCGCGATCTCGACAGCGTTGTTGGCCTGCACGATTCGCCGGATCTCCCGCTCCTCCGCGGCGGCCGCCGGCTCGGACGAGGACTCGACGTCGATGAACAACGCGGGCGACTCGGCGTAGTCCGTGCCGCGAAAGGCGTTGATGGCGACCATGCTCGGCGTATCGACCAGCTCGAGCCTGCTCACCGGCAGTGCGGCGCCGAGCATCTCGACCGCGGCGTCCACGGCCGCCGAGACGGTGGGGAACGAGACCCGCAGCGAGCGCAGCCATTCCGGGATCGGGTGCAGGCGAACGGTGAGCTCGGTGATGATGCCTAGCGTGCCCGCCGAACCGATGAGCAGGTCCTTCAGGTCGTAGCCGCTCGACGACTTGCGGACGGCGCGGCCGAGCCGGACCACCGATCCGTCGGGCAATACCGCTTGCAAGGCAAGCACATTCGCGCGCATGCCGCCGTAGCGGACGGTGGTGGTGCCGCTGGCATTGGTCGCGGCCATGCCGCCGATCGAGGCGTCCGCGCCGGGATCCACGGTGAACTGGAGGCCCGATTCGGCGGTGGCCGCGTTGAGCTGGGTGCGGGTGAGACCGGGCTGCACGGTGGCGGTGAAGTCCGCGGGGGAGATGTCCAGGATCGAGTTCGCCTGCGACAGATCGACGATCAACTCCTCCCGCTGGGCGAGCAGATGCCCCTCCAGGCTGGTGCCCGCGCCGCGCGGGATGAGCGGAGTCCGCGTCGCGCGCGCCCACCGCACCAACGCGGCCACCTCGTCGACACCGGTCGGATACACGACCCCGCTAGGCCGTCGCCCGGCCTGCCCCGTCTCGTCCACCGTGAACTGGTCCAACACGGCAGGGCGCGTGTCGACCTCGAGCGGCGCCCCATCGAACGCTGTGGTCATCGCGGCCCCGGACCGGTCACCGACATCGTGCTCCTCCATCCGCTCGCCCTACGCAAAGCCCGTGCTCGCATGGTAGGTCCCGCACGTCGGCCCTCGCCACCGAACGGGTGCGCCGCGAACGGCGGTGGATCCTCCCGAAGTGGGAGTGCCGTCAGTCCGATTGGCGCACAATAAAACTCGGATAGCTCCTGTCTGGGAGGGAGATAGGTGGTGCGTGTGTTGTCAAGAGTTCGTCGGGTGGTCTCCGCTTCCTTTCCCGGGTGGGCGGCCGGGCCTGCGGTAGTCGACGCGGGTGGGCCCGGGGTAGCAGACGCAGGGTGTCCTGCGGTAGATGGCGCGAGCGGCCTCGCGGTAGTCGACGTGGGCGCGCCTGGGGTAGCCGACGTGGTCAGGCCTGGCATCGTGGTGGCGCCCCGACGGTTGCCGGTCCTGGGCCACCTCTTGTCGCTTCTGCGTGACCCCATGGGGTTCATGGCCTCGCTCTCCGCCCACGGCGATCTCGTCGCCATCGGCTTGGGCCCGAGCACCGCCATCGTGGTCTGCGACCCCGCCCTGACACAGGAAATGCTGCGGCGCGACCGGGTTTTCGACAAGGGCGGTCCGCAGTTCGACAGCGGCCGAGCCCTGGTCGGCGACGGGTTGGCGCTCTGCCCGCACGCGATGCACCGGCGGCAGCGGCGGCTGATCCAGCCTGCGTTCCGCCCGGACCGGATCGCCGGCTACGCCCCGGTGATGACCCAGCACGTCGCCGAGATGGTGGACTCGTGGCGCGACGGGCAGATCGTCGACGTGAAATCGCGGCTGCACACTTTCACCGCCGGGGTCATCGCCGCGACGCTGTTCGGCCAGGCGATCTCCGAATCGGATCAGCACCGGCTGCTGCGCGACGTCGAGACCGTCTTCGCCGGGGTGGTCTGGCAGGTGCTGATGCCGGCGTGGCTGCGGCGATGGCCGGTCCTCGGCAACCGCGCGGTCGCCGAGGCGGCGCGCGAGACGCGCACGATCCTCGGCGCGCTCGTCGCGGCGCGGCGCGGCGAGGGGGTCGATCGCGGAGATCTGTTCTCGGCGTTGGTCTTCGCGCGCGACCGTGACGGCGGGCGATTGAGCGACACCGAGATCATCGACCAGGTGGTCACCTTCTTCTTCGCGGGTACCGACACCACCGCCACCGTCTTGGCGTGGGCGCTGAGTCTGCTCGATCGGCACCCGGAGGTCGTCGCTCGCCTGCACACCGAGGTCGACTCCGTGCTCGCCGGGCGGCCCGCCCGCCACGAGGACCTGGCGCGCCTGCCCTACACCGAACGGGTCATCGCCGAGACGTTGCGTCTTCGCCCGCCCGCCTGGTTGCAGACGCGCGCGGTGAGTGAGGACACCGAGCTCGGCGGTCAGCCGCTGCCCGCGGGGACCACGGTGATCTACAGCTCGTACCTGATCCATCACCGGCCCGACCTGTACCCCGAGCCGGAGCGGTTCGATCCCGATCGGTTCGATCCGGCGCTGACCCCGCCGCCGCGGGACGCGGTGCTGCCCTTTGCCGCCGGCGCTCGAAAGTGCATCGGCGACACCTTTGCCATGACCGAGGCGATCCTGGCACTGGCCACTATCGCCGCCCGGTGGGATCTGCACGCCGTTCCCGGCACCGATACTCGTCCGACCCTTGCGGTTGTGCCGCAGCCCCGGCGGTTGCGCATGCGCGTCACGGCCCGCACACCGGAGACCGCGGCACGCTGATCGGATGCACGTGGCTGTGGTCAGATAGTCGCCGCAATAGTCGCCGTCGGCCGCCGGTAGCGCCGGAGGTCGAGACAACGCTGCGCGACAAGCCTTTTCGGCCACACTGATCGACTCCGATCTCGCCTTGCCGATGAGCGGCCGACCGTTAGCCGCTGAGCCGGAACAGGTCCGAAACGCTTTCGATAGCATTGCCGCGGGCGCAGTACAGTGGCGCGCCTGGCCGATGCGTACGAGACCTTGCCGCCTGCTATCGCGGCGGAGAGGAAAGCTATGCGCTACGACGAGTATCGGGGGTACGACGCGGTCGGGCTGGCCGAGTTGGTGGCCAAGGGGGAGGTGCGGCCCGCCGAACTGCTCGAGGTCGCCTCGGACCGTCGGGACCAGGTCGATCCGGCAATCAACGCGATCAGCCTGCGCATGGACGAGGTCGGGCGGGCAGCGGCCGACGGGCCGTTCGAGGGGCCGTTCGCCGGAGTGCCGTTCCTGCTCAAGGATCTCGGGCAGGACTTCGCGGGCTACCCGACCGGCTCGGGCACCGGTCCGCTGCGAAAAGTCAAGGCGGACAACAACAGCACGGTCGTGCAGCGGTGGATCGACGCGGGCCTGGTGATCTTCGGCAAGACCACCACCCCGGAGTTCGGCGCCGTCGCCGTCACCGAGACCCGAACCTACGGCGCGACGCGCAATCCCTGGAACCTCGACCACACGCCGGGTGGCTCCTCGGGCGGATCGGCGGCCGCGGTCGCGGCGGGAATCGTGCCGATGGCAGGCGCCAGCGACGGCGGCGGCTCGATCCGCATCCCGGCGGCCTGCACCGGCTTGTTCGGACTGAAGGCCGGGCGCGGAATTATTCCGGCGGGGCCCGATGTCGCGGAGAGCATCTTCGGCGCTTCCACCGCCGGGGTGTTGTCGCGCAGCGTCCGCGACTCCGCGGTGATGCTGGACCTGCTCAGCGAGCCCGATCCCGGCGGACCCTACCTGTCGGCCCGGCCCGCCCAACCCTATGTCACGGCGGTGGACGCGCCGCCGCGCCGGCTGCGCATCGGCTTCAGCCACGAATCACCCCTGGGCGCAAAGGTTCACCCGGAGGCGGTGCGCGCGGTCGAGGCGACGGCTGCGCTCTTGGAACGGCTGGGCCATGACGTCGAGCCCGCCGCGCCGCGCATCGACGGCCGTCGCGCGGCACACGACTTCATGACGGTGTGGGCCGCGAGCCTCGCGGCCAGGCTGGCCCGAGCCCGAAAGCTCACCGGCGCGAAGGAATCCGACTTCGACCTGACGACCCGCGTGGTGGCCGCCGCCGGGCGTGCGCACTCCGCCGCGACCCTGTTCGAGGCGCACGGTCGCTGGAACACCTACACGCGCGCGCTCGCCGAGTTCCACGACACCTACGACCTGTTGCTCACGCCGACGCTCGCCGCGCCGCCGCTGCGCATCGGCCAGACGAAACCCCCTGTGGCAGTGGAGAAGATCATGGCCCTGCTGCTGGAACTGCGCGCGGGGACCGCGATCACGCGCACGCCGACCTACCGCGACCTCGTGCTCACCAACCTCGCCCCGGTCCCGTTCACCCAACTCGCCAACCTCACCGGCCGCCCCGCCATGAGCGTGCCGCTGCACCGCACCGCCGACGGCTTGCCGCTCGGCACCCAATTCGTCGGACCGCTCGGCTCAGAGTTCCTGCTGCTGCGACTGGCCGCCCAACTCGAGCAAGCCCAGCCGTGGCGCCATCTCGAACCGCCGGAACTCGGCGACTGAGCACGCCTATCCGGACCTTTCGCGGCGGCGCTGGTCTCTGCGCAGGGAGGCGTTGTCGCCGCGCAGGCGGTCGTTGTCGATGTGCAGGTCGGCATTGGCGTCCTCGAGCTCGAGGATGCGGCCGATGCCGGCGATATTGACGCCGGTCGCGGCCAGGGTGGCGATCCGTCGCAGGCGCGCGATGTCGTTGCCGCTGTAGCGGCGGGTGCCGCCGTCGCTGCGGGC
>NZ_BAGH01000352.1 GCF_000308715.1 Nocardia tenerifensis NBRC 101015
ATCGCGGGCGCGGTCAAGGTGCTCAAGGACGCCGGCGCGGGTGACGTGGTCATCGCCGCGACCCACGGCGTGCTGAGCGACCCGGCCGCCGAGCGGCTCGCGGCCTGCGGCGCCAAGGAGGTCGTGGTCACCAACACGCTGCCGATCACCGAGGAGAAGAAGTTCCCGGCGCTCACCGTGCTGTCCATCGCACCGCTGCTGGCCCGCACCATCCGCGAGGTCTTCGAGAACGGCTCGGTCACCGGGCTTTTCAACGGCAACGCGTAGTTTCATCCGGCGTGAAAGCCGCTCGGACCTCGGTCCGGGCGGCTTTTCGTTTACCCGGTTCCCTCGGCCGAGGCGGTGCGGCGGGGATACTGAGGGTATGGACATCGTCGACGACGTCGATTTGCGACGGGCCCGGCCGCGCCACCTAGCGCAATCCGCTATCACAGTTCTTCCGTCGTGGTACGCATAACGGATAAGCCGGACGCCGTCCGTCCGCCGTTCGCGGACGGCCGCGGTGGCGGACGCACGACGAGGTAGTGACCGGACTACACGAGGAGGCGCGATGAGCACGCCGCAGGATCCGAAACCTACCGGCGGTACCCCGGAGTCCGGGAGGGAAGTCGAGCCGGGCGCCGCGGCCCAGCCGACGCCGCACAGTCCCCAGCCGACTCCACACGATGCCCAGTCCGCAGCCGACGACGCCCAGCCCGCACTGCGGGACGCCGCGGCCGCGTCGCACGATCCGGACGATTCCGCGAAGTCCCCCGGCGCCCCCTCACTGTCGAAAGACGTTGGCGCGGCGGAACCTTCGAGTGAGCCGTACGCCGCGCCCTCGACTCCGGCCGGTGAGTGGTGGCAGCCCACCGACGCGCCCGCCGGGCCGCTGGGCGGGCAGGCGCAGCCGACATCCGGCGGCTCGACCGGACACTCGAGCGGTCAGCCCTCGTGGGACGCCGGTGGTCAGCCGGGTTGGGGCGCGGCGCAGCCATCCTGGGGCAGCGAACCTGCGGGCGGCCAGCAAGGCTGGAGCGGTGACCAGCAGGGCTGGGGCGCGCCCACCGAACAACCGCAGTGGGGTGGTCCGCAGTATCCACCGAATCAGCCGCAGCACCAGCAGTATCCGGGCAGCGGTCAACCACAGGACGCTCCGCAGTACCCGCAGGGCGGGATGTACAACTACCCGCCGTCCGGCGGCTACGGCGGACAGGATCCGGCGGGCGGCGGTTACGGCGGACCGCAGAACCCACAGCCCGGCGGCTACGGCGCGTATCCGCAGCAGTACGAGCCCTA
Source organism: Nocardia tenerifensis NBRC 101015 (assembly GCF_000308715.1). Taxonomy (GTDB): domain Bacteria; phylum Actinomycetota; class Actinomycetes; order Mycobacteriales; family Mycobacteriaceae; genus Nocardia; species Nocardia tenerifensis. The sequence continues at coordinate 1,279 of NZ_BAGH01000352.1, forward strand.
CACCACGCCGCCGCGGTCGGGCACCCAGGTGTTCTCCATCATCGGTTTCGTCTGCGCGGTGGTCGCGGTGCTGTTCTGCCCCATCCTGTTCGGCCCCGCGGGCATCGTGCTCGGCATCATCGGCCACAACAAGGGCGAGTCGCTCGGCAAGTGGGCCGCCATCGCGTCGGGCGTCACCATGGTCATCGGCTTCCTGGTGGGGTTCCTTGTCTTCAACGGAGACCTCAGAACGTAGATTGCTGGGTATGAGCGAGGCGAAGTTCAGCGGTATCCCGCTGGCGGGACTGGATTTCTACGAGGACTTGGCGGCGGACAACTCGAAGGCGTTCTGGACCGCGCACAAGGACGTCTACGAGAAGGCGGTGAAGGCGCCGATGCTCGCCCTGCTCGGCGAGCTGGAGCCGCACTTCGGCGCGACCAAGCTGTTCCGGCCCTATCGCGACGTACGGTTCTCCAAAGACAAGACGCCCTACAAGGATCACCAGGGCGCGTACGTGGCCGTCGCGCCGAGCACCGGCTGGTACGTGCAGATCGGCGCGGCCGGGCTGTATGTCTCGGCGGGCTTCTTCGGCGGTTCGTCGGAGCAGATCGCCCAGCTACGCGCCACCATCGACCATGATGTGCGCGGCCCGGAGCTGGAGGCGATTCTGGCGAAAATGAGCAAGGCGGGCTACACGGTCGAGGGCGATCGGCTCAAGACCAAGCCCAAGGGCTACGACGCCGACCACCCGCGCATCGACCTGCTCCGGCACAAGGCCATCTTCTGCAGCAGGGAGTTCGGCGCGCCGGCATGGTTGGACAAGCCGCGGGCCGCCAAGGAGATTCGCACCGCCTGGGAGACGATGCGGCCCCTGGTCGACTGGCTCGCCGCCGTGGTGTCCGGCGCGACCACCCGCACACCGTTGCTCGCCTGATCCACTTGCCACAAGGGCCGCGCGCTCGACTGCGGGCGACGGACATCGGGCGGCGGCTATGCTGCGCTGGAACCGAGTGCTCGAGCGAAGGGGACGATCGTGTTGGGGGTGGGTGAGTCGTTCGCCGACCACCTTGTCGAGGGCGTGCTCGGACAGGGTGGCATGGGAACCGTCTATCGGGCCCGGCATCCACGTCTGCCGAGACTGGTCGCGCTGAAGCTACTGCACCGCGCGGTATCCCAGGACGAGGAGTTGCGACGGCGTTTCATCCAGGAAGCCAATGTCGTTGCCCGGTTGGAACATCCGGGAATCGTCGGCATCTACGATCGGGGCACGACCGACGGTCACCTCTGGATTTCGATGCAGTACATCGCGGGCATCGACGCGGCGCGGCTCGCGACCGGGACGACGCCGCCCGCGCACATCCTGCGGATCATCACCGATACCGCCGACGCGCTCGACTACGCGCACAGCCGCGGCGTACTGCACCGCGACATCAAGCCCGCGAATATTCTCCTCTCCGAACAGGATTCGGGTCGCGGCCCGCGCGCCGTCCTCACCGACTTCGGCATCGCGCGACTGCTCGACTCCGATACCAAGCTCACCGCCACCGGAACCTTCACCGCCACCCTCGCTTACGCGTCGCCGGAACAGCTGTCCGGTGATCCGATCGATCACCGCGCGGACCAGTACTCGCTCGCCTGCACGCTGTACGCCCTGCTGGCGGGCCGAGCCCCGTTCGCGGCGACCAATCCGGGCCAGGTAGTCGCCGGGCACATCGCCAAGCCGGTTCCCCGGATCAGCCACCACCGCCCCGACCTTCCGGCACCGCTCGACGACGTGATCAGCCGCGCGATGGCCAAGCAGCGCCAGGACCGCTTCGACAGCTGCGCCGAGTTCGCCGCCGCGGCCACCGCGGCTCTGCACGGGCGGCCGTCGTCGAGGACGGCGCCGACCGTGCTCAATTCCCGGACCGCCCCGACTCGACGCGAACACGACCAGTGGAATCGCCCCTCCCCCACCCTCTTCGATTCGCAACCCACGCCGACGTGGGAAACGGGCGGATCGGTCTATCCGGCCCCGATGTCGCCGGTGGGCGATCCGCCGCAGCCCTCCGGTCGCACCGCCGGAATCGCCGCCATCGGCACGCTGATCCTCGCCGTGCTGACCTCGGTGCCCGTGATCTTCGGAATCCTTGATCTGCTGACCGGGCGGGTCAAGGGGCGAAGCTACGACGCCACCGGCGAGACCGTGGTCGTCGCACTGATTTTCGGCGCGATCACACTGCTCTTCGCCGGTGGTGCTGTCGCTCTGTTGTCGCGACGGCGCTTCGGACGCTTCGTGGTCATCTTCGGTACCGCCCTCGCCGCGCTGGCGGCCGCCGGGATGATCGTCCAGAACCTTACCGACGGAGGAGTGCTCGCCGTGGCCGTGCCGACGCTGCTGCTCGCCGTGACCGTGCTGGGCAGCGCGATCTCGCCGTCGACCGGCCGCTGGCTCGCATACCGGCCCACGATCACCGATCACTGAGGCCGCAGGCCGGCACCGCGCAGGCCGAGGCCGGCGCGGGGCACAGTTTCTCCGCGGTCCTACTCGCGGGCCGCGAGGACGAGGGCGAAGCGATCGTCCGGGTCGGTCCACACCCGCTCGGTGCGGAACCCGGCGGCGTCGAGCTCGGTCGACAGGCCGTCCACGCGGAACTTGGCCGAGATCTCGGTGCGCATCTGCTCGCCCGCGGCGAAGCGCACCGTGAGATCCAGGTTGCGGACGTGAACGGTCATGTCCTCGGTCGCCGCCAGGCGCATCTCGATCCACTCGTGCTCGGCGTCCCACAGCGCGATGTGCTCGAACTTGTCCGGCGCGAAGTCGGCGTCGAGCCGAGAGTTCAACACGTGCAGCACATTTCGGTTGAACTCGGCGGTGACGCCGGCGGCGTCGTCGTAGGCGGGCACGAGCACCGCCGGATCGATGACCAGGCCCGCGCCGAGCAGCAGCTGCTCCCCCGGCTCCAGCACCTGGTAGATGCTGCCGAGGAACTCGGCGCGCTCGGCGGGGACGAGGTTGCCGATGGTGCCGCCGAGGAAGGCGATCATCCGGCGGCCGCCGCCGGGCAGGTTGTGCAGGGTGTCGGTGAAGTCGCTGACCACGCCGTGCACGGCGAGCCCGGGGAACTCGGCCGCGATCTCGTCCGCGGCGGCCCGCAGCGCCGAGGACGAGACATCCTGCGGCACATAGGTCTTCAGCGGACCCTCGGCGGTGAGCGCCGACAGCAGCAGCCTGGTCTTGACGGCCGAGCCCGCGCCCAGCTCGACGAGCACCTCGGCCTGGGCCACCCGGGCGATCTCGCCGACCACCCGCTCGAGCAGCGCGCGTTCGGTGCGCGTCGGGTAGTACTCCGGCAGTTCGGTGATCCGCTCGAACAGTTCACTGCCGCGGGCGTCGTAGAACCATTTGGGCGGCAACCACTTCGGGTCGGCGGTCAGGCCGTGGCGGGCGTCGGCGCGCAGGGCCGAGGTGAGGTCGTCGTCGGAAAGGTGGATCTCCAGCGTCGGTGCGGTCATCGTGTGGCGCCTTTCGTACTGTCGAGCAGCGTGCTGTCGAGCAGTGGATCGATGGTGAGCTTTCCCGGACGGGCGGTGACCAGGCTGTGGTCGGGGATGGACCGCCAATTCGGGTCGTCGTCATAGGGTTCGGAGGCGAGCACGGCGAAGTCGTCGGTGACCAACGCCGAGAGCGAGTGATACACCGTTGTGGCCCAGAGGGTTTCGCCGTCGCCGAGCAGGAGGTTGAGCCGCGCGGCCGGCGCGTGTTTCAGCACGCCGGACACGAGCCGGCTGAGCGCGGTGGCCGGGGAATCGATGAAACCGCCCGGCGCCGCCGCGCTGAGCAGCTGACGCAGCAGCACCCAGAGCGTCGCGGCGTCGGTGGCCGACTCGGCGTCGAGCAGCTGAATCGTCTCGAACAGCCGGGTCGCGCCGAATTGCGTTGCGGCCATGTCCAAATCGGACGAGACCGCCGTGAGCACCTGACGCCAGTTCGGCACCACGCCGTTGTGGCTGAACGCCCAGCGCCCGCTCGTGAACGGCGCGCACGCGGCGCGCTCGATCGGCATGCCGACGGTGGCGGACCGGATCGAGCCGAGCACGGCGGTCGAACACAGTTGCGTCAGTACCTCGTCCACCGCGGGGTCGGTCCAGATGGGCGCGGCGTTGCGGTAACGGCCGGCGATCGGCTCGCCGTCGCCGTGCCACCAGGCCGCGCCGAAACCGTCGGCGTTGATGGCGCCGCCGCCGCGCATCTCGCGCGGCGCCCAAGCCTGGGTCCGCAGAGAATGCGTTCCGGCCGTGAGCATCTCGCCGACGCTCACCGCCGGACCCAGGTAACCGAGATGTCTGCACATCAGTGTCCACCTCCGTGCTCGGATCGGTCCGGCGGCCACTCGGCCGGCCGGAATTTGGTCGTGGCCGTGCTCACTCGCCCTCTCCCCGCCGCAGATCGCGGGCGAGCCGGAAGCCCGCGAAGATCTGCCGCCGGATCGGGTGATCCCAGTTGCGGAACGTGCTGCGGCAGGCCACCGGATCGGTGCCGAAGGAGCCGCCGCGCAGGACGCGGTAGTCGCCGCCGAAGAAGACCTCCGAGTACTCCCTGTAGGGGAACGCGCGGAAACCCGGGTACGGCTCGAAACCCGAGGCGGTCCACTCCCAGACATCGCCGATGAGCTGATGCACACCGGCCGGGGTCGCGCCCGCGGGGTAGGCGCCGACGTCGGCCGGTTCCAGGTGGCGCTGACCGAGATTCGCGGTGGTGTCGTCGGGTTCGGCGTCACCCCAGGGGAATCGGCGGGCCGCGCCGGTGGCCGGATCGTGCCGCGCGGCCTTCTCCCACTCGGCCTCGGTGGGCAGCCGCTTGCCCGCCCAGTTCGCGTAGGCCTCGGCCTCGAACCAGCACACGTGCACCACCGGCTGGTGCGGGCGCAGCGGGGTGAGCACGCCGAAGACGCGACGCCACCACCGCCCGGCGGAGTCGCGCTCCCAGAACTGCGGCGCGACCAGCCCCGCCTCCTTCCGGTGCGCCCAACCGCGCTCGGACCACAGCTCGGGGCGGTCGTACCCCCCGTCGTCGAGGAACGCGAGATACTGCTCGTTGGTCACCGGCGCGGCGTCGATCGCGAAGCCGGGCAGGCGAACTCGATGGGCGGGCCGCTCGTTGTCCAGCGCCCACGGCTCGGTGGAGGTGCCCATGGTGAACTCGCCCGCGGGCACGACGACCTCGCCCGTGACGGGAGCGGCGGTGCTCGGCGCGGCCCGTGCGGTCAAAACCGCTGGGCCGGTGCGGAGTTGATGGGTGGCCAGCATGGTCTCGTCGTGCTGCTGCTCGTGCTGGGCGATCATGCCGAACGCGAAACCGTCGTCGACCAGCGGCGAGCCGCGTAAAGCGCTGCGCTCCAGCACATCCCACACCTTGTCCCGGACGGTGCCGACGTAGCCCCTGGCCTGACCCGGGTCGAGCAGCGGCAAGGCCGGGCGGTTGGAGCGGGCGTGTTTGAACGCGTCGTAGAGCTCATCGATGTCGGCCCGCACCGCCTCGCGGCCGCCGACATCGCGGACCAGCCACAGCTCCTCCTGGTTGCCGATGTGCGCGAGGTCCCAGACCAGCGGGCTCATCAGGCGTGAATGCTGCGCCACCAGTTCGGCTTCGTCGACGCAGTCGGTGAGGGCGAGGGTGCGTTGTCTCGCGCGGGTGAGCACCTCGGCGATCTGCTCGCGCAGTCGCTCGGCGCCGGAATTGTCGGTGGTGGGCGAGTGGTGAAGGGTCACAGGAGATCTCCGGTGTCGGTTCCAGTCGGATTCGGGGCGGCTGACTCTGCCGGGCCGGATCGGCAGTGCAGGCAGGCCCTGCCTCCGGCACCGAGTCGCCCACGCTCGGCATCGCCGCGACGAACCCGGCTCAGCCCTTGGTTCACTCGCTGACGCGCCTTCACGTGCCCTTGGTTCACTCGCTGACGCGCCTTCACGCGCCCTTGGATCACGCGCCGACGCACTCTCACGTGCCCTTCGGTTCGCTCGCCGGCGCGCCCTCACGAATCCGCTCCGGAGCCATCCGCCCCGGCACCGGCCGCGACGGACTCCGCCGCGGGTCTGTGGCCGCCGCGACATCGCTCGGCGGCGGACTCGATCTCGCGGGCGGCCTCAGCGCTCGCCGCGTTGGCCGCCGCCAGGGTGAGCAGTTCGACGGCCACCACACGAATGTCCAAGTCCGCCAACCCGTATCGGGCCGCGTCGAGCCAGCGTCCGGCGAGCGGCGCGGCCACGGCGATCGCCTCGGCCACCACCTCGGGGCCGGACATGAGCGCGTCGAGAACATGGATCGGCACGGTCCAGCCGTCGCCCGGCTGGGCGTCGATGTAGCGGACCTCGAGGTAGCCGGACGCGCGGACCGGCGGGAACAGCGTGGTGAGGTGGTAGTCGAGGTCGTGCCGATCGGGCCGGCGGCCGACCTCGTCGTCCAGCGCGCCGGAGAGCCAGTCGGCGAACGTCGCGCCCGGCGGCGGAGACCAGCCCGGGTCGGCGCCTCGACCTTTCGCGTCTGGGCCGTCGGTGTCCTGCGGTCTTCGCACGCACAGCAGCGGCACGTCGAGCGCCCACCTGCTGTAGCCGACGATCGGATCGGCCCAGTCCATCAGCGGCGGCCGGGTTCGCGCGTTGTCGAGCCGCAGCCAGGCCCGCATCCGCTGGGAGGCCCACTCACCCGCGGGCGCGCCGCGCAGCGACGGCGAGCAGGCGAAGGCGGCAAGCAGCGCGGGACCGATGGCGTAGAGGGCGGTCCAGCGGGCCGCGACATCGGCGCGGTCGGCGCCCGCGTCGACGCTGACCTGCGTGGCCGCGGTATTGCACATCATGAGTTTGCCGAACGGGCCGAGGCCGGCGAAGGTCTGTTCCATGGCGCGGTAGCGCGGTAGCTGGAGCAACCGTTTGGGGCGGCGGTCCGCGTCGGCGGCGGCGGAAACGGTTCGGATGGACCGGGTTTCGAGAAGTTCCCGCAGAAGGCGGGCATCGTCGCGGAGCGAGGTACTCAGCTGCGCGGCATCAGCGAACGGTGCGCTGGACAGTTCTATCTGGCCACCGGGTTCGATGGTGACCCGGCTGCCCCCGGGCAGTGCCAGTTCCGGGGAATCGGGGGCGATGGACCGTGGTGCGTAGGGTCCGAGGGCATCCGCAAGAGCAGTCAACTGCGGACGCGGGGCGGCCGAGGGGCCTGACGCCGAACACTCACCCTGCACGGTGAGCCATTCGAGCTCGGCGCCGATGAGCGTCGGTGGCCCCTGCTTGAAGCAGACACCCCCGATATACGCCTCGGCGGCGGCGCGCGACCCGAGGTCCGCGTCGTGGATTACCGGGCTGACCAGCTCTGAATGTTCCAGCGTGACCGCCATACCAACCTCCAGTGTCTCCGAGTCGCTGTGGGTTCGTGTCCGCCGTTGGATCGATGATCGCTCGACGGCCGCTACGTGTTGCGCCCATGGCGATCCATCCAGAGTAGCGAGCAGCACCGACAAGAAATCGACAAGAAATCGAACTGGGGACCGATCGGGCGCGGACGGACAGTGTCGCGCCGGGGCCGTTAAGGTCGGGATCATGCTGGATGACGATCGTGTCCGAGCCGATATCCCCGGCCGCGAGCCGGGCTCGGTGTTCCTCGACAGTGCCGGGTCGTCGCTGCCGCCGCGCGTGGTCGTCGACACCGTCGTCGACCATCTGCGGCGCGAGGCCGTCGTCGGCGGTTACCGCGCCGCCAACGAACGCCTCGACGACCTCGCCGCGGTGAAGACCGCGATCGGCGCGCTCATCAACGCGGCGCCGGCCAGTATCGCGTTGAGCGACAGCGCGACTCGCTCCTGGGCGGACTTCTTCTACTCGATTCCGCTGGCCGAGGGCGACCGCATCCTGGTCTCCGAGGCCGACTACGCGAGCAACGCCATCGCCGCGCTGCAGCGCGCCAGGGCCACCGGCGCGACGGTGGAGAAGATCCCGAGCGACGGCACCGGGCAGTTGGACCTCGACGCGCTGGCGGCCATGGTCGACGAGCGCGTCAAGCTGGTCTCGGTGCTGCACGCGCCCACCAACGGCGGCCTGGTGAACCCCGCCGCGGAGGCGACCAGGATCGCGCACTCGGTGGGCGCGCTGGTGTTGCTCGACGCATGCCAGTCGACCGGGCAGCTCCCGATCGACGTGGCCGAGCTCGACGTCGACGCGCTCTCGGCGACCGGCCGCAAGTGGCTGCGCGGACCGCGCGGCACCGGATTCCTTTACGTCCGACCGGAATTGGCGGCGACGCTCGAACCGGGACGACTCGACCTGCACAGCGCCGAGTGGACCGGGCCAGAGGACTATCGTCTCGCCCCCGACGCGAGCCGCTTCGAGTTCTGGGAGTGCGACGTGGCCGCGCGGCTCGGGCTCGGCGCGGCCGTGCGCTACCTGCTCGACCTCGGCCCGGCGAACGTGTACGAGGCCATCTCCGCGCGCGCCGAGCACCTGCGCAAGGCCCTGCCCGAGATCTCCGGAGTCACGGTGCGCGACATCGGCCTTCGGCACAGCGGCATCGTGTCGTTCACCGTCGACGGCGTCGACTCCGTGGACGTGCGCGATCGGCTCGCCGAGCGAAACGTCACCGTGACCGTGAGCCACGCGGGCTCCACCCTGCTCGACATGACCGGTCGCGGCCTGCGCTCGGTCGTCCGCGCCTCCCCCCACTGCTTCGTAAGCTTCGAGGAGCTCGACCGTTTCGTCGCCGCCGTCGCCGCGCTCGCGAGCTGAAGCCCGCCCGCCGCACTCTCTCTCGGGAGCCGCACTGTCTTTAGGGCCCTAGAGACAGTGCGGAGCCCGAGAGAGAGTGCGAGGGTCGACGGGCAGCCGCGGGGGTCAGGACAGGTGGAGTTCGAGGGCGCGGTCGACGAGTGCGCGGATGTCGGCGGTGGGGCCGACGAGGCGCAGGCTGCGGTTCGCCTGGAGGGCGGCGATGCCGTGCAGGTTCGTCCAGAGCGCGATCGCCCGCTCCGCATCGTCCGCCGCGGGCCGCGCGGCCTCGCTGACCAGCGCCGCGAAGCGCGCGAACAGCGGCAGCGTCGTGGCGCGGAGATTCTCGCCGGAACCCTCGAGCAGGTCGTGCCGGAACATGAGAGTGAACATCTCCGGCCGCTCACCCGCGAACTCGACGTACTCAACACTCATGCGCGCCAAGCGTTCTCGGGCCGTCGCGTCGCCGATCGCGGCGAATCGGTCGATCAAATCGGCGAATCCGCGCGCCGCGATCGCCGCGAGCAGCGCGCGGTGAGTCGGAAAATGCCTGCGCGGTGCCCCATGTGAGACACCGGCTGCGCGCGTAATGGCCCGAAGTCCCAATTGCGCCGCACCGACCTCCTCCAACAGATCGACACCGGCCCCAACCAGGCGTTCCCGCAACGGCTCCTGCTCGACCATGCAGACATTGTCTACGGCACTCACGGAATCTCCCATTCGAGGTGTAGACACTGTCTACACCCGTGCGGTAGACAGTGTCTACACATTCTTTCCGGGAGGTTCTTCGTGTGGTACTGGCTCTTCAAGTACGTGTTGCTCGGCCCCGTGCTGCGGGTGCTGGGTAGACCCGAAGTCGAAGGGCTGGACCATGTTCCGCGCACCGGGCCGGTCATCGTCGCGGCCAACCACCTCGCGGTGATCGACTCGCTGTATCTGGCGCTCGTGCTGCCCCGGCGGGTCACGTTCCTGGCCAAGCAGGAGTACTTCACCGGGACCGGCCTGCGCGGCCGCTTCAAGCGGTGGTTCTTCTCGGCGGCGGGCCAGGTGCCGGTCGACCGGACCGGCGGCAGCGCCGCGGCCGACGCGCTCGCCGCGGCCACCCGCATCCTCGAGGGCGGCGGCGTCTGGGCCATTCACCCCGAGGGCACGCGCTCGCCGGACGGGCGGATCTACCGGGGCCGCACCGGCACCCTGCGCGTCGCGATGGCGACCGGCGCGCCGGTGATCCCGGTCGTGCTCGCGGGCACCGACCGCGTCAACCCGCGCGGCAGCCGGTTGCCCCGCTTCGGCAAGGTCCGGATCAGCTTCGGCGCCCCGCGCTACTACCTGCCCGCCGAGCAGCGCCACGCCGCCCGCGCGGCCACCGACGAACTCATGCGCGAGCTCGCCGCCCGCTCCGGCCGCCACTACGTGGACCACTACGCCGCCACCTTCCACTCCGCCGCGTCGTCCTAGTCCTCCTAAAACAACGGGGCGCCGATTCACGCGCCCCGTAACGCGGACACGCGCGACTCGCGACACTCCAGCAAACGCGGACACGCTGGAAAAGGGTTAACGCCACGCCGGAATCACGGGATAGTGGAGTGCAGGTCGGCAGGCGGCCCGGAGCCGGGGATGAGGGAGTTGACGTTGAGCAGGTTCACCGATGAGATGTACGCGACGGCGCAGGCGTCGACCCGGGGGCTGGTGACCGGCGAGCCGGACGCACCCCGGCGCCAGAGCTGGGGCGAGATCCATCGGATCGCCCGCCGGATGGCGGGCGGCCTCGCGGCGGCGGGCATCGGACACGGTGACGCCGTCGGCGTGCTCGCGGGCCTGCCGGTCGACATCGCACCCGCCTGCCAGGCCATCTGGATGCGCGGCGCGTCGATCACCATGCTGCACCAGCCGACGCCGCGCACCGATCTGGTCGTCTGGGCGCGCGACACCGAGACCGTGCTGACCATGATCGAGGCGCGCGCGGTCGTGCTCGGCGCTCCGTTCGAGGCGGCCGAGCCGCTGCTGCGCGAGCGCGGCATCACCGTGGTGCGGATCGACCAGCTGCACGACGGCGAGGACACCGATCCGGTGCCGACGGTCGAGGACGATATCGCGCTGCAGCAGTTGACCTCCGGCTCCACCGGCTCGCCCAAGGCGGTACGGATCACGCACGGCAACTTCTTCGTGAACGCCTACGCCATGTTTGATCGGGTGCAGTTCCAGCTCGACAAGGACGTGATGGTCAGCTGGCTGCCGCTGTTCCACGACATGGGCATGGTCGGATTCCTCAGCGTCCCTATGCAAATCGGCGCCGAGGTGGTCTGCGTGACCCCGCTCGACTTCCTGAAGCGGCCGCTGCTGTGGGCCGAGCTGATCGACAAGTACCGCGGAACCGTCACCGCCGCACCGAATTTCGCGTACTCGCTGCTGGCTCGCCGGCTCAAGCAGGCCGACGACGGCGCGTTCGATCTCAGCAGCGTCCGCTACATGTGGAACGGCGCGGAGCCGGTCGACCCGGACACCATGGAGACCCTGGCCGAGGCCGGAAAGCGCTTCGGGCTCAGCCCCTCCGCGCTCACCCCGGTCTACGGCATGGCGGAAACCACGCTCGCGGTGTCGATTCCGGATCCGGGCCTGGGCCAGGTGCTCGACGTCATCGACGCCGACCTGCTCGAGGCGCTCGGCAAGGCCGTGCCGGTGCCCGATCAGCACGGGCACGTCGGCAGTATCCGCAGGCTCCCTACGCTGGGCTATCTTGTCGATCATCTGGAGGGCCGGGTGGTGGACGCGGAGCGGCAGGAGTTGCCGAGCCGGACCGTCGGCATCATCGAGTTACGCGGTCCCGCAGTCACTTCCGGTTATGTCACGGTCAACGGCTTCCGCCCGGCACAGGACCCGGCGGGCTGGCTCGACACCGGCGACATCGGCTACTTCACCGACGAGGGCCTGATCGTGGTGTGCGGCCGGATCAAGGACGTCATCATCATGGCGGGCCGCAACATCTACCCCACCGACATCGAGCGCGCCGCCACCAGGGTGACCGGGGTGCGGCCGGGCAACGCCGTCGCCGTGCGCCTGGACGCCGGGCAGAAGCGGGAGAGCTTCGCCGTGGTGGTGGAGAGCAACGAGTACCAGAATCCCGAGGCGGTCAAGCGGATCGAGCGCGAGATCGTGCACGCGGTGTTCTCCGAGGTCGGCGCCCGGCCGCGCACCGTCGCCGTGCTCGGCCCCGGCGCGCTGCCCAAGACCTCCTCCGGCAAGCTGCGCCGCGCCGCCACCGCCGCCCATCTGCGCTGACGCCGCACCGATGAATCCTCGGCGCGGACATCGTCTCTACAGATAGTCAGCGAGGAGGAGACGAATATGCCCGAGCTCGAACCGACCGGCGAACTCAACGAGGATTTCAGCAGCCCCGGCGCCACCGCACCGCCCTGGTCGGCGGTGCGCGAGGTGCTGACGACGTCGGAGATGTTCTGGCTGAGCACCACTCGGCGCGACGGCCGCCCGCACGTCACGCCGCTGCCCGCGATCTGGCACGACGGCAGCCTGCACATCTGCACCGGCGATCAGGAGCAGAAGGCGGCGAACCTGGCCGCCGAGCCGCGCTGCGTGCTGACCACCGGCACGAACCGGATGAACTCCGGCCTGGACGTGGTGGTCGAGGGCACCGCCGCCCGCGTCACCGACCAGGCGACGCTGCGGGAGCTGTCCGCGCTGTGGAAGTCGCAGCTGGACTGGGATTTCGCGGTGGTGGAGGGCGGATTCAACGACGGTGCGGGCCGCGTCGGGCTCGTCTACGCCGTAGCGCCGGAGAAGGTGCTGGCCTTCGGCAAGGGCGAGCCCTTCAGCCAGACCCGCTATCGGTTCGGCTGAGGCGCGTCGCCGCTCAATGCAGTTGGTTCTGCGCGGTTTCCAGGCCGACGCGGAGCAGCAGCTCGACGGCGTCGGCGGCCTGCTCGACGATCACCGGCACCTCTTTGCGCTCCGGCGCGGCGAACGGCTTGAGCACATAGTCGGCGGGGTCCTGGCGACCGGGCGGGCGGCCGATGCCGATCCGGGTGCGCAGATAGTCCTTGGTGGTCAACGCGCTCGACACGGATCGCAGGCCGTTGTGCCCGCCCTCCCCACCGCCGCGCTTGAGCCGGATCTCGCCGAACGGCAGGTCGAGCTCGTCGTGCACGACGATCACCTCGGTCGGCTGCACGGAGAAGAACTTCGCCAGCGCGGCGACCGGGCGCCCGGACAGATTCATGAACGACCGCGGCTTGGCGATCAGCACCTGGCGGCCGTCGAGGCGGGCCTGCAGCAGGTCGGCGCCGGACTTCTTGTGCACGGCGAAACGGCCGCCGACGCGCTGCGCGAGCACGTCGGCGACCAAGAACCCCACATTGTGCCGGGTGCGCTCGTATTCGGGGCCTGGGTTGCCCAGTCCGACGACGAGCGCGGGCCCGGTCGTGGATTCGGTCATCGAGTGAACCGATCCAGGTGTCTTACTCGGCGCTCTCGGCCTCGCCCTCGGCGCCCTCGCCGGCCTCTTCACCCTCGGCCTCGGCCTGCGGGGCGGCGATGACGTTCACGATCAGGGTCTCGGCGTCCACGGTCAGCGTGACGCCCTTGGGCAGCGTGAGCTCGCCCGCGGTGATCTGGGTGCCCGCCTCGACGCCCTCGACCGAGACCTCGATGGACTCGGGGATGTTCAGCGCGTCGGACTCGATGGCGATGGTGGTGGCGTCCTGGGTGACCAGGGTGCCGGGGGCGGCGTCGCCGGTGACGACGACGTTCACGTCGGCGGTGACCTTCTCGCCCTTCTTCACGATCAGCAGGTCGGCGTGCTCGATGTAGCGGCGAATCGGGTGCACGACAACGGATTTGGTGAGCGCGAGCTGCTTCTTGCCGTCGATGACGAGGTTGAGCACCGCGTTGGTGCCGTGCTCGCGCAGGATGGCGGAGAAGGCGCGGGCGTCGAGCGAGAGGTGCTGCGGATCGGCCTGGTGGCCGTACAGCACGGCGGGGACGTTGCCCGCGCGGCGGGTACGGCGGGCGGCGCCCTTACCGAACTCCGTGCGGACGGCGGCTTCGAGAAGGTTGGCGTCGGACATGACTGGATGTACTCCCTACGGCTGTTCCGGGCTGTCAACAGTGCGCCAGGGTCTGTCCGCCCTGGCTGAGTTGGTCTACTCGTCCGACGACGAACGAACGAGGGCGGCCGGAAGCCGCGCCGCGTCGATCACGGTGAACGCAAAGTCTGGTCTGCGGTCACCCTCGCCGAGACAACCCGAACACTGTACCGCAATGGTTATGCGCGGTTTGAATCGGGAGGTCAGGCACGGTCGCGGCGCGGACGCGTCGATCGCGTAGATTAGAGCGGTTGCCGATCGGTCGTCTGTGAAAGGTTGTTCCGTTGACCGCCTCCCCTGAGGGACTCCCCGCCGAGGTCTCCCGACGGCGCACGTTCGCGGTGATCTCGCACCCCGACGCCGGCAAGTCGACGCTCACCGAGGCGCTCGCCCTGCACGCCAGAATGATCTCCGAGGCCGGCGCGATCCACGGTAAGGCGGGCCGCCGCTCCACCGTCTCGGACTGGATGGAGATGGAGAAGGCGCGCGGCATCTCGGTCAGTTCGACCGCGCTGCAGTTCAATTACCGCGCCGAGGGCTCCGAGGTCGACAGCGTGATCAACCTCGTCGATACGCCCGGCCACTCCGATTTCTCCGAGGACACCTACCGCGTGCTCACCGCCGTCGACGCCGCGGTGATGCTGATCGACGCCGCGAAGGGTCTGGAGCCGCAGACGCTCAAGCTGTTCCAGGTGTGCCGCCACCGCGGCATCCCGGTCATCACCGTGATCAACAAGTGGGACCGGCCCGGCCAGGCGCCGCTGGAACTGCTCGACGAGATCAACGAACGGATCGGGCTCACCCCCACCCCGCTGTTCCTGCCGGTCGGCATCGCGGGCGACTTCCGTGGCCTGCTGCGCCGCGGCGAAGAGGGCGCGCCCCTCGAGTACATCCACTTCACCCGCACCGCGGGCGGCGCGACCATCGCGCCGGAGGAGTCGTTGACCCCGGCGCAGGCCGAGGCGCGCGAGGGCGAACCGTGGACCACGGCGGTCGAGGAGAGCGAGCTGCTCTCGGCCACCGGCCAGGACCACGATCAGGAACTGTTCCTCGCCGGGCAGACCTCGCCGGTCATCTACGCCTCGGCCATGCTGAACTTCGGGGTGCGGCAACTGCTGGAAACCCTGGTCGCGCTCGCGCCGCCGCCCGGCCCCCGCCCCGACGTGCACGGCGGCACGCGCGAGGTCACCGAGCCGTTCAGCGCGGTGGTGTTCAAGGTGCAGGCGGGCATGGACGCCGCGCACCGCGACCGGCTCGCGTTCATGCGGATCGTGTCCGGCGAGTTCGAGCGCGGCATGGTGGTCACGCACGCGCAGACCGGCCGCCCGTTCGCCACCAAGTACGCGCTGACCGTGTTCGGCCGGGAGCGCAACACCGTCGACACCGCCTACCCCGGCGACGTGGTCGGCCTGGTGAACGCGACGGCGCTGGCGCCGGGCCACACGCTGTTCGTGGACAAGAAGGTCGAGTTCCCGCCGATCCCCTCCTTCGCGCCGGAGCACTTCGCGGTGCTGCGCGCGGAGAGCGCGGGCAAGTACAAGCAGTTCCGCAAGGCCATCGATCAGCTGGACTCCGAGGGCGTCGTGCAGGTGCTGCGCAACGACATTCGCGGCGACGCCTCGCCCGTGCTCGCGGCCGTCGGGCCGATGCAGTTCGAGGTGGCCACCGCGCGCATGCTGACCGAGTTCAACGTCGAGACCAAGATGGAGAACCTGCCGTACACGCTGGCCAGGCGCACCGACGCCGAGTCGGCCGACGAACTCGGCAGGCAGCGCGGCGTCGAGGTCTTCCTGCGCAGCGACGGCGTCTTGCTCGCGCTGTTCAGCGACAAGTGGCGGCTGCAGTACATCGAGAAGGAGTTCCCGAAGCTGACCCTCGAGCCGCTGGTCGCGACGGCCGACTGAGCTCAGCCCGCCTCCGGTTCGCGCCGGATGGGCGGCGCGCCGGGGTCGCGTTGGACCGAGGAGATGACGCCCTCTTCGCGGGAGATCAGACCCCACCGGCTCGACGTCAGGCGCAGGCTAGGCAGGTCGCTCAGGGAGAGCACCACCTCGTAGGTGCGCTCGTAGCCGGTGTGCGAGATGCGCCAGCGGCCGTCGTCGCAGCGCACGTACTCGTCGGAGTAGAAGGCCGCGCCGCGCAGCAGCATGTTGTGGCCGGGGATGAGCACGGTGTCGGCGAGGTACCAGGTGCCGGTCGCGGAGTCGCCGTCGACGTCGATCTCGGGGTGGTCGCAGCGGTGCTCGGTGATGACGTGCGGGCCGAGGGTGTTGCGCATGAACGCGAGGAACGCGTCGCGCGACTCGAACTGCAGATACTCGCTGTAGGTGGCGGTCGCCTCGGGAATCATGGTGTCCGCGAACTCATCCCAGGATTTCGTGTCGAGGGTGCGCATATAGCGGAACTTCAATCGGCTGATCGCCGCGACGTCGTCGAACCTGCGCTCGTCGCCGCGCGGTCCCCCTACCCGGCGGTCCGGCCCGCCGCCGTCGTTCACCGGGTCGCCGCGCTGCGTCGTACCCGGGTCGACCCGTTCCTGACCGCCTTCACCCGCGTTCGGGTCGCCGCGCCCCTGCCCGCCGGTTCCCTGATCCATACTTAACAATCCCATCCGAAGCCGCGCCGCTTCACGAATTGGGAGATTTGTACCCTCCGTGTCGGGATACCCGTCGGCCGCGAGACTAATTCCCGATCGTGAAGCAGGTGCGGCAGAAGTCCTCGCCGAACTCGGTGAGACGCAGGCTCTTGCGCACGATCTTCGGCGCCCGCCCGGCCTTCTTCAGCGCGGCCTCGACCACCGGCTGCACCTCGAGCACCATGTATCGGCTCAGCACCACCGGGTCGTCGGAGATCTGGGTGAGGCCGAGCCGGTTGAGGTTGATGAGGTAGGGACGCGCCCGGTCCGGATAGCGAACGCCCGCCTGCTCCGGCACCGAGGTCAGGTCGCCTTGGACGAGTTCGGAGCCGATGCCGAGCGGGCGGTTGGTGCGCACGTCGACCGAGGGCTGCGGGCCGCTCTGCGCCATGAAGCGCAGGATGCGGGCCTCGTCGGGGGCGAGTTCGTCGAGGATGCGGTCGTAGGCCGGGTGCACGTCCTCGGTGAAGTAGACGTCGGCGGAGCGGGCGAGCAGCGCGTCGCCGCGGCGGCGCAACTCGGCGGTGCTCGCCGAACGCAGATAGGAGCCGACCGCCAGCGCCTGCTGCTGCGCGCCGCTGCTTCCTGTAGGACCATTCGGCGTCGGCACATAACTGACGATCTCGCGCACCGACCCCTCGGTGACGCCGAGCGCGCTCCGGGCTATGGAGCGCAACGCATTTCCGGTTCGCTCGGCGATATCGGCGGACGACTCACCGTCCAGCGCGGCCTGGGCGATCTCCTTGGTGACCTCGAAGGTGGAGCCGACCGCCCACTGACCGCCGCGCACGACGCTGCCCGCCGCGAGCCCGGCCGCGCGGAAGACGCCGCGAATCAACCGGGCCTCGTTGCTGATCTGCCGCTGTTCGACATCCGAGCTGCGCTCAACCGCGCGGGAACCGGCCCGAGTGATGTCCTGTCCGGCCCTGTCGTCTGCCACGTCATACTCCGATATCGCCAGGTGAACGAATCCGCCCCACAGATTACTGCCCCCTGTGTCGCTGGTCATTGTCGCCGTCGGCCCGCGCGGCGGCGGCATTCCGCACAAACACTGTGACCGATATCTCCGGGTCCGCCACGGCGGTACCGCGCGTTCGAGCTGCGGCGAGCGGTTCCGCGCACAATAAGGTCCCCGTGCCGACAGGGTGCTACTTTGATGTTCCGGTGAGGCGGCGGTCACCGGTGCGTCGGCAGGAGGGTGTGTGTTAGAGAGTGTGTTCGGTGTCCACCCGACAATCCTGCTGGAGCTCCTGACTATCCCTCTTTTCACGGGAATCATCGGCTACATCACCAACTGGACCGGCGTGCTCATGCTGTTCCGACCGCTTGCGTTCCATGGCTTCCGACTACCCGGACTTCGCGCGCTGTATCCCTTCCTGCCCAAAAGAATTCAGGTGCTGCCGCTGCTCAGCTACGACGGCCGAATGGGCTGGCAGGGCATCGTTCCCTCGCGCGCGGACAAGATGGCGAGCATCGCCGTCGACAAGGGCCTGGCCAAACTGGGCAGCGTCGCCGATTTCTATCGGGAGCTGGAGCCGGACAAGCTCGCCGAACATCTCGCGAGCATCGCCGACGAACAGATCCACACCATCGTCGAAGAAATTCTCACGCGCGAACATCCACAGCTCTGGTACAACCTGCCGAGCCAAGTGCGCGACATGGTGCAGGCCAGGGTTCGGCAGCAACTGCCGGATATTCTGCGCGAGCTGACCGATGAATTGGGCGCGAATATTGATCAACTGCTCGACGTGAAGCAGATGGTGATTCGCTACTTCCAGGGCCGCCCGCAACTGCTCAACACGCTGTTCCAAGTGCTGGGCGCGAAAGAGTTGCGATTCATGATCAACTTCGGCTTCTACTTCGGCGCGCCGATGGGCATCGTATTGGTGGCCATCCTGCATCTGACCGGTTGGTCGACGCTGGTCGTCCTGCCGCTCGGCGGCGTGGTGATCGGATGGGTGGTCAACTGGGTCGGCCTGAACATGATCTTCGCACCCGCCTACCCGAAGTGGTGGTGCCCGTGGCGGCAGGGCCTGTTGATCAAGCGCCAGTCCGAGATCACCGACGGCTACGCGGAATTGGTGTCCAGCCAGGTGCTGACGGTCGCCAATATCGGCGACGAACTGCTCAACGGCCCGCGCTCGGACCGCACCATCCAGATGCTCGAGGACACGCTGCGCCCCGCGGCCGACCGGGCGCTCGGGCCGGCCAGGCCCGCCGTCAAGTTCATGCTCGGCAGCCGCGACTACGACTCGCTGCAGGACACCTTCACCGCCGAGGCCATGGCCATCGCCCCGATCGCCTTCGCCGACCCGGAGTTCAACGTCCGCCAGGGCAGGCAGATCAACTCCTACATCGCCAAACAGATGGCCGCCCTGCGGCCGCCGGACTTCGTCGACATGCTGAGGTCGGCCATCAAGCAAGATGAGTGGCTGCTTTTTCTCCATGGCGGCGTGCTGGGGCTCTTCGCCGGATACGCTCATATTCTGATATTCGGAACGGGAGTGGCGACCACATGGCTGTAGCGAAACCCGACCCCGGCGAGGATGCCGGGGCCGTCGAGCACTCCCCCGAGGCCCGCACGCCGTCGACGGAGTTGGCGCGGCGGCCGGGCCGCGAGGTCTTGCGCGAGGACGAATCACCCTCGCGGGTCGGCTATCCCGTCGCGGGCGTGCGCGCGGCCACCGGCGTGGCCAGGGTGGCCTGGACCGCGGTGACCGGCGTGACCGCGTGGGGTGTCGGCACGGCGGTCGGGGTCACCTCGACGGTCGTGCAGCGCAGCGTGCAGGGCGTGCCGCCGCGAGAAGTGCTGGCGGAGGCCGAGTCCGAGGTGCGCGACCGGCTGCGCCGCGCGCTCGGCTTCCCCGACGCGCCGAATGAGCCTGCCGCACAAGCCGTTCCCACTCTGCGTGAGCAGGGCGCCGCGCTGCTGCGACTCTCGGCGAGCACGCACGGCGAGGACGAGAACCACCCCGCCTTCGCGGGGATGCTGGCCGAGCTGACCCCCGACGAGGCGCGCATCCTGCGCTTTCTCCACCTGGACGGTCCACAGCCCTCCATGGACATTCGCACCGGACGCCCGCGCGCGCTCGGCGCCGAACGCCTCGGCTCGATGCTGACGCTGGTCGGCGAGCAGGCCGGGCTGCGCTTTCCGAACCGGATCCAGCAGTACCTGACCAACCTGCGCAGGCTCGGCCTGGTCGAGCACGCGCGCGAGCCGGTCGGCAACCCGCACCGATACCAGCTGCTCGAGGCGCAGGCGCAGGTGCGAGAGCTGTTGAAGCGCTCCGGTTTCGGCACGAAGGTGATCTATCGCAGCGTGGCCCTCACCGGCTTCGGCACCGACTTCGTACGAACCTGCCTGCCGGTCGCCGTCCAGGACGACCGCGCGGCCGGGCACTGACGCGCGACCGCACCCGGGCTAGTCGCTGTCCGCCAGCTCCATCCAGCGCTCCTCTGCCGCTTCCTTCTCCGCGACCACCTGCTTGAGTTCGGCGTTGAGCTTGACCAGGCGGTCCGGGTCGGTCGCGGCTTCGGCCAGCGCGGCGTGCAGTTGGCGTTCGCGCTCGTCGAACTTCTCGATGGATCGTTCCAGCCGGGCCAGTTCTTTGCGGGCGGCGCGCTGGGTGGCGGCGTCGGTGGTCGGCGCGGGCTTCGCGTCGCCGGCCGAGCGGGTCGCGACCTCGCTCTGCGCGGCACGCTTCTTCAGGTATTCGTCGATGCCGCCGGGCAGGTTGGTGAGCTTGCCGTCGCCGAACAGCGCCCAGGTCGAGTCGCAGATGCGCTCGATCAGGTAGCGGTCGTGGCTGATGACGACCAGGGTGCCCGCCCAGTTGTCGAGCAGGTCCTCGAGCTGCTGCAGGGTGTCGATGTCCAGGTCGTTGGTCGGCTCGTCGAGCAGCAGCACGTTCGGCTCGGCCATCAGGATGCGGGTCAGCTGTAGCCTGCGCCGCTCGCCGCCGGACAGATCGCCGACCGGGGTGCGCTGGCGAGCCGGGGTGAACCCGAGCCGTTCGGCGAGCTGGCCCGCCGAGATCTCCTTGTCGCCCAGCGTGATTCGCTGCGCGACCTGCTGCACCGCCTCCAGCACGCGCATATCGGTCGGCAGGTCGTCGAGTTCCTGACGGAGCCAGCCGATCTGCACCGTCTGGCCCTGAATGCGCTTGCCCTTCGCCGGTTCCCGCTCGCCGGCCAGCGTGCGCAGCAGGGTCGTCTTGCCGGAGCCGTTCACCCCGACCAGGCCGACCCGCTCGCCCGGCGCGAGCCGCCAGGTCAGGTCGCGCACCAACTCTCGGCCGTCCGGCGTGGTGAGGGTGGTGTCCTCGAGCTCGATGACGACGCGCCCCAGTCGTTTTCGCGCGAACGCGGCGAGAGAGACGCTGTCGCGCGGCGCGGGCACGTCGGCGATCAGCGCCTCGGCGGCCTCCACCCGATAGCGCGGCTTGGAGGTGCGCGCCTTCGCGCCGCGGCGCAGCCAGGCCAGCTCCTTGCGGGCCAGGTTGGCGCGGCGCGCCTCGGCGGCGTCGGCCTGCCTGGCGCGCTCGGCGCGGGCGAAGATCCAGTCGCCGTAGCCGCCC
This sequence comes from Nocardia tenerifensis NBRC 101015, assembly GCF_000308715.1. Taxonomy (GTDB): domain Bacteria; phylum Actinomycetota; class Actinomycetes; order Mycobacteriales; family Mycobacteriaceae; genus Nocardia; species Nocardia tenerifensis. Next base: position 22,297 of record NZ_BAGH01000352.1, read on the forward strand.
TCGTAGGTCTCGACCTTGCCGCCGACGACCTCCCAGGTATCGGTGGCGACGGTGTCGAGGAACCAGCGATCGTGGGTGACGACCACGAGCGCGCTGCGCCGGCCCAGCAGGTGCGCGGCCAGCCACTGCACGCCCTCGACGTCGAGGTGGTTGGTCGGCTCGTCGAGCACGAGGAGGTCGAGATCGCGGACCAGCGCCGCGGCCAGGGCGACGCGGCGGCGCTCGCCGCCGGACAGATTGTCGATCGAGGTCTCCAGGCCGAGCCCGGCGATGCCGATACCCTCCATGACCGAGCGGATGCGCGGATTGGCGGCCCATTCGTGTTCTGCGACATCGTCGGGCCCACCCGTCGCCCGACCACCGCCCCCCATCGAATCGCTTCGCGATGCCCAGTGCAAGTCGTCCGCCAACCCCGCCAACACGACTTCGCCAACGGTCGAGCCAGGAGGCAGTACGCCGCGCTGCGTTACCGTCGCGATCCGCAGACCGCCTACGCGACTGACGCGTCCGCTGTCCGGCGGCTCCAGACCGGTGAGCACCTCGAGCAGCGTCGTCTTACCACCGCCGTTGAGACCGACGACGCCGATGCGCTCGCCCGTGTGGACGCCCATCGACACGTTGTCCAGCAGCGGCGTGATCCCAAAGCTTTTTGAGACCTGCTCGAGGTTGATCAGGTTGGCCATGAATCCTTCCGGGTCTTGCGGCGGCGAGTTACGTGCCCTGAGCCAGCGTACTTAGCCCCGCGAACACACGGTTCCGCTGCCCGGTTCCGGCCTCGAAAGCAGGCCACTTGCGTAACGAACGGCGTTCGTCTAAATTCATATGAAGCGAACAACGTTCGTCACGAACGACGTTAGTTACACGGTGCTCTCCGGAAACACAGCCGCAGAATGGGAGCACCACCTCGGATGACGGGGTGCGCGGGCGGCACGATCCACTTCGCCTACCTCACGGAGGTTCTCCATGCATGTCGGTCTCGGTCTGCCCATCTCCGACTCCCCCGTTCTGCTCGACTGGGCCCGCCGCGCCGACGCGGGCCCGTTCTCCACGCTCGGCCTGCTCGACCGCCTCGTCTACGACAACCCCGAACCGCTCGTCGCGCTCGCCGTCGCCGCGGGCGCGACCACCCGCATCAAGCTGCAGACCGAGGTGCTCCTCGCACCGCTGCGCGAGCCGACGCTGCTCGCCAAGCAGGTCGCGACGCTGGACCGGATGTCCGGCGGCCGCTTCGTGCTCGGACTCGGGGTCGGCGGACGCGCGGACGATCACCTCGCCTCGGGCACCGACCTGCGCACCCGCGGCCGCCGCCTGGACGAGCAGCTCGAGATCATGCGTCGCGTCTGGTCCGGCGCGCCGTACGCCGCCGACTGCGGTCCGATCGGCCCCGCGCCGCTGCGGCCCGAGGGCCCCGAGATCCTGTTCGGCGGCTTCCAACCCGCCGCGCTCGAGCGCGTAGGTCGTTGGGGCGGTGGGTTTCTCGCCGCCGCCCCGCCCTCCTGGGCGGGCAACCTGTTCGACACCGTCCGCCGCTCGTGGACCGAGCACGGCCGCGCGGGCGAGCCGCGCATCGTCGCGCAGGTCAATGTCGCGCTGGGCGACCAGGATCTGATCGATGAGGCCCGCGCCGCGATGGGCGCGTACTACGAGTTCAGCGGCCGCGTCGAGTACATGCTCGACGGCATGCTCATCGGCGCCGACGCGATCCGTTCCGCCATAAGCCAATTCGAGGATCTCGGCGCCGACGAGGTCATGCTCTACTGCTATGGCGGCGACCCGGACCAGGTCAATCGTTTGGCCGACGTGATCGCCTGAGCCGCCCTCAGCGTTTGCCGGGAGTCTCGCCGCCGAGCACGCGGGCCCCCGGCACCGGCCCGCTCGCGGTCCGGATGCTGCGGCAGACGCCTGCGCCCGCCAGCTCCGCCGCCACGGACACCGCGGAATCCTCACTCTCACAGAGGAATGCGCAGGTCGGGCCGGACCCGGAGACCAAGCCCGCGAGCGCACCCGCGGTGACGCCCGCGCGCAAGGTGCGCCGCAGCTCCGGTTTCAGCGACAGCGCGGCCGCCTGCAGATCGTTACCCAGCAGGGGCGCAAGCTGTTTCGGGTCGCCGGAGGCCAGCGCCTGCATCAGCTGCTGCGGCTCGCCGAGGCGCGGCGGGCTGCCGTGTTCGCGCAGCCGGTCGAGCTCGGCGAACACCGCCGGGGTGGACAGCCCGCCCTTGGCCAGCGCGAGCACCCAGTGAAAGCTGTTGCGCGACAGCACCGGAAGCAGTCGCTCGCCGCGCCCGGTGCCGAGCGCGGTGCCGCCGTGCAGCGCGAACGGCACGTCGCTGCCGAGCTCGGCGGCCACGGCGGCGAGCTCCTCGCGGGTGAGCCCGAGATCCCACAGTTCGTTGAGGCCGACCAGCGCCGCCGCCCCGTCCGCGCTGCCGCCCGCCATCCCGCCGGCCACCGGAATGCCCTTGGTGATGGCGAACTCCACCAGCGGCGCCCGGCCCGCCAGATGCGCGAGCCGCACGGCCGCCTTCCACACCAGATTGGTCCGGTCGGTGGGTACCTCGGCGGCGCCCTCGCCCGAGACCCGCACGGCCAGCGAGGCCGCCGGGGCGATCTCCACATCGTCGCTGAGCGACAGCGCCTGGAATACGGTTGTCAGGTCATGGAACCCATCGGCGCGCAGGTCACCGACTCCGAGGTGGAGGTTCACCTTCGACGGCGCGCGCACGGTGATGGGGCTCGGCACAACTGACAGCACGGTGCCCAAGCCTAACGGTTGGTCCTGGCCATCGCGCGGCCCGATATCCGCCTTTCACTCGACGTGAATCATTCGGTTACAGCAGCGCGCCGCCGGTGGCGTCGATCCACTGGCCCGTCACCCAGCGGGCGTCGTCGGAGGCGAGAAAGCCGACGATATCGGCCACCTCGGCGGGCTGGGCGAGCCGCTTCAGCGGAGACATGTCCGCCACCGTCGCGGCGGTCGCGGGGTCGCCCAGGAAGCTCGCGTTCATATCGGTGTCGATGATGCCGGGCGCCACCGCGTTCACGGTGATGCCGCGCGCGCCGACCTGCTTGGCTAGCACGCTGGTGAAGGCGTCGATCGCGCCCTTGGTCATCGTGTAGGCGACCAGCTGCGGCATGCGCGCGCCGTGCGTGAGTCCGGTCGAGAGGTTGATGATGCGGCCGCCGTCGCGCATCCGGTCCAGGCCGAGCTTGGTGACGAAGAACGGCGCCTTGGCGTTGACCGCGAAGACCCGGTCGAACGCCGCCTCGTCGGTGCCGTCGATCGGCTCGCGGACGCCATCGATGCCCGCGTTGTTGACGAGGATATCCACCCCGTCGGCGTGCGCGTCGAAGGCGGACCACAGCGCCGCGGCGTCGTCGCGCACGCCGAGTTCGGCGCGGATCGCGAAGGCCGAGCCGCCCCCGGCCTCGATCGCCGCGACGGTTTCCTTGGCCGCCTGCTCATTCCCGTTGTAGTGCACCGCGACCCGCGCCCCGTCCCGGCCGAGCCGTTCCGCGATGCCCCGGCCGATGCCGCGGCTGCCTCCGGTCACCAGCGCCGTCTTGCCTGTCAGTGCGCCCATGGCGGGCCCCTTTCTCTAGCGATCACTACAGAACCAGGACACTAGCACATTCTCTAACGACCGCTATAGAATGTGTCCCATGACCACCCCGACCCGCGGCAGGCCGCGCTCCTTCGATCGGGAGGCCGCGCTCGACAAGGCCACCCGCCTGTTCTGGGCGCGCGGCTACGAGGCCACCTCGATCGGCGACCTCACTGCGGCGATGGGCATCGGCGCACCGAGCCTCTACGCGGCGTTCGGCGATAAGGCGACGCTGTTCGGCGAGGTGGTGCGGAGTTTCGGCGCGCGGTACGGCCAGTTCATCCCGCGCGCGCTCGCCGAGGAGCCGACGGCCGAGGCGGCGCTGCGGCGCTGTCTGCGCGACGCGGCGGCGGAGTACACCCGGGCCGACTGCCCGCACGGCTGCCTGGTGATGACCGCGGGCATGAACACGAACAGCGGCGAGATCGCCGACATGCTGCGCGAAATGCGCACGCGCAACCTCGGTTTGATCGCCGAGCGCATCCAGGCCGACGTCGACGCGGGCCTCCTCGCCCCCGAGACCGACGCGCGGTTGCTGGCTCGCTATGTCAGCACGGTCATGCAGGGCATGTCGCAGGCCGCGCGGGACGGCGCGAGCCAGGCCGAACTGGAGCGGGTCGCCGAATTGGCGATGTACGGCTGGGACCAGGCGGCGGACACCGCGAGAATGACAACGCGCGGGGATAAATAGCCCTGAAGACTGAACCGCGAACCATGGGTGCGGTGTGACGCTTGCCAGATGACTGATCGGACTGGACTTCGCACCGCCGAGGCGACGCGGACAGCGCCCCCGAGCCGGGCCTTCTGGGCATTGATCGGCGTCTACGTCCTGTCCACGCTGCTGGGCTCGGCGGCAATGCTTGCGCTGCAACCGGTTTCGGGCATAGACCCGGCGGCCTTGTCGCTAGTTCAGTTCGCGCCGACGATAGGCGCGCTGGCCACCTGGCCGATCGGCCGCAGAGTGCTCGCTCCGCTGTCTTCGGCCCCCAGCCGAACAGTGCGTCGCAATCTCGGTTACCTCGTGGCGGCGTGCCTGCTGTTCGGACTGTTGATCGCCGTGGCAACGGTGTCGACCGGGCGTGACCTGGTCGGTCCCGCCCCGGTCGGCGGCGTGCCCTTCCTGGTGTTCTTCGTGGCCCAGTTCATCGGCGCGGCGGGCGAGGAGATCGGGTGGCGCGGGCTGCTGCAACCGCTGCTGGAGACGCGGACGCGCCGGCTCGTGGCGATCGCGGTGACCGGCGCGGCGTGGGCGCTGTGGCATGTGCAGGCGTTCGGCGCGGGGCCGGTGGTGGCGGTGTCGTTCTTCGTCTCGACGATGGCGTTCGCCGCGCTGCTCGGCGCGCTCAGCGTCGGCGGTTTCCGGCAGCGCGTGCTGGTCGCGGCGGTCGGGCACTGGCTGATCAATGTCGGCGTATACCTGAGCGTGGGCGACGAGACGCACGGCAGGCCGCACGTCGTGATCGCCGCGCTCGCAGCGGTTTCGGTCGCCGCGGCGACGCTGACAGTACGGTCGATACGCGCGCGATGAGCGGCGCTCCGCCACTTGCGCGCAATACCCAGCGGGGGTATCTTCGTTCGAGCCGGGGTACCCCCGGCCCGTATGATGTACGAAGAGCGAAGGAGTCGGAGATGCCCAGTTCCACCTACACCGTCACGGGGATGACCTGCGGGCACTGCGTGAGCTCCGTCAAATCGGAGATCGGCAAGATCGACGGCGTGACCAGTGTCGACGTGGATCTCGCCACCGGCGCGGTCACGGTCGACAGCGCGGCCCCGATCGCCGACGCCGACATCGTCGCCGCGGTCGACGAGGCGGGTTACGAGGTCGCGGTCTGATGCAGGACCGGCTGAGGTTCGCCGTCTTCGGCGGCGTACTCGTCGTGCTGTTCGGTGCCGCGCTCGGCATCGGCGCCCTGGTGGGCGATCCGGCCGGGCGCACACCCGACGACACGGCGCGCCCGGCCGGGGCGGACACGGGACTGTCGCCGACGCGATCCGGCTACACCCTGTCCGACCCGACCGCGCCGACGGAGCCGAACCAGGCCGGTCCCCTGCGTTTCCGAATCACCGGGCCGGACGACACGCCGGTCGTCCGGTTCCGCACCCAGCACGACAAGAAGCTGCACCTGATCGTCGTCCGCTCCGACGCGACGCAGTACCGGCACGCGCATCCGACCATGGACGCCGCCGGCACCTGGTCGATCGACTGGAGTTGGGCGCAGCCCGGCACGTATCGGGTGTTCGCGGACTTCGCGCCGGAGGATGCGGAGCCACTGGTGCTCAGCCGTACCGTCACCGTGGCGGGACCGGCTGCGCCGCAACCACTTCCGACTCCGTCGCGGACGACGACGGTGGACGGCTACCAGGTCACGGCGAACGGCGACCTCAGCACCGCGGGCAGCGAGTTACGGTTCACCGTCGTCCGCGACGGCACGCCGGTCACCGATCTCGAGCCCTACCTCGGCGCGTACGCGCATCTGGTCGCGTTGCGCGCGAACGACCTCGCCTACCTGCACGTGCATCCGGAGGGCGAGATCGGCCGCACCCCACCGGGTCCGGAGGTCGCGTTCCACGCACAGGCCCCGAGTGCGGGCGCGTATCGGCTGTATCTAGACTTCTCCCACGGCGGCGCGGTGCACACGGCCGAGTTCACCATGCAGGCACCCATGGTCGAATCATCCACAGGCCCATCCACATCCGGCGGCGCGCCGCATCAGGGTGGCGGGCACTGACCACCGCACCCGTCGGACCACAGGGCGGATCGCCGAGGTGACCTGCGCTTACCGTGCCGCACGGATCGATAAGAGGCACAAGCGAATCGGCGGCGCCCGCCGGATTGCCTCCTACGCAATGGGAAAGGCAAAAGTGCGTTATCCACAATCTGCATAGCTGAATGCGGCCGATGGATCGCGCCATCGATGACCTGCGCAGTGCGTATTCGATTCGGGCCCAACGCAAACCGACCAGTACGACATCAGCGGGCTCGCTGCGACGCGGCTCCTGAAGAGCCCGATCAACCCTGCGCGGCGAGGCGGACGAAGGCGGCGGTGTCGAGGGTTTCACCGCGCGCGGTGGGTTCGATGCCCGCGGCGAGCAGGCGGCGTTCGGCCTCGGCGGGCGAGCCGGCCCAGCCCGCGAGGGCGGCGCGCAGCGTCTTGCGGCGCTGGGCGAAGGCCGCGTCGACGACCTCCCAGACGCGGCGGCGGTGATCGTCGTCCATCGGCCACGGCGGTTCGGCGTAACGATCGATGCGGACGAGGCCGGAGTCGACGCGCGGGGCGGGCCAGAAGACCTGCGTGCCTACCGCACCCGCGCGACGCACGGCGCCGAAGAAGCCGGCCTTCACACTGGGCACGCCGTAGGTCCGGCTGCCGGGGGACGCCGCGAGCCGGTCGGCCACCTCCGCCTGCACCATCACCAAAGCGACCGTGAGACTGGGCAATTCGGCGAGCAGATGGAGCAGCACCGGCACCGCGACGTTGTACGGCAGGTTCGCCACCAGCGCGGTGGGCACCCTCGGCAGGTCCGCGGCGGCGACCCGCAGCGCGTCCGCCTCGACCACCGAGAGCCGGTCGGCCAGCTCCGGCGCGCGGTCCGCGACGGTCACCGGAAGGTGCCGGGCGAGCACCGGGTCGATCTCCACCGCGACCACCGAATCCACCACGTCGAGCAGCGCCAGGGTCAGCGAGCCCAGCCCCGGCCCGACCTCGAGCACCACGTCCGCGCGTCCGACGCCGGCGGCGGCGACGATCCGCCGCACCGTGTTCGCGTCGTGCACGAAGTTCTGCCCGAGCTGCTTGGTCGGCCGCACGCCGAGCCGCTCGGCCAGCACCCGCACCTCGGCGGGTCCCAGCAGCGCGGCACTCCCACGAGCAGCAACTTCAGGTTCGGACACCCGAAGAACCTATCAACGTCCGCGGCGCCTAGCGCGCGGGCGGGGTGGCCTTGACGCGGTCGAGGAAGGCGTCGATGGCCGCCTGCATCGACGAGTCGAGCTGGGTGTGCCGCCCGGTGCCGACGACGGTCTGGAAGTCCACCCCGTTGGCGGCGAGTTGCGCGGCGAGGGCCGCGTGCAGCGGAGACGGGACGGTGGTGTCGGTGATGTTGAGCAGCAACAGGATCGGCGCGTCGTACCCGGAGGTCGGCACGGTCAGGTAGGCGTCGAGCGCGGAGCGGATGGGCTCCTCGGCGAGCGGCCGGGCGAGCAGGTCGCCTACGCCGAGTCCGCGCACGCGGTCGGTGATGCCGTCCAGGCACAGGGCGCCGACGCTGTCGAGGACCTCGCGCCCCTTCGGCGTCAGGTACTGCTCGACGGGCACGTCCGGGCGGGCCGCGCGCAGCCCGGCCAGGATGCTGACGAAGAAGCTCATCGCGCCGTCATTGCCCGGCACGGCCGGAATGATCGGCCCGGCCAGCGGCAGCACCTTCTCCACGTCCGATTCCGGGTCGATCGCGATGGTGCCGCGGAAGTCGAGTTCGGGCGCGTAGGTGGCCTGGAGGTGGCCCGTGCCGAGCGCGGCCTGACCGCCCTGCGACGCGCCGAGCACGGCCCAGGTGCGCGACAGTTCGGGGTGGATCGAGCGGGCCGCGCGCAGCAGATCGATGGTGGCCGTCGCCTCGCTGGCGATCTCCAGGTACGGATGCGGGCCGGTGTCGAAGCGGCCGAGTCCGAGGTAGTCGGGCGCGACCACGGCGAAACCCTGTGCGAGCAACCGCTGGATCAGCAGGTCTTCTTTGGACCGGATCTGTGGATACGGATGTCCCTCCGGATCGGACTGCCCGCCACAGCCCGCACCGAGACCGCTGGTGCCGTGGTCATAGGCGATCACCGGCCAGCCTCCCGCGGGCGGCGTGCCACCCGGGACGAACAGCGCGCCGCTGGCCGGACGCGGCGTGCCGTCCGAGGCGCGCATCCAGTAGTCGAGCACCGAGCCGCCCGCCACCCCGCGCCAGCCGTCGGGCTGCGCGACGGCCGAGATCACCGTCCCCGGCGGCCGCACCTGCGCGGGCGGCGTCTGCGGCTGTGCCTGCACCGGAGCGACATTCACGAACAACGCGGCACTCGCCGCCAGCGCGGCCGCCGCCACCGCACGCCTACCCATCCGCACAACCCGCATCGACCACACCTCACTGCCCCGACCCACACCGTCACAAACCGGCACGAGTGTACAGATCAGCGAGCCTCAGTAATCCCCGAGCGAACCGCGCGCCGCCGCCGCGGTGATTCAGCTGATGCCGAGGCGGCTGGTGCAGGCGGGCCAGGCGCCCCAGCCCTGGCGGGCGCGGGTGATCTCGGCGATGGCGATCTGCTCCTCGCGGGTCGCCAGGTCGGCGCGGGGCGCGTACTTCAGGCCGCCCTGGCGTTCCCAGGTGCCCTGGTCGAATTGGATGCCGCCGTAGTAACCGTTGCCGTTGTTGATGTTCCAGTTGCCGGTGGATTCGCAGCGGGCCAGCGCGTCCCAGATCGCGCCGTCGCGCACGGGCGGCACCTCGGTGCCCGGCTTGGCGCCCTTGCGGATGGTCTTGGGCTGCGCGGTCACCGTCACCGTCGAGGCGATCGGCTTACGCTCCACCTCCGCGCCGTTGACCATGGTCACCGCGAAGGTGACGTCCTGAACGCCCGGCGCGCCCTCGGTCTCCACCACCGACCGGCTCATGTTCATGGTCGGGTCCTCGATCACGTTCTCCGGCGGGTCGAGCGGCAGCGTCTCCGTGCGCTTCTCGATTCGCTTGCGGGTCACCGTGATTCGCACGCCGTCGGTCAGCGGCGTGGACGCCGCGGGCTCGACGGTGTCCTGCTCGATCAGCGGAATGCCCGCCACCGACAGGAACTCGCCGACCGTCGGCGCGGCGAGACGCACGTCGACCGGCGCGCCGATGCCGTCGAGCAACGAGACCGTCCGCGGCGTGGCGACCTTCAGCGCGGCCCCCTCCAGCGGCAGCCGCTCGTCCCGACCCGGCGAGACGTACACCTCTTTGGGCAGGCTGAGCTGTTCGAGCGCCTCGCCCGCGGTCAGGCCGGTGGTCCACACGCTGCGCGCCTGGCCGTCGACCATGAGCTTCACCTCGCGGGCCCGGTTGAGCGTGATGGTCGCGCCGTCGCCGATCTTCGCGGCGAGCGCGGGAATCACCCGGTCGCGCTCGGAGACGGCGAACCCGGCGGCCCGCAGCACGCCGCGGACGTCGAGGGACATCGTCGTCTCGACGCGCTTCTCACCGTCGACGACGACCGTCACCGTCTTGCGGTTCACGATCGCCAGGCCCGCGCCGACGATCAGTGTCATCAACAGTGCGCCTACCGCCGCGTAGAGCAGCGGGGATCGCGACTGGTTGATTCGCGTGAAAGGGGACATGGTCACAGTACGATAACGACGGGTTTGGGAGCCGACAACCGGTACGTACGTCAGCTGGGGCTTTCAATATCACGAAAAGATATCGCTGCCGCAGCTTGATCACGAAATACGCATCCCAATGTGACCTACGACACACACCGCTTATCCAGCCCCCTTGCGGGTACTCAGAGTGCCGGAAATTTGCGCTTGTCAGATTCCGTACACGCGCCGCGCGTTCGCGGTCGTGATCTTCGCCAATTCCGCCGGGTCCTGTTCGCGTAGTTCCGCCAGCGCGCGCACCGTATACGGCAGGCAATACGATTCGTTGGGCGCCCCACGGAACGGATGCGGCGTCAAATACGGCGCGTCCGTTTCGACCAGAATGAGCTCGTCCGGAACAACTTTCGCGGCCTCGCGCAACTCGTGCGCATTCTTGAAACTCACCGTGCCGGAGAAACTCAGCACATAGCCCTCGGCCACGCAGGCCAGCGCCATGTGGGTATCCGACGAGAAACAGTGGAACACAACGGTGTCCGGCGCGCCCTCGTCCAGCAGTACCGTCAGCAAATCGTGGTCGGCCTCGCGATTGTGGATCATCAGCGGCTTGCGCAGCCGCTTGGCGAGGTCGATGTGCCAGCGGAAGCCCTCGATCTGGGTCTCGACATCGGCGCAGCCGTCGAGCTTGCCGGGCCAGTAGTAGTCGAGGCCGGTCTCGCCGATCGCGACGACGCGCGGATCGGCGGCGAGCCGTTCGAGTTCGGCCTTCGCGGCGTCGTCGAGGGCGTTGGCCCGGGTCGGGTGCAGCGCGACCGCCGCGTAGACCCGCTGGTCCCAGTGCGCGGCCCGCACGGCCCACTGCGCGGCGGCGAGGTCGTCGGCGACGGTGACCACCTGGCCGACCCCGACCGAGGCGGCGCGCTCCACGATCACCGCGGTCGAGGCGGCGTCGGTGGCGCCGCAGGCATCGAGGTGGGTATGCGCGTCGACGAGCGGCGCGAGCGGCTCGGGCAGCTCCGGCGCGGGACGCTTGCTACTCATCGAAACCCGCCGGACACAGCGGTTTCGGCACCGGTGGACCGCACCGGCGCGGCGGGGGCGGCGGCACGGCGGATATTCGCGTGAGCGTAGGAAACCACGCGCATTACAGTAGACACACCATGAGCGAAGCTGACCGCCCCGCCTTCTACATCACCACGGCCATCGCCTACCCGAACGGTGCGCCGCACATCGGGCATGCGTACGAGTACATCTCGGCCGACGCCATCGCCCGGTTCAAGCGGCTCGACGGCTACGACGTCTTCTTCATGACCGGCACGGACGAGCACGGCCAGAAGATGCAGCAGGCGGCGGTCGCCGAGGGCATCCCGGTGCAGGAGCTCGCGAGCCGCAACTCCGACGTGTTCGAGGCGCTGGACAAGACGCTCGGCATCTCCTACGACCGGTTCATCCGGACCACCGACGAGGACCACCTCGCGGCCAGCGTGGCGATGTGGGAGCGGATGCTCGCCAACGGCGACATTTACCTCGGCAACTACTCGGGCTGGTACTCGGTGCGCGACGAGGCCTTCTACACCGAGGAGGAGACGACGCTGCTCGACGACGGCACGCGCATCTCCACCGAGTCGAAGACGCCGGTCACCTGGACCGAGGAGTCGAACTTCTTCTTCAAGCTCTCGGCCTATCAGGACAGGCTGCTAGCGCTCTACGAGGAGCACCCCGAGTTCATCGCGCCCGCGACGCGGCGCAACGAGATCGTCAGCTACGTCAAGGCGGGGCTGAAGGATCTGTCCATCTCGCGCACCACCTTCGACTGGGGCGTGCCGGTGCCCGGCCACCCCGATCACGTGATGTACGTGTGGATGGACGCGCTCACCAACTACGTCACCGGCGTCGGCTACCCGAACACCGACTCCGCCGCGTTCCGCAAGTTCTGGCCCGCCGACGTGCACATCGTCGGCAAGGACATCACCCGGTTCCACACCGTGTACTGGCCCGCGTTCCTGCTCTCGGCCGGCGTCGAGGTGCCCAAACGCGTGTTCGTGCACGGGTTCCTGTACAACAAGGGCGAGAAGATGTCCAAGTCGGTCGGCAATGTGGTCGACCCGCTGGAGCTGGTCGAGACCTACGGCGTCGACGCGGTGCGCTTCTTCCTGCTGCGCGAGATCTCCTACGGCCAGGACGGCAGCTACAGCCACGAGGCGATCGTCGGCCGGATCAACTCCGACCTGGCCAACGAGTTCGGCAACCTGGTGCAGCGCAGCACGAAGCTGGTCGCGCGCGACTGCGGCGGGGTCGTGCCGACGCCCGGCGAGTTCACCGACGCCGACCGCGCGCTGCTCGAGCTCGCCAACGGGCTGCTCGACCGCTGCCGCGCCGAGTTCGACGCGCAGCAAATGCATCTCGCGCTCGAGGCGATCTGGCTGACCCTCGGCGAGACGAACAAGTACTTCTCCGCGCAGGCCCCGTGGGCGCTGGCCAAGTCCGGCACGCCGGAGGATCTGGCCCGCGAGGCGACGGTGCTGTACGTGACCCTCGAGGTGCTGCGGATCGTCGCCATCCTGGTGCAGCCGGTGATGCCGGGCTCGGCGGCCAAGATCCTCGATCAGCTCGGCCAGCAGGGTCGGACGTTCGCCGATATCGCGACGCCGATCGAGCCGGGTGTGGCGCTTCCCGCGCCGGAACCGGTGTACCCCAAGTACATCGAGCCGAAGGACTGATCGGGGCGAGCATCGCGCGGCGCTCGAGCGCCCGAAACATGTTGCGCCCGTGCCCATTCACGGCGCATCGGAGTACTGTGCGACGCACGGTGCATTCTGTTCGACCCCCGTGACGCTTCGAATGGGTCAAAGGCGACCCGCCGGAGACGATCGCGGACCGAGACGGCCGGCGTCGTGCACCGACGCATACCCACTCGCGCACAGTCGCATAATGCTGGGTTACGGATGTTCACGTTCGCCGATCAGGGAGGGCACCCATGCGACGGCAACAAACGACCGACTCGACCACCGAGGCGCACAACGGCTTCGCCGACCGGCATCGAGCGGCGCGCGACGCCGTCCTGGTCTCCCAGCGCGGGCGACTGATCGAGGCGATGGTCGAATGCGTCGACCGCAAGGGCTATCCCGGCACCACGCTCACCGATATCGTTGCCCGCGCACGGGTCTCGCGCAGCACCTTCTACGAGCACTTCGCGAACAAGGAGGAGTGTTTCGTCGAGGCGGTGCACACCGGCGTGGACATCGTCGCCACCCGGATCACCGAGGAGCTGGCGCAGCTGACGCCGACGGCCGACGTGCACGCCAGGATCGAGTCGATCGTCGGCACATTCTGCGAAACCGTCGCCGCCGAACCGGATTTCGCGCGCCTGGTGCTGGTCGAGTCGTTCAAGGTGAACCAATCCGCCGTCGACTATCGCGATCTGGCGGTCGACCGCTTCGCCGAACTGTACCGCGCCTTCTACGACCAAGCGCGCCAAGCGGATCCGGCGCTGCCCGAGGTCTCCGACGAGCTGATCGCGCTCATCCCGGACGCGATCGGCGAGCGCACCCGCCGGGCCATCGTGTCCGACGGCGCCGCCCGCGTCCCCGGATTGACACCGCTTTTCGTGGACTTCGTCAGCGCGACCCTCGGCCTGCGACGCTGAAACTCTGCCTAACACAGGCTTTCACACTGAGCGACGAGTGGCGCACGTCTGAAGCCTTCCGCGAGAACGACTCTCGACGGTGTGCCACTCGTCCGCTTGCGCTACTTCCAGCGCGCGAGCAGCCGCTCGATCTCGGCGGTGAGCGATCGCTGCAGGAACGGCCCGAAGCTGATGCGCGCGACGCCCTGATCGGCCAGCTGCGCCTTGTCGGACTTGTCCGGCAGGCCGACCATGCTGATCGGCAGCGGCAGTTCGCCGGTCAGCCTGCGCACGACGGCATCGCCCTGCGCGCCCGCCGGGAACAGCACGTCGGCGCCCGCCGTGGCGGCGAGCCGCAGGCGCTCGATGGCGCGGTCCACCCGGTCGGCCTCGTCGCCGTCCTGCCGCAGGAACAGATCGGTCCTGGCGTTCACCACCACGTGCACCCCCGCCGCGTCGGCGAACTGGCGCAGCCCGTGCACGAGGTCGGCGTGCTCCTGCGGGGAGCGCAGGCGCTTGCCCTCGCTGTGCACGGTGTCCTCGATATTGAGGCCGACGGCGCCCGCCTCGAGCAGACCCTCGATGAGCTGGGCCGGTTCGAGGCCGTAGCCGGACTCGATATCGACCGAGACCGGCACCTCGACGGCCTCGGTGATCTGCCGGACGCGGGTGAGCAACTCGGCGAAGGTCATGCCCTCGCCGTCGGTGCGGCCGATCGAGTCGGCGACGGGGTGGCTGCCCAGGGTGAGCGCCGAGAACCCGGCGTCCACCGCGACCTTCGCCGACCACGCGTCCCACACGGTCGGCAGCACGGCGGGATCGCCCGGACGGTGCAGGGCGAGGAAGGCCTTGGCCTTGCTTTCCAGAGATGACATACCGACGATCATGCCGCGTCCGCGTGGCGCGCGCATCGGCCGCCGGGTGGACGCGCGGCGGTCAGTCCGCGCCGTCGCGGCGGGCGGTCAGCACCGCGTCGTAGAGCTCGTTGCGGGAGACGCCGTTGGCGGTCGCGACCCTGGCGCACGCGTCCTTGAGCCGCAGGCCGTCGGCGGCCAGCGCCTCGACCTCCTCGACCAGGTCCGCGGGGTCGGCGGCGGTCGGCCGCGCGCCCTCGAGGACGACGGTGATCTCGCCGCGGGCGCCGTCGACGGCCCACGCGGCGAGCTCGGCGAGCGTGCCGCGCACGACCTCCTCGTAGGTCTTGGTCAGCTCGCGGCAGACCGCGGCGCGGCGGTCGGGGCCGAGCACTTCGACGGCGTCGGCCAGGCAGTCGGCGAGCCGGTGCGGCGCCTCGAAGAAGACACAGGCGCGCGGCTCGGAAGCCAAGGTGCGCAACCACTCCCGGCGCTGGCCGCCTTTGCGCGGAGCGAACCCGTCGAAACAGAACCGTTCCACCGGAAGCGCGGACAGCGCCAGCGCGGTGGTGACCGCGGACGGACCGGGCAGGCAGGTCACCGGCAGGGCGCGCTCCGCACAGGCCGCGACGAGGCGGTAGCCGGGGTCGCTGACCGACGGCATGCCCGCGTCGGTCACCAGCAGCACGGTGCGACCGTCGGCGATATCGCCGAGCAGCGCCGGGATCCGCGCGGTCTCCACGTGGTCGTAGAAGCTGACCACCCGCCCGGTGATCTCGACGCCCAGGGCCTTGGCTAGCGACCTGGTGCGCCGCGTGTCCTCGGCCGCGACGACATCGGCCGACGCGAGCGCGTCACGCAACCGCTGCGACGCGTCACCGATGTCGCCCATCGGCGTCGCCGCGAGCACCAGCCTGCCCGGCCCTGTCGACTCGTCCGCCACCGCACTCCCGTCTCGACCGCCGGCACCCACCGACCTCCCCCGCAGCCTATCCATCCGCCTATCCGACGTGGCCGCCGCGCTGGTCGCCGCCTGAGCGGTCACCGCCGGAAGGGCCAGCACCTGAAGGTTCGCCGCCAGACAGGCCGCCGCCGGAAGGGCCGGCACCTGAAGGTTCACCGCCAGACAGGTCGCCGCCGGACAGGTCGCCGCCGAGGTGCCCACCCGCCCGGCACCCGGCTCCGTCGCGGGCGAACGATCGCGCCACATGACCTTTTTCGCGAGCGGTCCCCAGACAGCCTCGACCACGGCAGGCCGCTGGGTCGGTATGTGATCGTGACCACGGCACCGGCGGGCGCGTGCTATGAGATTCACACGGTGTCGGGCTCACCGCTGCGGGACCTGCGGCCGCGCACAGCATACGATCGGGGCGTGACACAGGTGACCGACCAGCGCGCGACCGCTCCGTTCGGGCCTGTGCCCTCCTGGTCGAGTCCCGCTCCGCGGCGACCGCATCCGGATTTCGGGCCGACCGATACGCTGCGCGGCTGGCTGGTCACCGCGTTCCTCACGGTGATCGCCGCGGTGACGCGGTTCACCATGCTCAACTACCCGACCGACGCGGGCACCCCGGTGTTCGACGAAAAGCACTACGCGCCGCAGGGCTGGCAGATGCTCAACGGCGGTTGGGTGGAGGACAATCCGGGCTACGGCCTGGTGGTGCACCCGCCGATCGGCAAGCAGCTCATCGCGGTCGGCGAGGCGCTGTTCGGCTACAACGGCTGGGGCTGGCGCTTCGCCTCGGCGTTCCTCGGGACCGTGCTGATCCTGCTCGTCATCAGGATCGTGCGGCGGCTGGCGCGGTCCACGCTGGTCGGCGCGATCGCGGGCATCCTGCTCATCGCCGACGGCACCACGTTCGTCTCCTCGCGCATCGGCATGCTCGACATCTTCCTCGCGTTCTTCGTCACCGCGGCCTTCGGCTGTCTGATCGTCGACCGCGACGAGGTGCGGGCCAGGCTGGCGCGGGCGGACGCCGAGGGCCGGATCGAGCAGACCCCGTGGGGGCCTCGGCTCGGGGTGCGCTGGTGGCGCTTCGGCGCTGGAGTGCTGCTCGGATTGGCCTGTGGGACAAAGTGGTCCGGCGTCTACTTCATCGTGGCCTTCGGCCTGCTCAGCGTCTGCTTCGACGTGGCGGCGCGCAAGGCCTACGGCGTGCGCAGGCCGTGGTTCGGCACGGGCCTTCGCGACGTCGGGCCCGCGTTGTACGCGCTGGTGCTCATCCCGATCGGGGTGTATCTCGGCACGTACTGGGCGTGGTTCGCCAGCGAGACCGGCATCGATCGGTACGCGGTGGGCAACCAGGTCGGGGTCGGCGGCCCGTTCGGCTGGGTGCCCGACGCGCTGCGCTCGCTGTGGTTCTACAGCGGCGAGGCGCTGAAATTCCATGAGGGCCTGACCAACTCGGCGGGCAACCACCACCCGTGGGAGTCCAAGCCGTGGACCTGGCCGATGGGCCTGCGGCCGATGCTCTATTACTACGCCGACAACGGCGTCAGCGGCTGCGGGCAGACGCAGTGCGTGAAGGCCGTGATGCTGATCGGTACCCCGGCGATCTGGTGGCTCGCCTTCCCGGTGATCGCCTGGATGCTGTGGCGCAGCGTCGTCCGCCGCGACTGGCGTTACGCCGCGGTGCTCGTCGGCTACGGCGCGGCCCTGCTGCCCTGGTTCCTGACCCTCGACCGGCAGATGTACTACTTCTACGCCGTCGCCCTCGCGCCCTTCCTGGTGATGGGCCTGGCCCTGGTGCTCGGCGACATACTGGGGCCTTCGCGGCGAACAGCCGTGCCGCGCAGCCCCGTCGGCACCTACCTACCGGTCTCGCCCGACGAACGCCACGCCCTCGGCCTGCTCGCGGTGTGCATCTACCTCGGCCTGGTGATCGCCAACTTCATCTGGCTCTGGCCGATCCTCACCGCGCTGCCCATCACGCCGGGCAACTGGCACGACCACCTCTGGCTACCGAGCTGGCGTTAGCCCCGGCGCGCCTAGGCCCTGTGTCGAAGTCCGGCCGGATGCATCCGGTGGCTGGATCGTCGCCTGGCAAGGCGGAGGAGGAGCCGATACCGGGTTTGTATCGGCGACGACGACAACGCGGCCAGGCGGCGATCCAGCCACCGGAGGCGCCGGATGGGACTTCGACACAGGGCCTAACCCTCCAGCGCCGCCCTGACGTAACGCAGGGCGGCCGCGTCGTCCAACCCCAAGCGGCGGACGGTGGCCACGTACGCCGTGGCCGCGCGGCCCGCGACGTCGCGCGTCGGGTCGCCGGAGGAGGCGATGAAAGAGCCCTGCCTGCCCCGGGTTTCGACGACACCGTCGGCCTCGAGCTCGCGGTAGGCGCGGGCCACGGTGTTCGGCGCGAGACCCAGCTGCGCGGCCAGGGCCCGCACCGTGGGAATCTTCGTGCCCGCGGTCAGCTCGCCGGAGCGCACCTTGGCGATGACGCCCATGCGCAGCTGCTCGTAGGGCGGGACGGCCGACTCGTGCGACACGGTGATGCTGAACATGATCGACTCACAACTCATCCCGGGAGATCGGACAGGACAGGCAGCGGGGTCCGCCTCGACCGGACCCGAGTTCGGAGCCGGGAATGCGCAGCACCTCGATGCCGGCGTCCGCCAAGCGCGCGTTGGTCATCTCGTTGCGCTCGTAGGCGGCCACCACGCCGGGCGCGAGCGCGAGGGTGTTGTTGCCGTCGTCCCACTGCTCGCGCTCAGCGGTGACGCCGTCGAGCCCGGTATCGATCACCCGGAGCTTGTCGATGCCCATGGCCTTGGCCGCGGCGACGAGGAACGGGTCGGGGCCGCTCATCGCCACCTTGCCCGCGCCGTTGCGGCCGCCGTAGTCGTCCTCGCGCTGAATGGTGAACGCGCGCAACGAGTCGCGCACCGCCGGATACATCACCAGCGCGTCGCGGTCGACCATCGTGCACACGGTGTCCAGGTGCATGGTCGCCCGGTTCTGCGCGATCGGCACGACGAGCACGGTGTGCGCCAGGTCGTCGTCGAACAGGCTGCGCGCCAACGCTTCCGCGCCGGCCGGCGAGGTGCGTTCGCCGACGCCGACCGCGACGACGCCCGGCGCGAGCAGCAGCACGTCGCCGCCCTCGATGGGCGCGGTGTGCGACTCGTAGGCGCGGCGCACGCCGAGGAAGCGCGGGTGGAACGCGTAGATCAGATCGGTGAGCGAGGTCTCCCGGCTGCGCGCGGGCAGCGCCAGGGAGGTGATCGCGACCCTCGGCCCGATCCAGAACGAGGAGTCCCTGGTGAACAGCAGGTTGGGCAGCGGATCGATGACGAAGTCGGCGCCGTGGTGCATCCGCCGCACCAGCGAGGTCGCGTCCGGCCCGAACGGCAACTCGTCGAAGGTCATCCCGGCCATCAGGATGTTGGCCAGGTCCCTGGCCCGCACGCCGCGCAGGAAGGCGGCGAGCTCGTCGGCCAGCGCGTGCCCGAGCCTGCGCGCGTCGACGGCGGCGGAGATGCCCTGGATGCGGGCCGCGCCGCTGACCGCGAGGGTCTCGGCGAGCAGGTCGGCGAGCAGCAGCACCTCGACGCCGCGCTCGCGCAGCACGCCGGCGAACGCGTCGTGTTCCTGCTGGGCCCGCTCGACCCACGGGATGCCGTCGAAAAGCAGCTGGTCGTTGTTGCGGGGGGTGAGCCTGCGCAGCTCGTCGCCGGGCCGATGCAGCATCACCGTGCGCAGCGTGCCGACCTCCGAGGTCACCGAAGACCGCGTGCCGGGACCGTCGGGATCTAGCCCGTCGGTGTCCGAATCCTCTCCGTGCCGCGCGGGCACAGCGTCTGCTCCCATGCTCAGACCGTAGTTCGCCGCGGGCTCGAGAGCACGCAATTCGGGTCTTCGTTGCCGTCTTGCCGCGTGTGACATCGCTCGCCGCGTGATCCGGGCGACTTGGGAGAAGGGCGCGATTCTCGCCCCAGCACACCCTAACCTCAAGTATTGTTGAGGAGAATGGAGGAGCGTGCATGTCGACAGCCGATTGGCGAGCGAAGGAGCTGACCCCCGGGCAGCTTTCCGAGCGTAGCGGAGTAGCAGTTTCCGCGTTGCACTTCTACGAACGCGAGGGCCTCATCAGCAGCCGCCGGACCAGCGGCAACCAACGCAGATACGCGCGAGAGACGCTGCGGCGCGTCGCCTTCATCCGTATCTCGCAGCGAGTCGGCATACCGCTCAGCGAGATTCGCGACGCCCTCGATCAGCTGCCGGAGGGTCGCAACCCGACCCGTCGCGACTGGGAGACGCTGTCCACCAACTGGCGCGCCGACCTCGACGACCGCATCACCCAGCTGATTCGCCTGCGCGACAACCTGACCGGCTGCATCGGCTGCGGCTGCCTGTCGCTGGGCAGCTGCAAACTGGTCAACGAACACGACCGGCTCGGCACCGAGGGGCCGGGCGCGCGCGTGCTCGACGTGCAGCTCAACTGCGCTGGGCGGCCAACAACCTGCTGAACCGGGCGCTGGCCCGCCGCATCACGATCTCGTAGGGCAGGGCGAACTTTCGCGCCCACCAGTAACCGAACCTGATGTCGAAGGACGTGTAGATCAGGAACCGGTTGCGGGTGACCCCGCGCAGGATCGACGCCGCGACGTGGTCCGGCGTCACCGCGTGCTTGGTGAACGACTGGGTGAGCCGCTGGATCTTCGGCGACTCCCGGTCCACGCCCACGATGTCGACGCTCTGCACCAGCGGGGTGTTCACCGCGCCGGGCACCACCAGGTGCACCGAGATGCCGTGCTGGTCCAGGTCGAACCGCAGCACCTCGGAGACGCCGCGAATGCCGTACTTGCTCGCGCTGTAGGCGGCGTGCCAGGGCAGCGCGAGCAGCCCGGCCGCGGAGGACACGTTGACCAGCGCGCCGCCCTTGCCCGCCCGCACCATCGGCGGCACGAAGTTCTCGATGACGTGGATCGGGCCCATCAGGTTCACCTCGACCATGCGCCGCCAGTGCTTGTGCTCCAGGTTCTCCACGGTGCCCCAGGCCGAGGTGCCCGCGACGTTCATCACGATGTCGAGGCTGCCGTGCGCGGCGTGCACCTTCTCGGCGAACGCGGTGACGGCGTCGTAGTCGGTGATGTCGAAGGCCTGCGCGACCAGCACGACGCCGCCCGCGCGCCGGATGTCGGCCACCGTCTCGTCCAGGCCCTCGACGTCGACGTCGGTGAGCACCACCTCGGCGCCCTCGGCCGCGGCGGCCAGCGCGGTGGCCCGGCCTATTCCGCTGGCCGCGCCCGTGATCAGCACCTTCGCGTCCCGCACTGTCTTGCGGCCCAGTCGCCCGTTAGCTCGCACTGCGCATCCCCATCTCGAATTGCTCGAATCGGCTCACCGCAGGGTACTCGAGCGCGGCTCAGCGGCCCAGTACGGCGAGCATTCCGGCGACCGCCCTCGGCCAGGAGTACTGCTCGGCTCGGCTGCGGGCGGCCTGCCTGCGCCCGTCCGTCGGGAGCGCGAGCACGTCGGTGACCGCCTGCGCGAACGCCGAGCCGCGGTCCTCGGCAACCGCGCCGCACTCGGCGGTCACGATGTCGCGCAGCGCCGAGGACCGGCTCGCCACCACCGGGGTGCCCGCCGCCAGGGCCTCGAGCGCGGCGAGGCCGAAGGTCTCGTGCGGGCCCGGCGCCAGGGA
>NZ_BAGH01000351.1 GCF_000308715.1 Nocardia tenerifensis NBRC 101015
GTCGGTGCGCCGAATGCCCAATGGGTCGAACAGCTTTCGCTGGGCGTAGGCCTGGAAGTCGGCGCCGACCGACCGCTGCACGACGTAGACGAGCAGATCCACCGCCCGCTGACTGTATTTCCACTCCACGCCCTGCGGCTTCTCGATGGGCATCGCCAAGGCCTGCGCCACCACGTTGGGGTCGAGCTGCGCCAAGCCGGTGACGCCCTCCGAGGCGACCGCCACCTGCACGCCCGAGGTCTCGGTGAGCAGGCTGCGGACGGTGATCGCGCGATGCGCCGCGTCGCCGAGGCCGGCGGGGAGGTAGGCGTCGATGGGGTCGTCGAGCCGCAGGCGCCCCTCATCGATGGCGATGCCCGCGACCAGCGAGACCACGCTCTTCGTGCTGCTCCACAGGTTCCACGGCAGGCCGCCGGTCTGGTCGTTTCTCGGTCCGGTGGCGATCAGGCAGTTGTTGCGGAACACCTGGACGTTGCGGCGGGTGGGATCGGCGGCGAACCGCACCGCGTCGCGCAGCGCGGCCGAGTCGATCCCGACCTCCTCGGGCGTCGCCGTCTGCGGCTTGCGGCCGTCGGTGACCGCGCATCTGGTCAGCTCGGCAGGAGCGGCGTTCGCTGTGCCACAAGACATTTCGATGCCGAGCAACACGGCCATCGCCATGATCGCGGACAGCGCGGCACTTCTCGACCAACGAGGCATTCGACTTCCCCAATCCCCAACGGGTTCTGCCGGGGACATCGAGGAGGACGAGGGGCCGGTTACCGTTTCCCGCGCCCCCACTTGTCGGGGCCGACCCCACCACAAGCCTCATCTACTGCTCACCTACGTGAGTGACCTCACTTCATACGTTGCCGAGGAGCTGCTTACAGCCTCTATAGCGGGTGAGCTACAGCTTTCATCGTTCGAGTCAGCCCGCTCGTCCGCAAACAATAAGCAGCCTCTCAGCTTCGATATCTACTATTCGACTCAGTAGATGAGCTGGCCCGGATCACCGGAGCGCATCAGACCAGAGAGGCAACGAAGCCATGACGCGACGCGTTCTCCCCCTGCGATCGATCGGCAGCGCGAGCGGCCACCGCCGTTCCATCGCGGCGCTGGCACTGATAGTCGGCGCCTGCACCGCGGCGACGATGCTCACCGCCGCCGTCGCCCTCGCCGACCCAGGACCACACTCGAGCCAAGCATCCGGACGCACCGCATCGACGATCTCCGGCGACTCGACCGGCGCGCATCACATCGATCCGTTCGGCTACAACCACACCGACCCCAACCCGCTGCGGCAGAACGAGCATCGAAACGCCTTGCGCGAGTATCTGAATGGGCCGAAACCGGCCGACGACACGGACACCCGCGGCGACGGCGCGGCGACGTGGGCCGCGGTGCCGCGCACCGACGGCGACGGCTGGGTCGTCTGCCGTCCCAACGCCAGCTATTGCTGATCGGCCCGTTTCGAAAGAACTTGCGGCCATTGGCTTTACCGGTCAGCACCATCCAGCGGTGGCTGATCGATGACGAAAGAGAGAAGACGATGAACACGGCAACGCTGCCGAAACCCGCCCCTGTCCGCCGCGCGCCGCTCGCCCTCCTCGCGGTGGCCGCACTGGCCGCCGGCCTCGCGTTCGGTGCCGCGCCCGCCACCGCCGATGCGCGCACCAGTGGAGCGGGCGTCGGGGCCCGCTGTCTGTGGGCGGGCACGAGCCATCCGCAGGGCGCGACCGTCGTAGCGGGCGGGCAGAGTTTTCGCTGCGGCACCGAGCGCGGCATGGCGGCCTGGTCGCGCGGGGCCGCCGCGGGTGGGAAGAGCACCGTCCCCAATCCGGGGGCATATACCAATCCCGCAGGCCTGTTCAGCCCCGGCGCGCGGCAACCGGGAACCGACTACAACGACTACTGCGTCGGCAGCCAGCTCGTCGAGGGCAATGACGACGTCTACCAGGTGGTCGCGCATCGCGACGGCACGCTGCGCTGGCAGGCCGCCGCGCCGATCTCCCAGTGGCAGTTCGACTCCGACGCCGCCCGCCCCGGTCCGTCGTGGCGCTCGCCGAGCCTCTGCATCGACGGCAATCTGACCTGACCTCCGTCGCTCGTCAGCGGAACTGCCTGACGCAACCTGCTTCTCAGAGGAACCACCTGACCGCACTCAGCGAAACCACCCGACACAGGCCACTTCTCAGCCGAATCCAATGACCGCGCTCGGCAAAACCGCCCGAGGCAGGCCACTTCCCCGCGGAATCGCGTGACCGCGCTCGGCGAAACCGCTTGAGGCGAACCGCTGCTCAGCGCATCCGCGCGACGGCATCACCGATCGCCTCGTCGAGAATGTCCAGGCCGAGGGTCAGTTCGTCCTCGGTGGCGGTCAGCGGCGGGGCGATCCGGAAGACGCCGCCCATGCCGGGCAGCTGCACGATGTTCATGTGCAAGCCCAGCTCCAGGCAGCGACGGGTGACGAGCGCGCCGAGTTCGTCCGAGCCCCGCTTGGTCTCCCGGTCGACGACGAGCTCGAGCCCGGCGAGCAGGCCGCGACCACGAATGTCCCCGACGACGCTGTGCCGCTGAGCGATTCGCT
Source organism: Nocardia tenerifensis NBRC 101015 (assembly GCF_000308715.1). Classification (GTDB taxonomy): domain Bacteria; phylum Actinomycetota; class Actinomycetes; order Mycobacteriales; family Mycobacteriaceae; genus Nocardia; species Nocardia tenerifensis. The sequence goes on from NZ_BAGH01000351.1 coordinate 2,567, forward strand.
CCAACCCGCGCCGCAGGAACCCGCCGAGGTCCGCCGCCCGCACGTCCAGGCGGTCGCGGACGAGCACGTCGAGCACGGTGTTGCCGACCGCGGCCACCAGCGGGTCGGCGACGTGGGTGGTGAAGAACAGGAACCCGCGATCGTGCGCCTCCTGCTCGATCTCGGCGCTGGTCAGCACGGCGGCGAGCGGCAGCCCGGCGCCGAGCGTCTTGGACAGCGTGAGGATGTCGGGCACGACGCCGTCGCGCTCGAAGGCGTACCAGTTCCCGGTGCGGCACAGGCCGGTCTGCGCCTCGTCGAGGATGAGCAGCATGCCCCGTTCGCGGCACTTCTCGCACAGCGCGGCGAAGTAGCCGGGCGGCGGTTCCAGCACCCCGCCCGAGCTGAGGATCGGCTCGACAATGCATGCGGCCAGGCTGCCGACCGACTGGGCGTCGATCAGGTCGAAGCCGAACTCCAGCTGCCTGCGCCAGTCGAGTTCGCCGGTGGCCGTGGTGAAGTCGGGGCGATAGGTGTGCGGTGCGGGCAGGGCGAAGTTGCCGGGCGCGGCCGGACCGTACCCCTTGCGGCCCGCGCTGTAGGTCGCGCTCGCCGCGGCCTGGGTCATGCCGTGCCACGACTTGGCGAACGAGACGATCTCGTGTTTGCCGGTGACCAGCTTGGCCATCCGGATCGCCGCCTCGTTCGACTCGGCGCCGGTGGTCAGCAGCAGCGCCTTGTCCAGCGGGTCGGGCAGCGTGCCCGCCAGCCTGCGGGCGAGGTCGACGACGGGGCGGCTGAGCATGCCACTGAAGAGGTGGTCGAGCTCGCCGACCTGGCGGCGGACGGTGGCGACGATGTCGGGGTGCGAGTGCCCGAGGATCGCGCTCATCTGGCCGGAGGTGAAATCCAGTATCTCCCGGCCGCTTTCGGTGTACAGGAAGCTGCCTGCGGCGCGCGCGATGATCTCGGGGGTGAAGGCGCCCGCGCCCGCGTAACGCACGAGGTGACGGTCGGTGTCGGCCCAGAAGTCGTCGGTGGACCGCGGCGTGACAGTGGGAGAAGCCATGGTTCGACGGTAAGACCGAGACGAGCGACGCGTCTATCTCACAATTCCGGCTGTGCTGTTCGGCTCGCCCGAACAAGAATCGAGGGATGCTGAATCCTTGGCGGCTGCGTCTGCTCAGCCAACTCGACTCCCTCGGCACCGTGCGGGCGGTCGCGCAGGCGGCCCAACTGAGCACGTCCAGCGTGTCCCAGCAGCTCGCGGTGCTGGAGGCGGAGACCCGCACGCAGCTGCTGGAACGCACCGGTCGCCGGGTCAGGCTCACCCCGGCCGGGTTGATCCTCGCCCGCCGGGCCAGGGCCGTCCTGGACCACATGGCCGACATCGAGGCCGAGCTGCGCGGTCTCGGGGACGAACCGTCGGGGCTGGTGCGGCTCGGCGCTTTTCAGAGCGCGATCCACTCGCTGTGCGTGCCCGCGGTGACGCGGCTCGCGCACAGTCACCCGCACCTCGACGTCACGCTGCACGAGCTGGAACCGCACGAGAGCATGCGCGCGCTACGCGCGGGCGACGCCGACATCATCATCAGCACAACCGATTTCGTCGAGCAGCCGCTCGGTCCGGACATCGACATCGTGCCCTTGGCCACCGACCCGATCGTGCTCGTGCTGCCGCCCGACCGCGCCGCCCGCGGGCCCGCCGACCTGTCCGCCTACGCCGACGAGCCGTGGGCCTTCGATACGCCGGGGTCCTATATGGCGAATCTGGCGACGCGACTCTGCCGCGAATCGGGGTTCGAGCCGCGCATAGTCTGCCGCTTCAGCAACTACATGATGGCGCTGCAGCACGTGGAGGCCGGGTTGTCGATCGCGCTGCTGCCCGGTCTCGCCATCGATCCGCGCTACCGCGTCGCGACCAGGGAGCTGGCGAGCCCGGTGACCAGGACGATCACCGCTGTCATCCGGCGCGGCGGCCCGCCGCGCGCCGCCGTCAGCGTGGTGCTGGACGCCCTGCGCAGGCACGGTGATCTACCGGGAGCGACCGCCCCCGTCGGCCGCTGAAAATGCTCGAAGAAATCCTCGTACCCTCATCTACGAACATTAAACATGCCCGACATGCGATCGATTCGATAGGTGAATTCACTCGCGCCTGAGGCACTTTCACGCAGGTCAAAGCGCCTTTTATATAAGCATCGAATATATAGTTATCGTTTCGTTATTGCTTACGCGTGTGTCGGAATTTCGTCCGGCCGCGATGTGCCGAAGGATGACAAATCGTTGGACTGACACATCACCGTGATGTTCTCGAATCTATTCGAAGACTTTGGTGAAGTCCGGTGCGCCGGCAGGTACGGCGTTGCATGGCCGAGCCGAGGCCTTCGACATGACGATCGGAGGACTTGATCATGGCATCGAAGACCGACGACGACGTCCGAACTACGCGCTCCCTGCGTCGAGCGTTCTGCTGGACCCTCGCCGTAGGCACGGCCTTCTCCGGCGCGCTGGTATTGTCCGCACCGCGCCAGAGCCCCGCTCCCACCTCCACCGATTTGACTTCCGCCGGAATGGAATTCACCCTCCCCGACATTCCGGGAGTCGACTATTCCGGCCTGACCGGTATTCCCGGCATCAAGCTGCCGCACCCGGTGCGCCCTCAGGTCGCACCGATGACGACCACCGGCGAGGTGGCCATCGAGGCGGCCCGCAGCAAACTCGGCGCCGACTACCGCGCCAACTCGGCGGGCCCAGACGCCTTCGATTGCTCGGGCCTCGTCCAGTGGTCCTACGAGCAGGCGGGCGTGTCTCTGCCGCGTACCAGCTACGAACAGCTCGGCACCGGAACTCCGGTATCGCAGGGGGAACTGCGCCCAGGCGACCTGGTGTCGTTCTACGGTGGAGGACACTCCGGGCTCTACGCCGGTGACGGCAACGTGATCCACGCGTCGACCTACGGCGAAGGCGTGACCACGTCGCCGATGTCGTCCATGCCGTTCGCCGGCGCCCGCCGATTCCAGGACTAGCGCCGGAGTTTCGCCGTCCCGCCCAGGCAGGCAGCCGCGAATCAGTCGCGTTCGGCCGTTTCGTCCGCCGTCGCAGCGGGATTGGCGATCCGGATCACTCCGGCATCCAGATCGAGGGCGAGGCGGGGGCTGTGCGCCTGACCGGCGCTGTCCTCGCTGCCCTCGTCGACCAGCTTCTTGCCCGGAAACAGTTCGCCCATGACGGCCATGAACTCCACGATAGACCCGGAGCCCACGCGAGGACGGCTGGTCAGGTGGCGGAGTCGCGCAAGACCGCCGCGAGCATCACGCAGGCCGCCATCGGCGGAAGCAGGAGCAGCAGGATCGGCGGGGCGCCGAGCACCGCCAGCGCGGCGACGGCGGTGAGGACGGTGAGGACCAGGCCGTGGGCGTGCTGAATTGCCATCTGACTCCTTTCCGCGCCTGCGTAGAAGGGGCGGGCCCGGTTACCGACCCGGGCCCGCCCGAAGGAAGAGATACGTGACATTCATTCATCCGCGGCGGCGGTACCGCACCACCCCGGTGCGCGCTGAGGGTGCTTGCTCAACTGGTCGCACTGTGCTCTCGAACGCGCGGGATACTCGGTAGTGACGGCGGCACCACCGCGGAGTTCCTGCTCATTGTCGCGATACGGGCATCACCTCGCTTTCTCCTGTCGCACTTGATATTCGGCCGCACCGGCGGGGCCGCCCGCAGTGCGGCGGCCCTCGCCGGGTGGCTCGACCGGTCCCGCCGATCGATCGCGCGAGCACGGCCGTCAGGCGTTGATCGCCTGCCGCTGCTCGCCGCGCTCGATCTCGATCTTGCGGGGCTTGGCCTTCTCCGCGACCGGAATGCTCAGCCGGAGCACGCCGTCGGTGTAATCGGCTCGAATGTGGTCGGTGTCCAGGCTCTCGCCCAGGAACAGCTGACGGCTGAACACGCCGCGCGAGCGTTCCGCGGCGAGCATCGACCGGTTGGCGTCCAGCTCGGGGCGGGTAGCCCGGATGGTCAGCACATTGCGTTCGATATCGAGATCCAGCGATTTGGGGTCGATGCCCGGCAGGTCGAGCTCCACCCGGAACTCGTCACCCTCGCGCCAGGCGTCCATCGGCATCACCGCAGGGCGGGCCGCCGTGCCGAACACCTGGTGCGTGAAACGGTCCAGATCGCGGAACGGATCGGTACGCATCAGCATGGTCGCCACCTCCAACTCACTCCATTCTCTATCGTAGGTCCCAGATAACCTATGCCATCTGGCATAGATTTGTTTTAGCACTTGACGCAGGCGAGTGCAAGTACCCGAGCCAGAAAATCTCCGCGAGTCGCGGCGGTGGGCCGTGGGCAGAGCGCTTCTCGCGCCAGAGTCAGCCGCGGTACTTGGCGAGGAAGCGCCGCAGGATCTCCTTGGGCGCGATGATGGACTCCCGGTGACCGAGCGCGGTGAGACTGTCCGCCTCTTCGGGGTCGAAATAGCCTGCGTGGCGGTAGATCTCGATGCGCAGCGCGAGCCCGTCGCCGTCGAGTTCGGGGTGGAACTGGGTGGCGTACACGTTCTGACCGACGCGGATCATCTGCACCGGGCAGGTGGCCGAGGTACCCAGCAGCACGGCGTTCGGTGGTACCTCCTGGCACGCCTCCTTGTGCCCGCCGAACGCCCTGAAGGCACGCGGGATCCCGTCGAACAGCGGGTCTTCGCCTGCGCGGTCGGTCAATTCGATGGTCTGCGCGCCCGGCGGCTCGCTGTATCGCTTGTCGCTCACCGTCCCGCCGAGCACGTCCGCGAGGATGCTCAGCCCGTAACAGGCGCCCAGGTACGGGAAGTCGCGGCTGACGATCTCGGCGAGCAGCTTCTTCAACGCCGGCTCGAACCGCTGCTGGTAGTCGTACTTCTCGGACTCCGCGTTGCCGACATTGCTCGGCCCGCCGCCGACGATCACCGCGCAGTAATCGTCCAGCACCACGTCGGGCAGTCCCTGCTGGTCCATCTGCACCCGCACCATGTCGGCGGGCGCGAGCTCGCCCGCGCGCAGCACGGCGCGGTATTCGTCGTCCGCGGCGGGATGCTCGGGCCGTAACTGGAGCAGAAGGCAGGGCTTCGGCATGCACCGATTGTGCAAGATGGGCTCCGATCGGCAGGGCGTTGCGTGATAAATGGCGTGTTCGATAGTCCGTACCCACTCTCGCCGTCGGTAATTCGTGACGGCAGTCCATCGATCGACGGACATCGAGATGTCATCTGTTCGAATGACGGTCGGACAGCCGATACCCCTCGCCTCGCGCGGCTGCCAAGCTCGTCGGCGTACGACGGATACTTTCGGGAGTCGACAGTGGACATACTCAAGGGCATCGGCAAGGCGCTCGGCTTCGTGATCGACGCATTCGTCGTCATCGTCTACCACGTGTTCCTATTCGGCATCGGCGCCGTGGGCGTGTTCCTCGCGCCGTCCGGGATCGGGTTCGTGGTGATCGCCGTCGCCGTCGGGCTCGCGATCCTCTATTGGACGACCGGGTGGATGATCTTCCTGGGCTGACACAATTTTCGAGCTGAGCACAGCTCTTCGAGACGAACGAGGCCGAGCACCGAGGGGTTGGATCGGCTTTCAGCAACGGCAGCCGCGGACATCGGACCGCGGCTGCCGTTCTTCGCGTCACAGTCACCGGCTCGGGTACGCGTCCGAAGCCGTTGTAGGGCATGATCTCAGGGTCAAGACGCGACGGATACCGGGATAGGTCCGCCCAAAGGATGACACGGGACGCGACCGCGGGCCGATGCCGTCGGCGGGCGGGCCGCGCAGAATCGCTGGGGCGGTTGGCGATCACAAGCATTCCGTTGGGAAATTCCTAGCCGCGAGCGGTGTGATGCACAGGCGCGGGTAGCGGGGTTCCCGCGCAGACCGACGTGAGATCTCGACCCGTGAATGGAGAAGACTGTGCCCGCGACGTTTCCCCCCTCTCGCACCGTGGTGACCCCCGAAGCGGGGGACTACCGCGACCGCGAGTGGACCGTCGCCGAAACCGCCAACGGCGCGTGCCTGATCACCGACGAGCGCGTCGCCGCCGTCGAGCTCACCGGCGCCATGGCCGCCGACGTGCGCCGCTATCTGCGCGCGAACAACCTCTCCGGCCCGATCCTCGAGTTCCCCGGCGCCGAGCGTCGCGAGATCCACCTGGTGGTCGGTATCGCCAAGGCGGCCAGAGCGATCGAGGCGCTGCGCGGCGCGGGCGTGACCGTGCACTCCGACGGCGCGAGCATCCCGCTGCCGCCGACCCGCCTGTCCGCCGGCTCCCCCGAGTGGGCCGTCTCCCCCACCGAGGCCCGCTGGATACCGCCGCTGGTGGCCCTGGCCGCCGCGGTCCACGCCACCAACCCGAGCCGCCACCGCCTCCTCGCCGAGCTGGCCTGCTGATACCGAGTCACCGGGTGGCACAACGATTTCAGCCGTCCCGCGTGACCGCCTCGATGCGGGCGACGACCGCGTCGAGCGCCAGCTCCATGGCGTAATCGAACTCGGCCTCGCTGTCGAATCGCGCCAGGTACGGCGCCGCCTCGACGACGGCGGGCAGTCCTGACCGCTCCAGGGTCGCTCGGCGGGCGGCGATGCCGGGCAGGTCGCCGGTTCCGTAGGTGGGCCCGGCGTTCACCTCCCGCAGCAGCGTGCCGACGAGGGTCGCCAGCACCGTGCGCAAGAGATGGACCGCCTCCTCCGGCGAGCACCCCGCGCTTCGCAGCACCTCGAGCACCGCCTGAACCGGGGCCAAACCCTCCGCCGATCCCAGTTGCCGCGTGAGCACCAGGGCCGCGGCCGCGGGATGCCGAAGGGCGCGCCGACGGAACGCGTCCGCGATGGCGCGCAGGTCTACGCGTAGATCGCCGGTGCGCGAAGGCAATTCGAGGGAGCCGAGGAGATGCTCGGCCACCGCGTCGAGCAGGCCGTCCTTGCCGTCGACGTGGTTGTACAGGCTTTTCGGATCGACGCCGAGTTGCCGCGCGACCGCTCGCACGCCCACCGCGCCGACACAGTCGCTGCCGATGACCTTCAGGGTCGCTTCGATGATTCCGGCGCGGGTGAGCTGGCCGGCGCCCTTGGGCGGTCGTCCGCGGCGGGCCGCGGGGGTGCGGTCGGTCATGCGGCCATCCTGCCGCACTCCATTGTTTTAATCCACATCGTGGGTATATGCTGGCGGGCACTTTAAACCCACGCTGTGGATATTGCCGTCCACCATGCGTTTTCGCGGCGGGAGCCAGCCTGATGCCGAGTCGATTCACGATGCCACCCGAGGACGTCCTGCGCGCACGGGAGAAGTTGGTCCTCGACCACTTCCACGACGAGGTGCGCCAGGACTGGGACGCCACGCTGTCGACCTTCCCGCACCCGCATTACGAGCTGATCGCGCCGATGATCGTGCACGACGGCGACGACGAGGTGCGCGACTACTACCGCGACACCCGCCGGGCCTTTCCCGACCAGGACCACGAGATCATCGCGCTGCGCCACAGCCACGACGCGGTGATCGTGGAGTTCTGGCTGCTGGGAACGCATTTGGGCCCGCTGGGCAAGATCCCGCCGACGGGCTCGGCCCATCGGACCAGGATGACGGCGTACTTCGTGTTCGACGAGCACGAGAACCTGACGGTCGAGCGGATCTACTTCGACCAGCTCACCATTCTGAAGCAACTGCTGGGCGGGCTGGACAAACGCGACCCGCGCGACTTGGTCACGCTCGCGCGAGCGGTCGCCGGCGCCGTCGCCACCGCGGGCGCGCCGCCGGATCCGCGCCTGCTCACCACCACGCCCCCGAGCCTCGGCGAGTGACGGCCATGCGCGTTCATCACCTCAACTGCGGCACGATGCGGCCGCTGACCGTCCCCGAGGGACTGGTGTGCCACGTCCTGCTCGTGGAGACCGACACCGGACTCGCGCTGGTGGACAGCGGGCTCGGTCTGCGCGACGCCGCCGATCCGGCGGGCCGGTTCGGGCCGAGCCGGTTCTTCGTCCGTCCCCGGTTCGACGAGCACGAGTCCGCCATCCGGCAGATCGAGCGCCTCGGGTTCGACCCGCGCGAGGTGCGCGATATCGTCCTCACTCATCTCGACGCCGACCACAGCGGCGGGCTCGCCGACTTCCCGTGGGCCAGAGTGCATCTCTGCGCGAGCGAGGCGGAGATAGCGCTGCAGCCGCGGAGTTTCGTCGAGAAAGGCCGGTACCTGGCGTCGCAACGCGCGCACGACCCGACATTCGTGCTGCACACACCCGGTTCCGGCGAGCCGTGGCGTGGCTTCGCCGCCACCGAAGAACTCACCGAGATCGCGCCGGGCCTCGTCATGATCGGGCTCCCCGGACACACCCGCGGCCACGTCGCCGTCGCCGTCGACACGGGCGAACGGTGGATCCTGCACGCCGGCGACGCGTTCTATCACCGCGGCCAGATCGACGGCTCCGGCCGGGCGCCTCGGGCGCTGACCGCCATGGAGCGTCTCGTCGCCCACGACACCGCCGCGGTCCGGGCGAATCACGAACGCCTGAGCGAGCTCTGGGCCCAGCCCGCGCCCGATCTGGTCCTCGTGAACGCGCACGATCCCGTGCTGCTGCGCCGCGCCCGAGAGCTCGACACCGCGAAGCGGGCGCTATAGGAATGCCCTATAGGGGCTACTGATTATTCGTCTTTGCCTCTCGTCCTTTTCCGGACATACCGTGAAACAGTTCGACGAGGTGCGCACCGAAGTTATTCGAATTCCCCGTGCGCACCTCTCATTTCGTCGCGCAATCCACGGAATCGAAGGACGGGTGGCATGACCACAATCGAGACGGGAACACTCGCGGGCAAGCGCGCCCTTGTCACGGGCGGCACGCGCGGAATCGGCGCGGCTATCGTGCGCCAATTCTTGGACGCGGGCGCCGAGGTCATCACGACCGCCAGAGCGGAGACGAGCACGGTCCCGGCGGGGGCGACTTTCGTAGCGGCAGACGTACGGACGGCGGCCGGCGCGGAGACGCTCGCCGCGGCCGTGCGGGACGTGCTCGGCGGGGTGGATGTCCTGGTCCACAATGCGGGCGGGGCGGAGCCGTACCAGGGTGCGCTGGCCATCCCCGGCGACGTGTGGCAAGACGCGCTGGACCTGAATTACCTTGCGGCCGTGCGGTTGGACGCACTGCTGGCGCCGGGCATGCGGGAACGCCGCTCGGGGGCGATCGTGCACGTGTCCTCGGCCGCGGTCCCCGCCGTGGCGCCGCCGTTTCTGCACTACACGGCGGCGAAGGCGGCGTTGGAGAACTACAGCCGAGGGCTGGCCGCGGAACTGGCGCCGTTCGGAGTGCGCGTCAACACGGTGTCGCCCGGCCGGACCGCCACTCCCGGTGGCGAGGCGACGCGGGAACAGTGGGCGCGCCTGAGTGAGGGTCCGGGACAAGACAATTCGCGTCCGCCTCTCGGGCGCGACGGCCGGCCCGACGACATCGCCGACGCGGTGATGTTCTTCGTGTCCGAGCGGGCCAGTTGGCTGACCGGAAGCAATCTGTTCGTCGACGGCGGCGAATTCCCCCGGGGCTGAATCCGTTCACCGACATTCGAGAGAGAATTGGCATGGGTAAATACAGCGGTAAAAATGCGGTGATCACGGGCGGCGGCAGCGGAATGGGATTCGCGACGGCGAAGCTGCTCGTGGACGAGGGAGCCCGGGTGGTGATCACCGGTCGTTCACAGGCCACGCTCGACGGTGCGCGAGAACGGCTCGGAGCGAACGTGATCGCCGTGCGCGGCGATGTGAGCGCGCTGTCCGATGTGGCCGCGTTGGCGGAGCGGGTGCGCAGTGAACTGGGCACGATCGATGCGCTGTTCGTCAACGCCGGACTCGCCGCGCTCACTCCCCTGGCCACGACGACTGAGGAGCTCTACGACGAGCTTTTCGCGACCAACGTCAAGGGCGCGTTCTTCACCGTGCAGAAGCTGGCGCCGCTGTTGCGCGAGGGTGCGGGCATCGTCCTCACCACCTCGAACGCGAACGTGACCGGGCTGCCGGAGACCAGCGTCTACGCGGCGAGCAAGGCGGCGCTGCGCTCGATGGCGCGCAGTCTCTCCGGCGAGCTGCTGCCGCGCGGAATCCGGGTCAACGCGGTGAGTCCCGGGCCCATCGACACGGGAATCCTGGAGCTCACGATGACCGAGGCGGCCGCGGCGGAGTTCAAGGCGCAGCGAGTGGCGGACAATCCGATGCGGCGGTTCGGCACGCCCGACGAGATCGCCAGGGCCGCCGTGTTTCTCGCCTTCGAGGCCACCTACTCCGCCGGTGCGGAGTTCGTGGTGGACGGAGGGGCCACGCAGCTGTGAGTCAGCTGTGCTCGAGCCGTCGGCCGTGCCAGGTTTCCTGACGCAGGAGGTCGAGCAGGGCCGTCTCCACCGGGCCCGGCGCCGGGCGGAGCACGGCGACGACGGGCTGGGTCACGACCGGGGACAGCGGACGCGCGAGGTGCTCGTAGTCCTGGGGCACCGCGGCGGACGGGACGAGCGTCACCCCCAGGCCGCCGGCGGCCCAGCGCGCGGCCGTCGCGGTCTGGGACACGCGGGCGGCGGTGGTCGGGGTGAGATCGTTGTCGCGCAGCGCGGTTCGCAGCACGCCGTCGAGGGCGCTGTCGGCGTCGAACCGCACCCACGGCTCCCCCGCCAGGTCGCGCAGGTCGATTCGGTCCGCGGCGAGCAGTCGGTGTTCCGCACCGAGCACGACGACGAACTCCTCGTCGCCGAGCCTGTGCGCGCTCGCGGGAGTTCGGGTGCACTCGGCCATGAAGGCCAGGTCCAGCACGCCGCGGCGGCACAGCCGTTCCAGCTCGGCGGCGCTCGGCTCCTCGAGGATGGTGACCTCGAGTCGGGCAAAGCGCCTGCGCAGCTCGCCGAGGGCGCGCGGCAGCTGTCGCGCGCCGAATCCCAGCTGCACCGCGACGACCAACTCACCGACCAGCTCGTCCGCGCCGGCCCGCGCGGTCGCGCGCGCCCGCCGTGCCGCGTTCACCGCCACCTCGGCCTCCCGCAGGAACGCGCGGCCTACCGCGGTCGGCACCAATCCGGTCGGCGTCCGGGTGAACAGGCTGACGCCCAGTTCCCGCTCCAGCCCGCGAATCTGCTGGGACACCGAGGGTTGAGCGACCCGCAGCAATTCCGCGGCCGCCGTCACCGAGCCCTCCTCCGCGACGGCCAGGGCGTACTCGTACTGACGAAGGCTCATCGACTCCTCTTTCCGGACCGGCATCGACAACTACAACGCGGTAGCCTGCGGATTTGCTCCTCGATCTCGATCGGTGCCCGCGGATCGGCGGTTCTCCGCGTTCGGCGCTATCAATCTTGTTCCGGTGCAACACTGTTCAGTGTCGTGATCGATCCGTGCAGGTGAATCTCTGGAGCGAAACCATGAGCGAACAGATGTTGCCGGTGAGCGATTTCGGGCGAGAGGCGTACGGGATCTCCGGCGCGCCGCGACAAGCGATGATCAACTACGGCCGGGTGCTGATGGCCATCGCCGGGGCCGACGGCGAGGTCAGCAAGCCGGAGTACGACTGGCTCGTCGCCCACCAGCGGAAATTCGGCGCGACCGAGGACATCCTCGCCGAATACGAGGACTTCGACTACCGCTCGGCCGACCTGGGCGAGTTGCTCGCCGAGATCAAGGTCGATGTCGAGACCTGGTCGTCCGGACCGCATTTGATTTATCACGCCATCCAGATGTGCGGCGCCGACGGAGTGTACGCCGACGCCGAACGAGCCAAGGTCGCACAGGCCGCCAAAGACCTGGCCGTGCCCTCCGATGTCGTATTGACCTTGGAGGCGCTCATCGCGATGGAAAAGGCCGTCTACAACATGCGCGCCGCCATCTTCCACATCCACACCCTCGACTGAGTTCGGGGGCCGTAGGCAGCCCGGCAATTCGTCGGGCTGCCCTGCCGCGCCCGAATTTCGGCATGCGCGGTACTCGAATCGGGCAGGCACCTCGCAGGGCATCATCGCCGTAGTACTATCCAGCGCCGGCTGTCGAGCGCCGAAGCGCACCGCCGGATCGTGGCAACCGATGATCATCCCAATCGCTGTCGAGGAGCTAGGTTTACATGAGATACCCGGTTCTGCCGCTCTGCGCCGTCGGCCTTTTCGCCGGCGTATTTTTCGCGTCCGCTGCCACTGCGGCACCTCAGGAAGACGAGGTGACTCAGTATCGATGCCAGGAGGCCGACAAGGAAGGGCGGACCGACAAAGTCACGAAGAAAGTCGAGTTCGAGACGTGTCGGCTGCAATCCGAGGGAACTATCGGCGGCGTCAGCGTTATCGTGCCGGCGGCGAGCAAGTCGCGAGAAAAGGTTTGGGTATGTGCCGAAGAGCAGATTTCAGCCAATAAGGAATCGGGTGAAGTAGAGCGGATCACAGGCAAGAAGTGCAAGGTCGTCACCGAACGAGCGGCGACCGGGGTAACCGTCCATCCACCCACCCGCCGCAGGTAGAGGTACGCCATATGGGACATCACTCGAGACGCGTCTGTTCAGTCGCCGCCGCTGTCGCATTGCTGTGCACGGGATCGGTCACCCTCGCCATCGCCCATGCGCAGAAACCTGACCGCGCCACGGCGTCGATAGACGACTGCCCAGACCCCGAAGACTTCGCCGCTTCGATGCTGCGCGCCCACAACCGGTTCCGCGCACTGCACGGTTCGCCGCCATTGAAGCTCGACGAAGAGATAAGCGCCGACGCACAAGAGTGGGCCGACCATCTGGCCGAGACCGGCGAATTCAAGCACTCAGGAGCATCCGGCTACGGCGAGAACATCTCACAGGACACCGCAAGAAGGAGTTTTCCGACCGCAGAGGACATCACCGTACAGTGGTACGCGGAGGAAGCCCGATACAATTATGACGGCCTCGGATCCGACGCACCGAATTTCACTCAGCTGGTCTGGGCCTCCACCAAGAGACTGGGCGTCGGAGTCGCCTGCGGCATCAACCCCGAAAATGGCTTCCCCACAATGTATACCGTCGCCGACTACGATCCCGCCGGCAACATTCTAGGGCAGTACCGCGATAACGTACGGCCACCCAATTGACCGGTTGACTATCGCGACATCACCTCCGCGTTCGAGCGTCGGCCGGCGGGAACAGTGCCCGGGGTCGCGGGCAAGTTTCGCGCCGGCCATGGTGGCTGCGCGTTGGGGGACTGCGGAAATCGGGAGGCGAAGGGGGCGAAGGCTAGTGCTCGCACCGGACGCTGGGCCGCAGTCGGCGCGGGGTTCCAGGCCTGGCCGAGGCTGAACAGGCGCGGGCCGATTCGGTAGCGGCCGGCTCGGCGCTGGACGGCGCCGACGGCGACCAGTTGCTGGAGCAGTCGGTGCACTGTCGGCTTGGGTAGGCCGCTGGCGGCGGCCAGTCGGCTCGGTCCGGATTCGTCCACCCGGGCCAGCACGTCCAGCAGCAGGAATGCGCCTTCGAGTACGCCCCGTCCCGCTGGGCGGTCGGGTTCGCGGTCGTGATTCATCGATGATTTCCCTCCCTGTGCGGGGAGCCGACAGCCGCACTCCCCGGTCTGGTGTCCGATACCGCCGCCTCCTCGCAGGTGATGAGCGCTCCCCACGCTCGTCACGGAACCGGCGGACCCGGTCACCAATCGACCTCATTTTACGGGGATTTCGGCGCGGGAGAGTCTCGTTAGGGGGTCGGATGCCCGGCACACGGGTGACCCCAGTTCAGCCGACCGTCCAGGGCCGCAGTTTCGAAGGATTCCGGATCACCCAGATGCGGGTGATCCGGCCGTCCTCGATGTCGAAGGCGTAGACCGAGATGATTTCGCCGTCGAGCCGCGCCACCAGCCCGGGCTGGCCGTTGACCACGCGCTCCTCCAGATCTATCGGAGCGGTGCGGGCGGCGATCTCCATCCAGGCGCGGGCGATCTGCTCGCCGCCGGTGATCGGCTCGAGGAAGGCCAATACCTGTCCGCCGCCGTCGGCGGTCGCGGTCGCCTGCGGATCCAGCAGGCCGACCAGCGCCTCGAGATCGCCTGCCTCCCAAGCCTTCTTGAAGCCGCGGACGACCTCGGCGCGTTCGGTGCTCGACGGGCGCGGGGAGGTGTCGATACGGCGGCGGGCGCTGGAGGCGAGCTGGCGGCAGGCCGCGGGGGAACGACCGAGGACCTCGGCGACCTCGGCGAAGGAGTAGCGGAACACGTCGTGCAGGACGAAGGCCACCCGCTCGGCGGGTGTCATGGAGTCCAGCACGACGAGAAAGGCCATGCTGATCGACTCGTCGAGGGTGACCCGGTCGGCGGGGTCGGCCGGGGCGGGGCCGCCGAGGGATTCGGAGTGGCCGGGCACGGGCTCCGGAATCCATTCGCCCACATACTGTTCCCGCCTGGCCCGCGCGGAGCCGAGCAGATCGAGGCAGATCCGGCTGGCGACCGTCGTCAACCACGCGCCGGGCGCGGCGACCTCCTGCCGCTGCCGCTCGGACATCGCGTACCAGCGCGCGTAGGCCTCCTGCACCACGTCCTCGGCCTCGGCCAGGGAGCCGAGCAGCCGGTAGGCGAGGTTGAGCAGCTGCCGGCGTTCGCCGAGCACGGCGGGCTGTCGCGGGTCGTTCATGATCGGCTCCTTCGGTCTGTGTCTCTCACCGAATCGACGGATCAGCGACCGGATTTGTGAGGCGGCCTGACATTCCCGGCGGCTGCTCCGTCGGAAAGGTCGTGACACTTTCAGCAAACCAGGAGCTCGAACAATGACCAGAATCGGCATCATCCTCGGCAGCACCCGGCCCAACCGCAACGGACCCCAGATCGGCCAGTGGGTGCTGGACACGGCGGCGAAACGCGGCGACGCCGAGTTCGAACTGATCGACCTGCGCGACCATCCGCTCCCCCATCTGGACGAGCCCGCGCCGCCGATGTTCGGCCCTTCGGTCCACGCCCACACCCGCGCCTGGGCCGAGCGAATCGCCCCGTTCGACGGCTTCGTGATGGTGACCCCCGAGTACAACGGCGGCGTCCCCGGCGTGTTGAAGAACGCCATCGACCACCTGTGCGGCGAGTGGACCGACAAGGCGGTCGGCTTCGTCTCCTACGGCGTGAACGGCGGCGCCCGCGCGGTAGTACAGCTGCGAACGGTCTGCGGCACGTTGGGCATGGCCGACGTGGGCTACCAGGTCTCGATCTCGCTGCTCACCGATTTCGAGAATCACACCACCTTCACCCCGCGCGAGCATCACGAGACCGCCCTGCACAAGACGCTGGATCAGCTCCTCGCGTGGAGCACCGCCCTCGAGCCGCTGCGCCGGCCCGTCACCCCGCAGATCGATGAGGAAGGAACCCATCATGTCGACGAACGACTTTCGGTCACCCACTGAGGCCGAGCTGCGCCAGCACATCGGCCAGCTGATCGACGGCCTGCGCGCCAAGGACCTCGAGGCCGTGCGGCGCCTCTACACCGCGGACGTCGTGTCCTTCGATGTCGAGCCGCCGCTGCAACACGTCGGGATCGCGGCGAAACTCGAGAACTGGGCGAAGGTGTTCCAGTTCTTCGAGACCGTGCGCTATGAGCTGCGCGACCTGACGTTCACCGTGGGCGAGGACGTGGCGTTCGGTCACGCCTTCGCTCGGCTCAGCGGCACGCTGCGAAACGGCGCGGCGACGAACGGTATGTGGGTCCGGGCGACCTTCGGCCTGCGGAAGATCGACGGCGCGTGGCTGATCTCACACGACCAGGTCTCGGTGCCGTTCGACGTCCAGAGCGGCACGAGCGCGGTCGATCTCGAGCCCTGACGGGCCACCGAAGAGCCCTCGCTCGATCGGCGCGAGCCCGCCGATCCGCGCCCC
This sequence comes from Nocardia tenerifensis NBRC 101015, assembly GCF_000308715.1. GTDB lineage: Bacteria > Actinomycetota > Actinomycetes > Mycobacteriales > Mycobacteriaceae > Nocardia > Nocardia tenerifensis. Next base: position 18,382 of record NZ_BAGH01000351.1, read on the forward strand.
TGGGCCAGTCGGAAACCAGCGGCGCAGGGAAATTTTTACAAGACCGGGCGAGGGCGACCGGCCGATAGTGAGGGCCCATTCTTCAGGAGGGCCGCACATGTCCGACGACGATCTACTCGACTTCCAGCACGACGTCTTCACCCATGAAGGCAAGACCCGCAAGATCTTCCGGAAAGGCTCCGGACCCGCCGTGATCGTCATGGCGGAGTTCCCGGGCATCTCGCCGGAGGTCTTCGACTTCGCGCGCCGCGTCGCGAATATCGGGTGCACGGCGGTGGTTCCGCACCTCTACGGGAACCCCGGCCGCGACCCGGACCCGGCCGCGCACGGCGCTCTCGCCGCCGCTACGAACATCCTCAGTCAGGCCGGGCCGATCTGCATCAGCCGGGAATTCGTGGTGTTCGCGACCGGCCGGACCTCGCCGGTCGTGCAGTGGCTGCGCGCGCTGGCCGAGCACGAGCACAACCGTTGCGGCGGACCGGGTGTCGGCGCGGTGGGCATGTGCTTCACCGGCGGGTTCGCCTTGGCGATGGCGGTCGACGACCGGTTGGTCGCGCCGGTGCTGTCGCAGCCGGGTCTGCCGCTCGGGCTCACGGCCAAGCAGCGGTGCACCATCGACCTCTCACCCGACGACCTGAACCGCGTCAAACAGCGCTGCGCCGAAGGGCTTTCGGTGATGGGGCTGCGCTTCCGCGGCGACAAGCGGTCTCCCGCCGAGCGATTCACCTTTCTGCGTGAGCAGCTCGGGGACGCGTTCCTCGCGATCGAGCTCAACGACGAGGACGCGAACCCCGAGGGCGTGCTGAGCGCGCACTCGGTGCTGACCGAGCACCTCATCGACGAGCCGGGCCAGCCGACCCAGGCCGCACTGCATCGGGTGCTGAACTTCCTCGGCGAGCGGCTCGAAGTGACGTCACCGACCACTCGGTGAACTTCGCAGTGCCGCAAGCGAATCGAAAGGACGACAATGACAACCGCCGTCTGGATAGCCGGGATCGGCATGACGCCGTTCGGCAGGCATTCCGGCAAGAGCGTCGGTGAGCTGACCCGCTGGGCCGTCACCGACGCGTTGCGCGACTGCGGCGCCGACCTCGGCGCGCTGGACGCCGCGTTCTTCGGCACCGCCACGCAGGGCGCCCTCGAGGGCCAGCACATGATCTCGGGGCAGATCGCGCTGCGCGCCATGGGGATTCAGCGGATACCGGTGGTGAACGTCGAGAACGCCTGTGCCACGGGCGCTTCGGCGTTCGCGCTCGCGGTGAACCAGGTCCGGGCCAGCGCCGCCGACGTCGCACTCGCGGTCGGGGTGGAGCGGATGAACGTCGGGGATCCCGAGCGGACCATGTCGGTGTTCGACAGTGCCTATGACGTGTCCGATCCCGAGGCGCTCACGCGGTCGCTGCTCAACCTGGGTGGCGAGGTCGACGAGCCCGGTCTCGGGCGTCGCTCCATCTTCATGGACATCTACGCCGCGGTCGCGCGGAATCACATGCGGCTCTATGGGACTACCCAGGAGCAGATCGCGGCCGTCGCGGCCAAGAACCACGACCACGCGTCCACCAATCCCCGTGCGCACTACCGGAAGTCGATGACGGTGGCGGAAGTGCTGGCGGCGCGGCGTTTGTCGTATCCGCTCACCGTGCCGATGTGCGCGCCGATCACCGACGGGGCCGCCGCGGTCGTGGTGTGTAGCGAGGCGGGGCTGCGCCGGATCGGCGCGGCGAAGCAGGTGCAGGTCCTGGCCACCGTTATCGGCACGGGAAGCGACCGCGACACAAGCACTTTCGACGAACATCTGACCCGTGCGGTATCCGGGCGGGCCTACGAACAGGCGGGGATCGGTCCGGACGACGTCGATGTGGCCGAGGTCCACGACGCCACCGCCTTCGCCGAGATCATGCAGACCGAGATGCTGGGGCTCGTCCCGCTCGGCGAGGGCGGACCGGCGGCCTTGCGCGGCGAAACCACCTGCGGCGGGCGGATTCCGGTGAACCCCTCCGGCGGGCTCGAGTCCAAGGGGCATCCGATCGGAGCCAGCGGACTCGGCCAGATCTTCGAACTCACCGAGCAATTGCGCGGCACCGCGGGCCCGCGACAGATAGCGCACGCGCGAATCGCGCTGGCGGAGAATGGCGGCGGCTTCCACCGTGGCGAGGAAGCCGTCGCGGCCGTGACCGTACTGGGAAAGGTGTAAGAGATGGCCGTCATCGACTTCTTCGATCGCGGTCGCGCGATCAACCCCACCGGGGTGGCCTACCGGACCGACGACGAGACCTGGACCTTCGACGAGGCCGGGGCGATGTCCTGCCGGATCGCGCACGCGCTGCTCAGCGCGGGAGTCCGGCGGGAGTCGAAGATCGCCGTCCTCTCCCCGAACGCCCCGCTGGCCTGGATCTGCGTGCTCGGGGCTTGGCGCGCCGGAGCGGCCTGGGTCCCGCTGAATCCGGCGAACCCGGTGCACGAGAACGTCCGGCTGCTAGCGCGTTTCGAGGTGGAGGTGCTGTTCTACCACCCCGACCTCGCCGCTCAGGTCGCCGAGATGAAGTCCGCGGCGACGGGGGTTCGCCACTACGTGGCGTTGGCGGCGGGCGCCGACGACATCGCCCTGCGGCGCTGGACCGTCGACCGGCCGGACACGCCGCCGCCCGTGCGGTTCGCCATGGACGACGTGGTCGCCGTCGCGCCGACCGGCGGCACGACCGGCGAGCCCAAGGGGGTGACGCACACCCATCGCAACCTCTCGGTGATGGTCGCCCACCAGCTGTTGGCGTTCGAATACCCTTCCAGCGCAACGGCCGTCAACCTCGCGGCCGCGCCCATGACGCATACGGCCGGACTGTTCAGCTTGCAGGCCACCGTCCGCGGCGGCGAGGTCGTCATCGTGCCGGGCGCGACTCCCGACCTGGTTCTCGGCGCCATCGAACGACACCGCGTCACGGAGCTGTTCCTCCCGCCGACAGTGGTCTATCGCTTGCTCGAGGTGCTGGAGCACCGCGCCGTGGACACCTCGTCGCTGCGCTACCTGGCCTACGGTGCGGCGCCGATGTCGGTCGAGAAACTCCGCGCCGGCCTCGAGCGGCTCGGGCCGGTGTTCGTGGGCGGTTACGGCCAGATGGAGGCGCCCGCCGCCATCTCGTTCCTGCGCGCCGACGAGCATGTGATCGACGGTGCGCCCGCGCCCGACGATCGGCTGAGCTCCTGTGGACGCCCCAGCCCGTTGATCACGGTCTCGATCCGCGATGAGGGCGGCGTCGAGGTCGCGACGGGTGTCACGGGCGAGATCTGTGTGCGCGGCGACCTGCTGATGAAGGGCTACTACCGGGATCCCGAGCTCACGGCGCGGACCATCGTCGACGGGTGGCTGCACACCGGCGACCTCGGCCACCTCGACGCGCAGGGCTATCTGCACATCACCGACCGGAAGAAGGACATGATCATCTCGGGCGGCTTCAACGTCTACCCCAGCGAGGTCGAGCAGGTGCTCTGGAGTCATCCCGCCGTGCAGGACTGTGCTGTGGTCGGCGCTCCTCACCCGGATTGGGGTGAGGCGGTGACAGCCGTTGTCGAACTCAACGCGGGGCAGCATGTCGAGGAGGCTGAGCTGATCGCGCGGTGCCGCGAGCGACTCGGCCCGGTGCGCACGCCGAAAAAGGTCGTGTTCGTGGATCGGCTGCCGCGCAGCAACAACGGCAAGGTTCTGAAACAGCAAGTAAGGCAGGAGTTCTGGGCGGGTCAGGACGCGAAGATATGAGAGAAACCATGCGGGAACTGGCGGACAAGGTCGCGCTGGTCGTCGGCGCGGGCTGCGTCGGGGACGGGATGGGCAACGGCCGCGCCACGGCACTGACCTTCGCCCGCGCGGGCGCCGTCGTGGTCTGCGCCGACATCAATATCGCGTCGGCGCGCGAGACCGTCCGGTTGATCAGGGACGAGGGCGGCCTCGCCGACGCGGTGGCGCTCGACGTCACCCTCGAATCCGAGGTCCGTTCCGTGGTCGACGCCGTCATCGACACATACGGGCGGATCGACGTGCTCGACAACAATGTCGGCATCGCGAGCGTGGGCGGGGTCACCGAGCTCGACGAGGCCGAATGGGATCGGGTTTTCGCGGTCAACCTCAAGGGGACGTTCTTCACGATGAAGCATGTCATCCCCCGGATGGTGGAACAGGGTGGCGGCGCCATCGTCAACATCTCCTCGGTCGCCGGAATCCGTTGGAGCGGAGTGCCTTACGCGAGCTACTCTGCCAGCAAGGCGGGGCTGAATCATTTGACCCGGACGACGGCGCGGGAGTGGGCCCGGCATCAGGTGCGAGTGAACGCGGTGCTGCCCGGCCTGATGAAAACGCCCATGGTGACCACGAACGGTCTCGGCGACGCCTACGACAGCTCCAGCGTCGAGGCCATGTGGGCGAAACGGGACGCCCAGGTGCCGATGGGCCGCATGGGCACGGCGTGGGACGTGGCGCAGGCTGCGCTGTTCCTCGCCGGCGATCGGTCGAAGTACATCACCGGGATAGAGCTGGTCGTCGACGGCGGCGTCGCGCTCGGCCCCGCGCAGTGAGGACAGTGAACGTGACCGTCGAATCCATCGAGCGCCGTATCGACTTCCGACTCCACCCGAAGGATCTCGTCAATATCGGGATCTTCGGTGCGCTCTACATCGTGACGATCGGCATATTCAATCTGCTCGAATTCATCAATCCGCTGGTGACGCTGGTAGGGAGCGCGGCGAGCATCGTGGCGGCGGGCGTGCCGTTCATGCTGTTCCTCACCCGGGTGCGGCGGGCAGGCATGGTCACCGTATTCGCCGTCATCGTCGGCGGTTTCATGGCGCTCATCGGCAGCCCGGCGATCTGTCTCGTCATCGCGGTGGCGGCGGCGTTGGTCGCCGAGGTGCTGCTGTGGGTGGGGCGATATCGTTCGCGGCGGTTGAGCGTGCTCGCCTATGCCGTGTTCAGTGTGTGGTTCGCCGGGTTGTTCCTGCCGATGTTCTATGCGCGCGAAGAGTTTCTGTCGAGTCCCTACATGGACGGCATGGGCGCGGACTACATCGAGCAGTTGGACAGCCTCTTGTCTCCGGCCGTGCTGCTCGCCTTCGATCTGTCGTTGGCCGTGTTCGGCCTGATCGGCGGCGCGTTGGGAGTTCGGCTGCTGGACAAGCACTTTCGCAAAGCCGGGCTGGCGTGACCGACACTGTCTCGCGACCGGGCCCAGCCGCATCGGAGGCCATCCGCGCCGAACCGCACGGATCCGTCGCGCGATGGACGCTGGATCCGCGAACCACGCTGGCGCTGCTGCTGGGCGCGAACGTCGTCATCATGGCGCCCGGCGGGATGCGGTTCGTTCCGGCGACGCTGATCGTCGGCGTGCTGCTGGCGCTTTCGGAGCGCGCCTGGCGTCGGGCGGTCGAATTGCCGGTAGCCGCAACGACATTGGCTGCGGCGGCCTATCTCCTGCCGTCGGCGGCGGCGTGGCCGGTATTCGGCCTCATCGCCGTCATGGCAGGGTACGCGCTACGCCTCGTGGCGGTGGGCGGCATTGCGGCGTACCTGATTCAGACCGTCCCGCCGACGCGCTTCACCGCCGCGTTGCGGGCGGCGCTGCTGCCGTCGGCGCTCACCGTGCCCGCCGCGGTGATGCTGCGGTTCGTGCCGACCGTCGTCGCCGAGGCGCGGGCGGTGCGGGATGCCATGCGGCTGCGCGGTCTCGGCGGCTGGGCGACGATGCTGCGGCACCCGGTGCGCAGTGTCGAGTACTTCACGGTTCCGCTCATGGCTTCGAGTCTGCGTGCGGCCGAGGACCTTTCGGCCGCCGCATTGCTGCGGGGGCTGGGCTCGCAGGCGCGACCCACGTCGATGCGGCCGCCGCGCTTCGGTTTTCGCGACGTGGTGGCGGGTCTCGTGGTTGCGGCGCTCGGCATCGTGACACTGCGGTGGAGGCCCGCGAGATGATTCGGCTCGAGGACGTTCGCTGGGTGTACGAGGGTGGTGACACCGCCGTCCTCGACGGGTTGAACCTGCGTATCGAGCGTGGGGAGACCGTGGTGCTGTGCGGGCGAAGCGGGTCGGGCAAGAGTTCGGTCCTGCGGCTGATGAACGGGCTCATCCCGCACTTTCACGCCGGGGCCCTGCACGGGCGGGTGCGCGTCGGCGGGGCGCCGATCACCGATCTCGCGCAGGTCGGCCGGGTGACCGGCAGTGTGCTGCAACATCCGCGCCGCCAGTTCTTCACCGATGCGGTCGACACCGAATTGGCGTTCGCGCTGGAGAATTTCGGGGTGCCACCGCAGATTATCCGTGCGCGCGTCGATGCGGTGATCGCCGAGTTCGGGCTCGGCGAGCTCACCGGACGGCTGCGGGAGTTGTCGGGCGGGCAGCAGCAGCGGGTGGCGTGTGCCGGGGCCGTCGCTCATGAACCGCCGCTGGTGCTGTTGGACGAGCCCACCTCCAATCTGTCGGCCTCCGCCGTCGCCGAACTCGGTGCGGTACTCCGTCACCTCAGGGAGCAGGGTGCGACCCTTGTCATCGCCGAACATCGCCTGCATTACTTGCGCGACCTCGCCGATCGAATCGTGATGGTCGGCGATGGGCGGGTCGAACAGGACTGGGACAGAAGAGATTTCGCAGCTTTGACGGAGGATACGTTGCGTGGGCTGGGGTTGCGCAGCCTCGACGAACCCGAATGTGGCAAGATCGCTGCGGCTTTCGCGCATGGGCTCAGCGTCGTACCGTCGGGGAGCGAGGAGGATGCCGTCGCGACGACGGGTGTCGAACTGCGAGATATCCGTTGCGGTTTTCGGGGCCGCCCGATTCTGGATATCGCGGAGGCGCAACTGCCCGCCGGTGTCATTACCGCTGTTACCGGACCCAATGGTGTCGGCAAGAGCACCCTGGCCCGAATCCTCGCCGGGCTGCAACGGCACGCGGGAGAGGTGTTCCTCGATGGTCGACCGCTGTCGCGTTCGCGGCGCCAGCGTGAGTCCGCGATCGTGATGCAGGATGTGCAGCGGCAGTTGTTCACCGACAGCGTCACTGCCGAACTGCGCCTCGGAACGATGGCTGATCGTGCCGAAATCGCCGATGTACTAACGGGTTTCGACTTGGATGGCCTCGGCGAACGCCACCCGCTGTCGTTGTCCGGCGGCCAGCAGCAACGCCTCGCCGTCGCCGTGGCCGGGCTGAGCGGCCGTCGTATCGTCATCTTCGATGAGCCGAGTTCGGGAGTCGACCGCCGCCACCTGCGGAGGGTGACGCGGGCCATGCGCGATGTCGCCGCGGGTGGGGCGGTCGTGGTTCTCATCAGTCATGACACCGAGTTGCTCACTCGCGCGGCGGATCAGGAACTGCGGCTGCGGCCGATCGGCTGAGGGTCTACGCGACGTCGATGAAAATCGGTGTGGGCGTGACCTCTACTCGCAGCACGCCGTTGCGTGCCTCGCTCGGGATCTCGGAGTCGAAGACGTCCACGGCGATCGCCTGAGGGTGCGGCCAGTTCCAGGTGAACTCGGTGGGCGGCTTGTCTTCTTCGCTGTCGCGACGTTCCCAGACGACCAGCAACGGTGCGCGGTCGCCGCGCTGGACCTCGAACAAGTACAGGTCAGGAAGGTCCGGAACGGTGAGTCTCCGAACCCGGTCGGCGCCAGCGAGTTTGCGTGCCAGCAGCTCGAAAGTGTCGGCGGCCGGGTACCGATCGCCGAGAGCGTCGCCGTCACAGTCCATCAGTGCGAGTTTGCCGAACAGCAGCGCTCCCGCGAAGCGGCCGTCGCGGCGAAGCGGGCGCTCGGGGGCGAGCGGATAGTGGAAGGTGCGCCGCACGCCCGTCGAGAGCGCGAGCATGGTGCGCATCACCAGATCCCGGCACGCCAGCCGATGACGCCGGTCCGCCAACTCCTCGGGGCAGTCGACCATGAACATCTGTAGCGTGGGCGCCAATTCGTCCATGCGCTCGTAAAGCTCCACCACGGCAGCGTCTTCCGCGGCCACCAGTTCCTCTGCGGTGTCGGGCATGGGCACCTCACCTTGAAACTGTTGTTGATTCGCCACGAGTACGTCTTTCAAATGCGGCAGGTTCTCGCGGAACTCGATGGGCAGCGGGCCGCCGTGCTCGCCCGCGACAACAGGCTTCTGATACCCGTAAATCGCCATCTGCGATCGGCTCGCGTCGATGAGCGCCGGCACCAGGTACGGGTCGCCGTAAGGGTGGACGTCGAATACATCGAAGTACTCCCCCGTCGCACGCAGCACCTCGCCGAAGAACGACGCCCACGTCTTCGCCCCCGCCGCGCCGTCACCGAGCATCGCGCCCGGCACCGCGCCGCCCAGCACCACCAAGGCGTCCGGGTCGGCCTCCTTCACCGCACCGTAGAACTCGCGCAGGTGGGTCACGTACTCCTCCGCCGTGCCCGCCCAGAACAGTCGCAGGCACGGCTCGATCTCGCACTGCCAGAAGCGAATTCGGCCCGGCCTGCGCCCCACCAGCTCGCTCACGAAGCGGCGGTATCGATCCAGGTCGACCGCGGGCGAGGCCGGCAGCCACCCCGTGGCGTGCCGCGTCGCCCAGCGCGAACCCGCGCACACCGTGACCCACGCCTCGACGCCGTCCTCGAGTTGGTCCAGCAGGCTGTCGACGGCCTCCCACACCCATCGGCCGGGCTCCGGCTCCACCTGCGACCAGAAGATGTTCACCCGCACGATGCCCGCGCCCATCGAGCGCGCCTGCGGCACGAAAGTCTCTGGCGGACCGAATAATCCGAAAGAAGTGGCGCGAACTACGCCCAAACGGATGTCGGGTAGCAAGTCCTCGAACGGCGCGGTAGCGGTCATATCAAACTCCTCTGCTCACACTTAGGGGACGGATCGTCCTCTAAGCTGTCTGCGAGGATAGCAGCAGTAGGGGACTCACCGTCCCTTAACTTAGGAGCGAGAGTGCCGGAGCAGTCAGATCCCCGGAAGGCCCCACGGCGGCGCGGCGAGGTCTTGGAGCAGGCGATCCTGCAAGCGACACGCGAGGAACTCGCACAGACCGGCTATCCCGGCCTCACCATCGATCGAGTAGCGGCCCGAGCCCGCACCAACAAGACCGCCATCTACCGCCGCTGGCCCAACCGAGCCACCCTCGCGGTCGCCGCGCACAGCGAAGCCGCCCTCGCCGAAGACCTCCCCGACACCGGCGACCTGCGCACCGACGCCCTCACCATGCTCCGCAACGCCGCAGACCGCATCGCCTCCCCCCAGGGCGAGATCCTGCGAATTCTCGCCACCGAAATGGCCGCCGACCCAAACCTCCTGCGCGCCACCCGAGCACAACTCCTCGACGCCGCCGCAACCCGATGGCTCACCGTCCTAAAGCGAGCCGTCGCCCGAGGGCAAGCCCGCCCCGAAGCACTCGCCCCGCGCATCGCGACCGTCGCGGTAGACCTCCTCCGCAACGAGTACTTGGTCCGCGGCATCACCCAAATCCCCGACACCACCCTCGAAGAAATAATCGACACCATCTACCTACCTCTTGTGCGAGGAGTCGAATAGGGAAGGGCTCTCAGCCTACGAGTAACGTTGCGGCACTTTGGAACTGCTGCCGACAAGACCCGAGCCGTTGCCCAGTCGCCTTCGCGCGGGCCCCGAGTGAGCACCGTCGAACCGCCGATGACTGTCGGTCACACAGCCGATACCGCACGGATCGCACGCTCACGACACTGGCAGCAGTGACCGTTTCTTCCGCGGGGTGCATCCGGCGGCGCACTGCCCGATGCCCCTTCGGTCGACACGAGGTTTCCACGCGGGGCAGCGCCGCTACCGCAGGCACCAGCCGGGGACCCGCTTCACCGCCGACGCAACGAATGCGGCGCTTTCCCGTCGTGTGGGAGTAGGCGCAATCCGATGTGCCGACACTTTCTCGAAGGGACCAACTCAGCGATGAAGACGACTCGTCTCGGCATCAGCGTAATCTTCTGCGCCGCAGCATTTCTCTGCTCTCTCGGTGCCGCCCAGGCCTATCCCGGGCAGGGCACCACCCAGTCGGAACGGGACTACTGCATGGCCAACGCGGGCGACTGCCTGGCCGCCGACGACGCCAAGAATTGGGCGACAGGTGTCGCCGAATGGCGCTACCAGAACAATCCGCGCTCGCTGCACAACGGGGTGGGCGACGCTTTCCGACACTGCATCTGGGCGGGTGCCATCGCCCAGCGGATCGGGGCGGACCGCGCCGCCACGATCCTGAGCATCCACGAGAACAAGGACGACAATCCGCTCGATGAGTGGTTGATGGACACCGCCAACAACGAGACCGGTGTCCGTCTCGGTGTGGAGTCCAACAGCAAGGGCGGCGGCGACACCTGGGGCTGGATCATGAACCGCTGCGGCGCTCTCGCCGACGGCGGCAAGTTGAGAACGCTCCGCTGAGCCCATGCGGGTGTGCGCCGCTACTCCGTTGTGCTCGTCCATCGGCTCGCGGATCCGGTCCAGCGCCGATTCCGCAGCAACACCCTGCCGTCACCGGCATTCGAATCGATAGGCATTCAACGGTAATGACCACAGATACCGATCAGCTGTACATCCGAGCCCGCGCATTCCTCAGCGAGCTGTTCTACGCCAACTACGAGGGTTCGGTCGCCTTCCTCCGCCGCCGTGGTGCGCAGCACGCCGACGCCGAGGACATCACCTGGCACACGTATCAGGTCATGCTCGAGAAGCTGGCCGACGCTCGTGACGAGCTGCATGAGTTACGACGTCGGGAACCGGATGCGCAGAGCGAGAGCCGATCTCGCGAACTGGTCGAGCACTTGACGACTCGGCCGGGACGGGGACTGCTCTTCGAGGCGGTGAAGCATCGCCACATCAGCATTGCGCGTTCGGTGCGGCCGATACCGGTGGCTGAGCCCGCTCCGAACGAACCCGTGCCGTTCGAGGCGGCCGTGGCGAGCGACCACACTTCCGGCTCGGTCATAGACTCTGTCGACGATCGAGTCGGGACGATCACCGACGAAATGTACGGTGTCGACCCCGCCGACATCGTCATCACGGGGTATGCCTCGGCACAGCGACACAGTGCGCTGCGAACGCTGATTCGCGTCCTGGTCGAACGCGGCCGGCTCACCCGCGACGGCGTGGATTTGATCGATCAGATCTACCTGTTCACCGAAGCCGACGACGAGCTGGAAGAGCCGCCGATACCCGACGCGACATCCATCCGCCGGGAGCGCGAGGCACGAGTGCGCGCACGGCACCGGCGCGATCCCAATCGAGGCCGAATCACGAAGGTGGCGGCGAAGATCGGCACAAGCACGACGACGGTCTCCCGCCGCAACTCCACGCTGCTGACCATCCTGCGTCAGGCGATCTACTTCGCCGGGATACTCGCGGCACCGGGGACCCTGCACGACCCACACACCATTCACGCCGTCCTCGACGGCTATGAGAAATTCTGCGGTACAGCGGATTCCACCACGATCGAACTGCTCGGGTCGGCGGCCGGGGCGGTGCGTACGACCGAGGCGACGGGAAGTCGCGTAGACATCGATCGATTCCTCGCAGCGAGCAAGTCACCTGTGCCCGCGGGCGACATCGCCGAACGCCGCGCGGCGGAGATCGCTCGCGTACACGCGGAGGAGACCCGGTTCGCGATCTCCATCGAGAACCGGCACCCCAATTGCGTGGCCGTGTGTGGACCACACAACCCTGACCGCACCCGAACCTGGGAGCAATGAATCCATATGTCTGACAACGAATTCCGAACCCACCTAACCCTCGACGATCTCCGGTCGTACTTCGCCGCCGACGTGGACTCGACCGGCGACACGGACGACGACCTCCACCGGCAGGTGTCGTATGTCCTGTCGGCCTACCGCGGCGGCGTACTGCCCGGCCTGCATCCGTTGGAGATCGCCGAGGGAGCCGTGCTCGGTTTCACGGTGTTCCAGGCCGAGTCCGTCCTGGGAACCCCTCGGCTCCTGGACCAATTGCGCCGGCTCTGGCACGGCAAGCCTCCGAGTGCACGAATCCATCGGATCGCGGCGGCGGCCGACGAACGAGGCAGGCTGCACGCTCATCTGCTCTCGGCCGTCTCCGCCGAGCCCGCCGCCGAGGACGTGACGGCGCGCTTGCGAACGTTGCGGGTGCTCCAGCCACGCAGCGATCTGCCGATATCCGCCGCCGCCGAGGGCGGGTCACCGGTGCGGTCGCACAGTGAGATCGACTCCGAGCATCAGTTTCGGTTGACCCGCACGGCGCTGCCCGAGGAGGGGCGGCTCCATGTTGTGATCGAGTTCGTCCGAGACGCGGATCTGCATATTGCCACGTTGCTCATCGGGGCCGAGGCCATCAGGTTGTTCATCGTCCTGGAGCAGCAGGGCCCACTCGCGGTGGGGGAAAGCTTCATCGATATCGCACATGGCTGGGGCGAGATCGCGGTCACCGAACCTGTTGTGGTACAGAAAATTCCGGAAGCCCAGGCGGCGGATCTCAGTCGCTCGGCCGCCGCGTGCCCTCCGGGGGTCCACCCGGTGTGGGCGCGACTGGCGTCTTCGCTGCCCACCGATCACTGGGCGAGAGCGGCGATAGCGGAGGGCATGCCGTGACCGAGAACCACAGTGGTGAGGACTTTTTCGCCGATCGTAGGCCGCCAGTCCAGGCCGAAAGACAGCAACGCAGGGTGGAGCTCACCGGCAAGGAGCAGCAGTGGCTGGAGATCTGCCGCAACGCCGTTCTCGCAGGCCCGGAAGCGACCGCCCAGCTGCTGAGCGCCGATGACAACGCGGCCCTGCGGGACAATCCCACCCATCTCAGCGCGGCCCGCGCCAGCAAGGCGCTCGCCGTGGCCCTGACGACCCAGGACCTTTCCTGCGCCGATGTCGCTGCGGCGATTCAGCCGCTCATCGAGCACGCCGACCGGGCCGGCCTCGTCTCGACCGACCTCCAGTTGATAGATCCGCGGTTGCCGCTGGTGACCGAGGCAGAGCCGCTGTCGACGATCATCCGATACCTGCTCGTCGGCGATGGCGGCAAGCGGGCCCGCGGATTCGAGCGGGTCCGCGGGTTCACCCTGCTGCTGGCTCTGGAATTCGCGGGGCGGCCGCTCAAGACTCGGCACCACGCACAGACCACGGTATTGGTCGAGGTCGGCGGGTGCGGAAAGACCGCGACGTTGCACTTGCGTCATCTGGCCGACGGCCCAGTGGGTCTGCACCCCGACCCGGCGACGATGCTGTTTCTCGAAGCCGATCAGGAACTCGTGGACAGTTTCGCGCAGGCGTGGCGGTGCAGTCGTGGCGTCGGCAAGGCCTGCGTCGTCTGGTCGGTAATCCAAGACCATGGGGTTCCCGCCACCATTCTGCGCGGCCCCTCGATGGGCGCGGCCATGGCGGTCTGTCTCGACGACTTGTTGCCGCGCCCGCGCACCGGCCGCTGGCGTTGGCGTGAGCTCGATCCGCACAGCTCTGTCACTGCGGGATTGGACGGGCTGGCCCTCACCCGGGTGGGCTACTACGGCGAGAAGCTGAAAGCCGCGCAGGCGGCGGCGTTGCGAGTGATAGTCGCGAAGAGCGAACTGGATCGGGTGCGCGACATCGCGCCGGCCGGCTTCGGTGAATCGGTGCGAGGCGCCGCGACGGTGCCCGAAGCGATCAAGTGCACACGGCGGAATTACAACCGGCACGCGTTCGGCATGGCACTGCTCGCGTTCGGCCTGGTGGTCGTCGTCACGGTGGGCGGAGCCGCGCTGGTGAACGCGAGACTCGACGCGCAAGCGGCCGAACAGGAGGCGCAACGCACGCGCACCGAATCGCATTCGCGCTTGATCGCCAGTGCCGCAAGCGATTTCCGTCCGACCGATCCCGCGGTCGCTCAGCTCATGGCACTGGCGGCGTATCGGCTCGATCCCACGGTCAAAGCGCGGTCGGCGCTGTTGGACTCGACGGCGGTTCCGACTCCCGGACGTTTCATCACCGGCGCCGCCGAGACGGTCGCTGTCGTCGACCCGGTCGCCGGTCGGTGGGTCTGCTCGATCGGCGGTGACGGGGTGTTGCGGCTGTCCTCGACCAGTCACTACAGCACCGTCCTCGCACAGCGCACGGTGTCCGGCCGCGCGACGGCGCTGGCGGTCGACCGCACGGGCAGCACACTCGCGGTGGCCCTGGCGGGTGCTGTGCACGTCATGGACATCGTCGACGGACAGCAGCTGCGCCCGCGCGCCGAGATCGCCGTGGACGGTGTCGTACGCAGTGTCGCCTTCGGCGGCCGAGGGACTCACCTCGTCGTCGGCACGGACCGACAAGAAATCCAGCGGTGGGACATCGGCGCGACCCCGCCTCGAGTACTGGCCCCGCTGCGGGCCACTTCCGGCGATGTCATCGTGACGTTCAACGCGGCAGGCGATCTTCTCGTGACCGGAGACGCACAGGGCGAACTTCGCCTCTGGGACTACACCGATCCGCAGACCGAGCCTGCCCTGAGAGTCAGCCATCCGGCCGACAGCGGAACGGAGGCACAGGTCCACGCCTTGGCCGTCTCGCCGGACGGGACCACTTTCGCCGTCGGCGGCCGCAACGACCGGGTCGCGCTGTGGCGCATCTCCGCCGGCGAGCCGCGGTGGCTGCGCGATCTGACCGGATTCCGCAGCTACGTCAACGATGTGTCGTTCAGCGCGGACGGCCGTTCGCTCGCCGCCGGCAGTTCCGACAACACGACCAGGGTATGGAACCTGACCACCGTCTCCGACTCCGTCGCGCCGCCCGAGCCGGCCGTGCTGCCCGATCCCGCTATCGTCAGCTCGGTCGAGTTCACCCCGGACGGCAGAACTCTGGTCACCGCGGGCACCGATGGAGTGCTGCGCTTCTGGCCGCGACCCGGACCGATCCTGCCCGCGTCGACGACGGTGGTTTTCCAGACCTGGTGGGACCGGGCCGGAACACGCATGCTCAGCGGCACCGGCGCGTCGGATCCGACGACGCACCACTGGGACTTCACCGACCCGGCAGCGCCACGCCAATTCCCCGGCTTGCCCACTCCGGACGGACTGCGGAACTCCGGCGCCGCCGCGTTCTCGCTCGACGGCCGTCTCGCGGCCGTCGGCACGACAACGGGGCACGTCCACCTGTGGGACGTCGGCGTCCCCGAGAGCCCGCGACGACGGGGCGCGCCCTTCGCCGCCGTCGAGAAAATCGTCGCCGCGATGACGTTCGATCCTTCCGGGTCGGTGCTGGCGGTCGCCAGTCAAGACCACGACATCGTCACGCTGTGGGATGTGACCGGGCCGGATACTCCCGTTCGGATCGGTGACATCGACAGCGGCCCGGGGCTTCCGACGATGCTCGCGTACGCGCCGCAAGGCGATCTGTTGGCGATAGCCACCTCCGACGACCGCGTCCTGCTGTGGGACGTGACAGACCCGCGGCACCCTCGACCACGCCCACCGCTCACCGACCTCGGCGGCCGCGACGTGCTCTCCGTCGCGATCAGCCGAGACGGTCGCTTGCTCGCGGCCGGCGACGCCGACCACAGTGTGCACCTGGTCGATATCACGGATCGCGATCGGCCACGCATGCTTCCGACACTGCGTGGCCCCGCCGACGACCTGCTCACCGTCAACTTCAGTCCGGCGACCGATCGGGTCGTCGCGGGCGGATCCAACGGTGGCGCATGGGTGTGGAATATCGAAAATATCGACGCCCCAGCGCTTTATGCCGAGTTGCGCGCGTACAACGGTCGGGTCAACGACGCCGGATACGGTCTCGGCGGCCGCATCCTGGTCGGCGCGGGCCCCGACAAGGTGCTACGCATCTGGGCGACAGATCCGGAATCCGTTGCGGCGGCGCTGTGTTCGAGCGGGACCAGCCAACTGACGCACGAGGAATGGGAGCGCTACCTCGCGACGATTCCCTACCAGGGTTTGTGCCCGTGAACCGATAGCGGCAGGGCCTGGAGCGCAACGAATGCGCTGCTCGCTCGTCTCATCATCGATCGCCTTCCACGATCGACGATGAGGAGCTCACTGTGCTGCGACACGGCCCCGCCGACACCGCCGTCCTGGCCCACCCTTACCTCGACGACGTATCGGTCATCTGCGTAGCCGTCGTCGCCGTCATGGCGCTGGCTCTGCTCGGTTTCCTGCTCTTCCTCCGCTGGGGACGCAAGATCCTCGACAGCCACGGCGTCAGCGGCCTCGCGGGAGCCGTGGAGCTGGTGAAGGCGTGGCCCAATCCGTTCGACTTCGTCCCGAGTCTGTTGACCATCGCATCCAGCGCCGACCAGAAGGAGACCGAAACCGACACCGCTCAGACACCTTGACCCACAAGGCATTTCGCCGACAGCACCGCAACAACCACCCGAATCATCTCTCCGAAAGCAGATACCTCCGATGTCCTCTCATCGACTCTTCCCCCGGCCGTTCTCGTTGGCCAAGCTGATCCTCATCGCAGCCGCTGCGGCGGTGATGGCACTCGGCGGCCAACTCCTGCACGTCCCACAGGCACAGGCAGTCACGTGTTATGGCGACTACTGTTCAGGCCAGGATCCCTTCGCGTCCGGCTGCGCCGCAGACGCCCATCTCGAAGACGGTGCGTCCGTTTATGGGTCGTACGGTGAGTCGTACGTTCAACTGTGGTGGTCCGCCACCTGTAAGACGAACTGGGCCACCGCCAACCACTACGCCCCGTCCATCAAGGCTGTGCAGGACACCGGCTACGAGCAGGGCTACGGCGGTTTCGACGGAGCCCAGTCCTGGTCGAAGATGATCTATTCGCCCGTGCACCACGTGAAGGCGGTTATTTCTGGCGCTTGGGGGGTTACCCAAACCACCTACATCTGATCCGAATCGCTATGCGAACGATGGGTCCTGGTTGTGACAACCAGGACCCATCGCTATCCGCTTACTCCATGGCGATCGGTGACTGCGGATGTGACAAGGGAGACTCAGGGAAAGCCTCGCTACCGAGCCCCCGCATCAGAGCTATCGCGAGACCGGCGGCCGGAAACCACTGGGCCACTTCGTATTAACCGAATACTTGATCTCGCCCCAATGAGCACCCGCGATGACAGCATCGGTCAGATCGGCATCGGACAAGTCCGCTCCGGTGAAGTCAGCGGCGGCTAGATTCGAACCAGTGAGCAGTGCGCCGATGAGCGAGGCATGACAGAGATTGGCACCCGCAAGGTTTGCACTCGTCAGATCGGTGCCGTCCATCGTTGCCCGCTCCAGTTGTACCTCTCTCAGATTCGCGTTACCCAGGTTCGATCGGCGGAGGTCAGCGCGGTTCAAATTCGCCTGCGCCAGCAGAAAATTGCCGAGATCACACCCGATGATCACCGATCGCTCGACGACTGTGTAAGCGGTCGACCATGACTTCTCTTCGTCAGAACTATTTCGCCGGTCAGCGATCAGACGAAGTATTGTCCGCCGGACGTCCCGCTCGGCGAGTTCGACCATCGTCGGTTCCTCACCGCCCACCTGCCCGGGCCATGGCCCACGGAGGTACAGGCGTAAGAGGTTGATGCACACCTGCCGTTCGTCATCGTCACCGAAGGCGTGCCAATCATCGGCTAACGAACTCAGCGCATAGACACCGCCGAGGCGAACCGCTGCCGAATCATGCGCGACCTGGTTGACGATCGTCGCATAGCGCTCTCGTAACGCGGACTCGCGCGCTCGCCGGCTGTCATCTCGATACCTCTCACGCTCACGGTCCGCATCTTCCCGATGATGAGCATCGAGCAACACCCGGGTCCGTTGGCCGTTCGCATAGGCGAGAACACCAGCGATCATTGCCCCCAGCCCAGCGAACGCAGTTGCGAGCGGCTGCGCCGTAACCTTCCAGAACTCCGAAGAAGAGGGCACTACGAGCGCTATAGCAAGAATGACACCGCCGAGCCCTAGGACAGCAACGGCCGCCAGCATCCTGATGTTGCGAGTTGATCTGGGCGACCGCCACCGCCAATCCGGGCTCACGCAGTGAGATTTACCACTTGCCCAGCGAGTTGGAGATCGAACGTACCGATGATCATGGGCAGCCCCCATTTGTCGTCACATATCCCGATAAACCGCCGTCGGGGTACCAACCTCCGCACCACTGCGCCGGGACGGCGCCAGACTACGGGCACCGACCACTCCCGGCCGCGCCGCTGAGGAATTCGGTCAGCAGGGGGGCGAGGAGGTCCGGGCGGTCGAGGGGGATGATGTGGCCGCAGTCTTGGAGTACGTGCTCGGTGAGGGTGTCGGTGATCGGGCGTAGTTGGTTGGCCAGTGCGTCGCCGACGGGGCGGGCGCCGATCGCCATGGTCGGGACGGTGAGGCGGGTGGCGGCGACGGCCTGGCGGATCTGATCGGCGGTCTCGGGCATCGCCCGGTAGTGGGCGAAAGCGCATCGCAGGGCGTCGGGGCCGGTGTATGCGCTGGTGAAGGCGTCGCGGATGGCCGGGGGCACGCCGCGGCCTCGGGTGCCGATGGACAGGAACCAGTCGATGTAGTCGGATTCGTTTCCGAGAAGGACTTTTTCGGCCAGGCCCGGCACGGCGTGGAGGCCGAACCACCACGGTGGGCCACCCGCGAGAAAGGCTTCGGCGCCGGGCAGCGGGCCCAGGACGGCTTCCATGAGGACCAGGCGCGAGACGCGGTCCGGTCGCCGCATTGCCAGTAGGAAGGCTGCGGTCGCTCCCAAATCCATTGCGACAACGGCGGCCCTCGTTTCGCCGAGGGCATCCAGTAGGGCTTCCGCGTCGGTGGCGAGCGTGCCCGCGTCGTAGCCGCCGGGTGTGCGGGTGCTCGCGCCGAGCCCGCGCAGGTCGGGCGCGATCACCCGATGATGTTGCGCGAGTGGGCCGATCACCTCGCGCCACACCTGCCAGGTGTGTGGGAATCCGTGCAGCAGCAGGACCGCTGGACCCGTGCCGGCGATGGCGGCGGTGATATCGATGCCGTTGGCCGTGATCTGCCGCACGGCGATGTCAGGTTGTTCCCTGGCCATTCGAGCCTCCAGTTACCTATGGTTACTACGTGAACATAAGTAAGCTGCGGCAACCTGCCAAGACGGCACTTTCGACACAGGTGGTGAGCTCGAGGTGACTGCCCCGACCGGCGAACGCCCCCGCGGCGATCTGTTCTCTCCGGCGTGCCCGACCCGTCGCCTCCTGGATCGGCTGGGCACCAAATGGGTATCGATGGTGGTCAAGTTGCTGGCCGAGGCCGCGCCGGGCGAGGTGCGCTTCGCCGAACTCCAGCGGCGCATGCCCGGCGTTTCACAGAAGATGCTGTCGGTGACGCTGCGCGACCTGACCCGCGACGGGCTGGTCGACCGCCGCGTCGAATCCACGGTGCCCCCGCGGGTGCACTATCGACTCACCGAGCTGGGGCTGTCCCTCGAGGTTCCGCTGGGCGCCCTGCGCGCCTGGGCGCAGGATCACATGGCCGAGATCGACGCGGCGCGCGACACCGCCGCCGCGCGGGATTGAAGCCGCCGTAGCGGAAGTTGTCTGCGCGGTCAGACGCGCGCCGTGGAGTCGGATCGGTGCGCCGGGGCGGTGAGGAGATGGTCCAGGTGAGCACTCGACCATCCGCACAGTCCGTGGATCGTCTGCACGAGCCCCTCCCCGGCCGCGGTGAGGTGGTAGTCGACGCGCGGGTTGGCGGTGCGGTGGTCGAATCTGGTTATCAGACCGTGGTTTTCGAGTTCACGCAAAGTCTGGGTGAGCATTTTGTAGCTGATGCCCTCGACGGCACGGTGTAATTCGCGGAACCGATACCGGCCTGCCGCGATTTCCTCGAGCACCCGCAGACCCCACTTCGTCGACACCGCGGCGAAGACTCGCCAGGCAACCTCACGCCCGAGTTGTTCCGCATCCCGCATCGACAACCACCGCTCACCTCGAAGTGCGTACTGCCGGTCCCGGCAATCCCACAGTAGCTTCGCCGACGTGCAGATATTGAAGACCTACGCCCGCCTGTTCGTCGCCGATCTCGACACCGCCCTACCGACCTACGAGAAACTCGTCGGCACCCCCGCCGACCTCCGATTCCCCTTCGAACAAGCCGAACTAGCCGCCATCGGCGACTTCCTCCTCATCGCAGGCTCACCCGAACACACCGACCGATTCCGCACCACGATCGGCCCGGTAATCGTCGACGACCTGAACCAGCTGATCACCGAACTCACCGCAGCCGAGGCCACCCTCACCGCCGGCCCCCTCCACAGCGAAACCGGCCGCTTCGCCTACCTACGCCACCCCGACGGAACAGAGGTCGAGTACGTGGAATGGTCACCAGAGGTGCGCACCCGGGTGCTCGCTTAACACAGCCGTCCCAGGCATTTTCCCGACGTGTCACACAGCTGTTTCCCAGGTCATAGCGGGACTGGAATACCCCGGGCGAACTGACCGTTGAACACCCTGTCGACGTCCGGACAGCCCCGGGCCTCACCCCTTAGTCGCTCAGAGCGACCACTCGCCGAGAGGCGCTTGTGGGACGTCGACCTCGAAGTCGGAAGACTCGAAGCCGCCAAGCGCAACCGCTTGGCGGCTTTTCGGCGTTCAGTCGTCGATGTCGGACACGGTCTGGCCGAGCACGGATCGTCACCGAATCCTCGCAAACGCCTGAACAATCGATCGCTGTCCGAGTATCCTCGATATCGCGAAGCTCAAAGGGTCTGTGCGACAACATCTTCCGCACGCTTCGCTGCTGATATCACCTGTCGCGCCATCCCCGTTTCACCTACACCATTCTGCGTTGCGCAAGCCGTAAAGATGCACCCGCACGTGCTCGATGTTCTTCCTCGCGCGAACACACGGGCGGCCGGGCCGTATGCCCGGCCGGCGGAAATCCTTCGGAACGAACCAGATCGGGAAGGAACGGAAAATGCCGGAATCCAGCTCGAACCAAACCAGCTTTCTGACCGAGGAGCAAGAGAACCAAGCCCTGGAGGTCGGGCACGCCCTGTTGACCGGCGATGTCGGCACGACCCCCTCGGTCCTCGCCGGAGATATCGCCGAGGTGCGCAACAACTGCACCTTGGGAGCGGCGCGAATTCCCGTGACCACCAAGGACGACCACGGCCGAGACGTCGAGCTCGACGCCTTCGCCGCGGCACCCCTGCTCGGCCGCACGCACCCCGTCGTCATCCTGCCCGCCGGGCTGACCAAGATCGGCTGGAAGATGTACTACGGCGCCATTGTGCGGCTGCTGCTGCGCGGCTACGCGATCGTCGCGTACAGCGAACGCGGCCTGGGGGATTCGACCGGGCAGCTGACCGTCGCCGGGCCCGAGGACATCACCGACGCCCGCGAGGTCATCGATTGGACGCTGGGTCAAGACAATCTGCGCGCCGACCCCGGCAACATCGGGATGCTCGGCCTGTCCTACGGCTCGGGCATCAGCCAGCTCACCGCACTCGCCGACCCACGGGTCAAAGCCGTTGTCGCCTTGAGCACATGGGCGGACCTGGGCGAGGCGCTCTACGACAACTCGACCCGGCACATGAAGGCCGCAAGGGAACTCGCCGAAGTCAGCACCGAGCCCAGCGCCGGATTGACCAAGGTGCTGGAGAACTTCGAGAAAAACGAGAACATCGACGAGGTGCTGACCTGGGCGCGGGACCGCTCCCCCGCCCACAAACCGGCGGTCGAGGGACATTACGCGCCCACGTTCTTCACCACCTACTGGCACGAGACGATCTTCCCGGCGAACCAGCTGCTCGACTATATCGATCGTTATCCCGGTCCGAAGCGGGTGGACAGCGCCGTCGGTGACCACGGCGCGGTCGACGTCCTCGGCACGGCCACCGGCATCCCCCAGCGCACCCCCGACGCGGGCTACGCCTGGTTCGATCGTCACTTGCGCGGGATAGACAACGGCATAGACCGCGACGGCATCCTGCACACCGAAACCATGCACACCTTCGCCATCTCCACCGCCCCGGACGTGGCGACATGGTCGAAGACGCCACAGCGCCTGTTTCTGGTCGCCCCCACCGACGAGGAAGCCGACGGCCTGTTGGAGCCGACCCAGCCGACGTCCTACCTGCAAAGTTTCCAGGCCGGAACCCAACAGGTCCAAATGACCTCGGCGCTGATCTTCGGCGGCTGGCGCGAGCGCTTCGGCTTCCCGGACCACCAGTCACTGGCAGCGGTGAAACGCCGCGAGGCCGCGGTGTGGAAGATCCCATCCCTCTTCACCGAAGCCCAGCACATCGCAGGCATCCCGACAATGCGGCTGACCGTCACCCCACCGGACAAAACCATCACCCTCATCACCTACCTCTTCGACCACAACCCCGCCGCCGACACCCTCACCCTCATCACCCACGCCGCCACCACCCTCGACACCCTCGAACCGGCCCCGACCGACATCACCTTCCGGCTCCAAGCCGCCGACTACCACGTCCCAGCCGACCACCAACTCGTCCTGATCACCGATACCCGAGACCCCCTCTACGACGACGGCCACACCATCACCACGGGCGCCGTCGAACTGTCCGACGTAAAAGGCCCTGCCTACCTGGACATCCCGATGATCCCGAGTCCGCGAGCCTTCGCCTCCTGATCCCTGGCCGGACCGGTCCGCACCAAGGACCGGTCCGGTGCGCGGTCGCGGAATCAATACAGCCACCTGGAGCACTTCGGGCCGTCGAGACAAGCGGCCCACTCCCGCACGCCGACCTGCTCGATGTGCTTCGCACAATGCCGGCACGCCACCGGACGCCGCGGCGGTCACAACGGTCATCTGCGTCGCCGGAAGATCAACGGGCCGAGATCGTTTCCGCTTCAGCGAAGCACTCATAATGCCGATTCGAGCGAATACCGGTCGGGTGATCAGGCTTCGGCGAGGTCACACTCGGCAACCCGAGCCAGCATGCTCAGCATCAGCTTTCGCTGCGCACTGGGGATCCCGTCGAACGCGCGAGTCTCAGCGGCGTCGCGGGCAACGGCGAACTGGGCGTGGACGCGTTTACCCGCGGAGGTGATGCGGGGGATCCGCACGCGCCGGTCGGTCGGGGCGACCGTGCGGGTGACGAGCTTCTGCTTTTCGAGGCGATCGAGCACGCTGATCAGCGTCGATTTGTCGACGCACACGATGCGGCTCAGTTCGAGTTGGTTCGCTTGCTCGCCGTCGGCGAGTGCCGCGAGTACAAGCCAGTCGCGCATGTCCCGCAACCCGATCTCGACCGCGGCGCGGTCGAGATGGTCCGCCATGCGTGCGTTCGCCGCGTGCAGCAGGAAAGCGAGGTCGTTCGGACGGCTGTGCGCCCCGGAGGCCTGACCGTTCTCCGGGGCGGCGAGTGGTCGCGAGGTCTCCATGGTCGCCATCGTAGCCAGTCCGGCCAGTTGAGCCAAGTTCATATTAGTTCAACCCCAATCATCTTGACTCAAACTATCTCGGGTCGTACTGTTTGGACAGTCAACGTAATACGTTCTGCGCCAGGAGAATCGAATGTCGTCCGCGCCCCGCCCACTCCGGATTTCCCGTGACATCGTCATTGCCGCACCGCCGTCGGCGGTGTTCTCGGTGCTGGCCAATCCGCATCGCCACGCGGATTTCGACGGATCCGGCACCGTACAGAACGTGGTCTCGGGACCGGACCGGCTGAGCATGGGCGCCACGTTCAGGGTCGCGATGAAGCTGTTCGGTGTGCGTTACCGGATCCTCAACACGGTCGTCGAGTTCGAGGCCGACCGGCGCATCGCCTGGTGCCATCCCGGCAAGCACCGCTGGCGCTACGAACTCGAGGAGGTCGACGGCGGAACCCAGGTGACCGAGACCTTCGACCTGTCCACCTCGCCGGTCCGCGCACTGCTCGTGCGCACACCATGGCCGCGCTGGAACGCCGAAGGCATCGCGAAGACGCTGCCGCGGCTCGGCACTCTCGTCGAGAGCGGCCTCTGACATGCCGTCCGCACCTCGACCATTCCGGATAGACATCCCCGACGCAGACCTCGCGGACCTGACTCAGCGCCTGGACCGCACTCGATGGCCCGATGAAATACCCGGGGCCGGTTGGTCCTACGGCGTCGACAAGACGTGGCTGCGGGAGTTGGCCGACTATTGGCGCGACGGCTACGACTGGCGAGCGCACGAAGCCGCACTCAACGCGCACCCGCAGTTCACCGTCGACATCGACGGGCAGAACATCCATTTCCTACACGTCCGCTCTCCCGAGCCGGACGCGACACCGTTGATCATCACCCACGGCTGGCCGAGCACGATCGCCGACTTCCGAGCGATCCTCGGACCGCTGAGCGATCCCCGCGCGCACGGCGGCGATCCGGCCGACGCTTTCCACGTCGTCGCCCCGTCGCTGCCCGGCTACGGGTTTTCCGGCCCGACCCGCGAACGTGGCTGGGGCGTCCATCGCACCGCCCGTGCCTGGGCCGAGTTGATGACCAAGCTGGGGTATGAACGCTACGCGGTCCAGGGTGGGGATTTCGGCAGCCTCATCGCGCCCGAGCTGGGCCGCGTCGCCCGCGAGCGGGTGATCGGCATCCACGTCAACGCACTGGCCTTCGCCGCCTCACCCATGACTCCCGACGAGCTAGAACTGCTCGACGAGGCGGACCGCGAACGGGCGCTGAACCAGGAACGCTGGTGGTATGGACGCTCGGGCTACATGCACCAGATGAGCACCCGTCCGCAGACGATCGCCTACGCGCTCAACGACTCCCCGGTCGGGCAGCTGGCCTGGAACCTGGAATGGTTCGTCGACTACGACCCGACACAGACACGCCAGACCCCCGTCGATCGAGACGCGATCCTCACCAACGTCACCATCTACTGGCTCACCGGGACCGCGGGGTCCGCGGCACGGCTCTACTTCGAACTCGGACCCGAGTTCCGAGCGGGCAGGCCGTCTCCTTCGGGGGTTCCGACGGCTGTCGCGAACTTCCCCGGAGACAACGCGATTCAGGATCTTGCACGACTGTCGCATGTGATAACCCGGTGGCGAGACTACGACCGTGGCGGACACTTTCCCGCGCTGCAAGCACCACAGGAACTCATCGCCGACATCCGGGAATTCTTCCGTCCCCTTACGGACACGCCTCGGCGCACGAATACTCCAACCGCGGAAAGGAATCACTGAATGCGAATCGGCGTCGGACTTCCCAACCAGGTACGCAATCTCGACCCGACGACCATCCCGCGCTGGGCAGCGCGGGCCGAGGACGCCGGGTTTTCCACCATGGCCACCACCGGACGCTACGCTTACCCGGGCATCAGCGACACCGTCGCGCTCGCGGCCGCAGCCGCGGCGACCACGACGATCGGCCTGCTCAGCGCGGTCCTGCTGGCCCCCGCATGGCCAGCCGCCCTGCTGGCCAAGGAGATCGCGGACATCGACGGAATCTCCGGCGGCCGCCTGACCCTCGGCATCGGAATCGGTTCGCGCGCAGAAGAATTCACTGTACCCGGGCATGACCTCCCCGGTCGCGGCGCTCGCCTGGAATCCGACCTGGCGCTCTACCGCGACGTATGGGGCGGCAATCCCGTCGGCAACGCACTGAACCCTGCCGTGCCCTCAGGAACCCGGCAAGTCCCGCTGCTGTTCGGCGGATACTCCGCTCCCACACTGGACCGCATGGCGCGCTGGGGCGAAGGCTACATCGGCGGCGCACTGCCACCGGCCATGACAGCACCCAGCTTCGCCGCGGCACGGCGAGCCTGGCAGGAGGCTGGACGCCAGGGAACTCCGAGACTTGTCGCCCTCGCCTACTTCGCCCTGAGCGACACCGAAACCGGACGATCGAACATCCGGGACTTCTACCGGCTGGCCCCCGAACCCATCGCAGGCAACGTCACACTCTGCACCACCCCGACCATGATCGAACAGACCATCGCCGACTACACCGACCTCGGTGTCGACGAGATCATCTTCACCCCCGCCACCGACGACCTCGACGAACTCACCCGCCTCGCCGACGCCGTCAACTGAACGGCCCGACCGAAGTCGTTGCGGCGCTTCCCCACCGAAACGGTCGCCGACTACGGGACCATGGCGTGGCCTGGATTCATCGCACCCCACACACAGTAGGTGCGCCTCTGGTCAGTGCCCCCAGTCGGACTCGAACCGACACTCGATGGATTTTAAGTCCACTGCCTCTGCCAATTGGGCTATGGGGGCCGTCCGGGACAGCGTACCGAGTCGTACGGGTGTACCGGAATTCCGAGTGATCTAGCTGTGCAATGTGTCGGGGTCCTCCTGGGGAAAGTCGGGCAGTTGACCAAAAAGTGACTAGCGCCTCGGCGGTAGGGGGATGCGGGTTAGGTCGGTGGCTATGTGGAGGGGGCCGGGGAAGTGGTGGCGGGCCTCGGTCAGGTGGGCGGAGAGGTCGCGGTAGCGCTGGGAGAAGTGGGTGAGGACGAGGGTGCGGGCGCCGGCGGTGGCGGCGGCGCGGGCGGCCTGGCCCGCGGTGAGGTGGCCGTATTCGGCGGCGAGGTGGGCGTCGGCGTCGAGGAAGGTGGCCTCGATGACGAGCATGTCGACGTCGGCGGCTAGTTCGTGGACGCCGTCGCAGACGCGGGTGTCCATGACGAAGGCGAAGCTTTGGCCGGGGCGGGGCTCGCTGACCTCGTCGAGAGTTATTGTGCGGCCGGAGACTTCGACCTCGCCGTGCTGTTGCAGGCGGCTGATGATGGGGCCGGACAGCCCGACGTCGCGCAGTCGGTCGGGCAGGATGCGGCGGCCGGGTGGCTCGGTGAGCCGGTAGCCGAAGGTGTCGACGGGGTGGGACAGCGGGACGGCCGAGACCGCGAACGGCGCGCCGGGGAAGTCGACCGCGCCCGCGTGATGGATTGGGCGAGGCCGCAATTCGGCGCGCCGGTAGTACGACGTGGCGTTGACGAGCCGGTCGTAATACTCGGCGCCCGAGGCGGGGAAGCAGACGTCGACGGCGTGCGGCACGTGGTCGAGACTGATCCGCTGCGCCACGCCGGCGAGGCCGAGGCTGTGGTCGCCGTGGAAGTGGGTGATGGCGATGCGGGTGATGTCGGTGGCGGACACGCCGGCGTAGGTCATCTGCCGCTGTGTCCCCTCGCCCGGATCGAACAGCACCCCTTCCTCGTCCCACCGCAGCAGATACCCATTGTGGTTGCGCTGCTTGGTCGGTACCTGGCTGGCGGTCCCGAGGACGACGAGCTCCCGCGGCGACACGCTAAACCCGTCCTGACGGCATGCCCTACTCCGCGGGAGTGTTGCGCAGGACGGAGTGGCGCCGGCTGTAGGCGAAGTAGATGACGAAGCCGACGGCCATCCAGACGATGAAGCGCAGCCAGGTCTCCACCGAGAGATTCAGCATCAACCACAGGCAGGCGAGCACGCCGAGGATCGGGACCAGCGGCACGAGCGGCACGCGGAAGCCGCGCGGCAGCTCGGGGCGGGTGCGGCGCAGGATGAGCACGCCGACCGAGACGAGCACGAACGCGAACAGCGTGCCGATATTGACCATCTCTTCCAGCGTGCCGAAGTCGACGAAGCCGGCGAGCACGGCGCAGATGACGCCGACGATGGCGGTGATGCGCACGGGCGTGCCGAATTTGCCGGTATGGGCGAGCTTGCGCGGCATGAGCCCGTCGCGCGACATCGCGAACAGCACGCGGGTCTGCCCGAGAAACATGACCATGACGACCGTGGTGAGGCCGGCGAGCGCGCCGATGGAGATGATGTTCTTCACCCAGGTGTCGCCGTGGATGGCGAAAGCCGTTGCGAGCGTGGCGTTGTCACCGGAGAGCTCGGTGTAGGAGACCATGCCGGTGAGCACGAGCGACACGGCGACGTAGAGCACCGTGACGATGAGCAGCGAGCCGAGGATGCCGCGCGGCACGGCCTTCTGCGGGTTCTTGGTCTCCTCGGCGGTGGTCGCGACGACGTCGAAGCCGATGAACGCGAAGAACACCAGGCTGGCCGCGGCGAGCAGGCCGTACCAGCCGAAGGTGCTGTGTCCGCCGCCGGTAAGGAAGGAGAACAGCGACTGGCGCAGTCCGTCGCCCGCCTCGCCCGGCTGCGACGGCGGAATGTAGGGGGTCAGGTTCTCCGACTTGAAGTAGGTGAGGCCGACGATCAGCACGAGCGCGATGACGGCCAGCTTGATGGCGACCGCCACCGCGGACACGCGCGAGGACACCTTGGTGCCGGTGGCGAGCAGCACGCCGAGGACGGCGATGAGCAGCACGGCGCCCCAGTCGAAGGACACCGAGCCGATGTGCAGGATCGGCGCCGTGCCCATCACCTCGCCGAGGTACTGCGACCAGCCCTTGGCGACGACCGAAGTGGCGAGGGCGAATTCGAGGATGAGGTCCCAGCCGATGATCCACGCGACGAGTTCACCGAAGGTGGCGTAGGAGAAGGTGTAGGCGCTGCCCGCCACCGGCACGGTCGAGGCGAACTCGGCGTAGCAGAGCGCGGTGAGCCCGCAGGCGATCGCGGCGAAGACGAACGCGAGCGAGACCGACGGCCCGGCCACATTGCCCGCGGTGCGCGCGGTGAGGGTGAAGATGCCCGCGCCGATCACCACCGCGACGCCGAAGACGGTGAGGTCCCACGCGGTCAGGTCCTTGCGGAGTTTCGAGTCGGGCTCGTCGGTGTCCTTGATGGACTGCTCGACGGATTTGGTGCGGAACACCCCGCCCCATCGACGCGGATCCTGTCCCGTCGCGTTCTCCGGCTCCCGGATCGCCACGCCTTCTCCTCTATCTCTGGTCATGCTGTCGACTCTGTCCTCTGTGTCCGGCACGCAGGCTAGTGCACGCCCTCCATGTGCCTGCTGATCCGCGGCGCGATGACGGCCACGACCAGCCCGGCGCAGATCGCGACCGCGCCGGTGATGCCGAAGTAGGCCACCTCGTGGTCTGAGTCATAGAACCGAGCCAAAGTACCCGACATCGAGGTGCCGATGCCAAGCGAGAAAAAATACAGCGCCATCATCTGCGCCCGGAAAGCTTCCGGCGCGAGCTGGGTCGTGACCGAAAGTCCGATGGGCGAGAGCAGCAGCTCGGAGATGGCGAAGCCGCCCATGACGACGAAGACCAGCAGGGCGGGCACGGTGGCCCCGCTGAAGCCGGCCAGCGGGACGAACAGCAGGAATGCGATGCCCATGCCGATCACGCCGAACGCGAACTTGCGCGGGGTGCTGGGAGCGCGCGAGCCGAGTTTGGTCCACAGGATGGCGAACAGCGGCGAGAGCGCGATGACCCAGACCGGCTCGACGGAGCTGATCCAGTTCGACGGAGCGGTCCAGCCGAAGATGTTCCAGTTCATCCGTTCGTCGGAGTACACCGTGAGCACCGTGAAGATCTGCTGGAACAGCGACCAGAACACCGCGTTGGCGACGAACAGCGGAATGAACGAGCGCACCCGGCTGCGCTCGACCGGCGACACCTTGGCGCTGGTGAGCATGACCCAGAAGTAGACGATCGTGGCGACGGCGATGACGCCGGTGGTCACGTCCGGCAGGTTGTCCAGCGTCACCAGCCCGGTGATGGCCACCACCGCGACCACGAGGACGGCGACGACGAGCACCGCGGCCAGCTTGCCGAACGCGTCGCGCGGCAACGGGTTGGGCACCTCGCGGCCGTGGGTGCCGAGGTTGCGCCGGAACACCACGTACTGGGTGAGGCCGAGCGCCATGCCGACGGCCGCCGCGCCGAACCCGTAGTGGAATCCGAGGTTGTCTTTAAGCAGGCCGGTGATCAGCGGACCGCTGAACGCGCCGAGGTTGATGCCGAGGTAGAACAGGGTGAATCCGCCGTCGACACGCGCGTCCCCCTTCTCATACAGCGTGCCGAGCAACGAGGAGGCATTGGCCTTCAGCGCGCCGCTGCCGAGCGCGACGAGCACCAGGCCGACGCCGACGCCGCTCAGGCCGGGCAGCACGGCCAGGGCGATATGCCCGGCCATCACCACCACGCCGCCGTAGAACACCGTCCGCTCCATGCCGAGCAGCCGGTCGGAGATCCAGCCGCCGAGCACGGTGGACAGGTAGACCAGGCCGCCGTAGGCGCCGACGATGCCCACGCCGGTGCTCTTAGCGAGCCCGAGCCCGCCGTCGGTGGTCGAGTAGTAGAGGTAGAAGCCGAGGATGGAGACCATCCCGTAGTACGAGAACCGTTCCCAGAGTTCGACTCCGAAGAGGTTGGTCAGCCCGATCGGGTGGCCGAAGATGGTCCGTCCGGCAATCGGTGAATCAGCCGTTTTCACTTCCGACATCCTCAGACCTTCCCATGTTTGCGACGATTCTTCGGCATCAATGCCGAAATTTCGAAGATCATCGCAGCGTCGCTCCTGGAGACGGATCGTGCCAGACTGCATATCGGCGCGTTTCCCCAGACCCCGTCTGGGCATCCGGGGAGCAGCGCCGCCCAGCGGTCCCAGTCCCGACACCAAGCCACTCGACGAAAGTGACGCACGGATGGATCCGGTAGAAATCACGGTGCCCGCCTCGGCGGAGGAAACGTTCACGGTGCTGGCCGACGGCTGGTTGTACGCCCTGTGGGTGGTCGGCGCCTCGCACATCCGCGACGTCGACGAGGGCTGGCCCGCCGTCGGCACCCGCATCCACCACAGCGTCGGCCCGTGGCCGATGACGCTGTCGGACACCACGAAGGTGCGCGACGTGGACGAGCCGAGGATGCTCGAGCTGGAGGCCCGGCTGTGGCCGGTCGGCTCGGCGTTGATTCGCCTGGAGCTCACCGAGATCGGCCCGCACAGCACCCGGGTCACCATGTTCGAGCGCGCGATCAGCGGCCCGGTGTCACTGGTGCCCGGCGCGGTTCAGCAGATGGCGCTCACGCCGCGCAACAAGGAGTCACTGTCCAGGCTGGCCGATCTGGTCGCGGGCCGGGCCCGCGAGGGCAAAGCCCAGTAGACCCGATCCGGTCAGGCGATGGACAGCGCGATGCCGTCGAGGATGTCGTGCTCGGACACGACGAGCTCGGAAATGCCCGCGCGACGGGCCAATTCGTCGGCGAGCACCTGGGCGATGACGGCGCCGCCGCCGATCACGTCGACGCGGCCGGGGTGCATGGGGCCGAGGGCGGCGCGCTCGTCATGGGTCATGCCGACGAGCCGATCGCTCACGGCGCGAAGCTGATCCAGGCCCAGGCGGCTGAGATGCACCTTCGCCGAGTCGTATTCGGGCAGGTCGAGGGCCACGGCGGCGAGCGTCGTCATGGTGCCCGCGACACCGACCCAGGTGTGCGCACCCTCGACGGGCACACGGGCGAAGGCCTCGGCTAGTCGCTCGGCGGCGAATTCCCGTGCGGCGGAGACCTGTTCGGCGGTGGGCGGGTCGCCGGGCAGGCAGCGCTCGGTGATCCGGACACAGCCGATGTCGGCGGAGAACGCGGCTTGCACGCCGTCACTGTCGCCGAAGACCAGCTCGGTAGAGCCGCCGCCGAGGTCGACCACCACGAAAGGCCCGGCCTCGCTGGACAATTCGCCGATCGCGCCGGCGAACGACAGGCGCGCCTCCTCGTCACCGCTGATCACCTCGGCCTCGGCGCCCGGCACGACGGTGCCGAGTTCGGCGCGGGCCATGGCGAAGAAGTCCTCGCGGTTGGCCGCGTCGCGGGTGGCGGAGGTGGCCGTCATGCGCACCCGGGCGACGCCGGTCTCCCGCATGAGCGCGGTGTACTCGGCCAGCGCGACCCTGGTGCGTTCGATGGCCTCCGGCGCGAGCGAGCCGGTGGCGTCGACGCCCTGGCCGAGCCGCACGATCCGCATCTCGCGGTGCACGTCGGCCAGCGTGCCGTCGTCGCGCACGTCGGCGATCAGCAGTCGGATGGAGTTGGTTCCGCAATCGACGGCGGCTACCCGGTCGCTCATGCCCGCGCTCCGTTCTCCGGCGCGCCGGACCGCGCGTACCTCGGCCAGTCGGCCGGAATCGCGGTGCCGCGCAACCCATTGTCGGCGGCCAGGGCCACCGCCTCGTCGCCGAGCGGATTCACGCCCGGTCCCTTCGCCAGCGCGTGCGCGATGAGCACGTGCAGGCACTTCACCCGCTCCGGCATGCCGCCGCCGGTGAAATCTGTTCCGAGCGACTCGATCTCGTCGCGCTCGGCCAGGTAGCTTTCGTGCGCCGCGCGGTAGGCGGCGGCCAAATCCTCGTCGGCGCCGAGACGTTCGGTCATCTCGCGCATCACGCCGGCGGACTCCTGCCTGCTCGCCTCGGCGGTGAGCCGCGGGTCGGTCAGGTAGTACAGCGTGGGGAACGGCGTGCCGTCGGGCAGGCGCGGTGCGGTCTTCACGACGGCCGGAATGCCGTCCGGGGTGCGATAGGCGACGGCGAGCACGCCGCGTGGCTCGCGGCCGAGCTGCGTGGCGATGATCGCGAGATCCTCGGCCGCTACCGTTGTCTCGCTGGGCTCGGTCACCTGGGTCCTTCCGATGCTGGCGGCGGCGCCACCGGCGCGGCGGGCGGTGGCGTCTTGTCGGCCGAGGGGGTGGGCTGCGGTTCGGAGATGCTGCGCCACAGCTCGGTGTACCAGGGGTCGGGCTCGCGCGACCTGGTCACCGCGGTCGGCGGGGCGGCGGCCTCCATGCCGGGCACCTGCACGATGTACGGGGTCTCGCCCGGCAGCACGAGCCGCAGCCGGTCCCTGGCCTCCGAACGGATGTAGGCCGGATCCTGTTGCTGCGCACGACGATCCCGCAACCGCGCGAGATCGGCCTCCAGGTCCTTGCGCTGCTGGGCCAGCTGCGCGGCCTCGGCCCGCTGGGTGAAGTAGGTGCGCATCGGCACGGCCAGGGTGAGCGCGAGCGCGCACACCACGATCGCGAGGATGACCGCCTTGCCGGTGGACAGGCCGAGGATCGTGCGGTCGTGCCGGTCCCCGCCGGACCCGGCGGCGCGCGCGCCGACCTTCTTCGGCTCGGCCTTCTTGTCGTCGGATCGCCTGCGCGCGGTGCGTTTTACCGCGGCGGGCCTGGCGGCCGTCTCCGTATCGGACCCGGCCTTGGGGCGCGAGCGCGCCGAGCGCGCCGAGCGCGACGTGCGGCGGTCCCCGCGTCCGGCCGGACTGGTCCCGCGCGCACGTCGCTCGCTCATTCCGCGTTCCTCGACTAGCCCTCGAAGGCGAAGCGCGGGAACGCGACATCGCCCGCGTACCGGGCGGAGTCGCCGAGCGCGTCCTCGATGCGCAGCAGCTGGTTGTACTTGGCCACCCGCTCGCTGCGGGCGGGCGCGCCGGTCTTGATCTGGCCGCTGCCCACCGCGACCGCCAGGTCGGCGATGGTCGTGTCTTCGGTCTCGCCTGAACGGTGGCTCATCATCGTCTTATAGCCGTTGCGGTGCGCGAGTTCGACGGCGTCCAAAGTCTCGGTGAGCGTGCCGATCTGGTTGACCTTCACCAGCAGCGCGTTGGCGGCGCCCTTGGCGATGCCCTCCTCCAGGCGCTCCGGGTTGGTGACGAACAGGTCGTCGCCGACGATCTGGATCTTCTCGCCGATTTCGTCGGTGAGCGCGACCCAGCCGTCCCAATCGTCCTCCGAGAGCGGGTCTTCGATGGAGACGAGCGGGTAGGAGCCGAGCAGCTCGGCGTAGAACTGGGTCATCTCGGCGGCGGTGCGGACACTGCCCTCGAACTTGTAACCGCTACCGGTGGTGTAGAACTCGGTGGCCGCGACGTCGAGCGCGAGCGCGACATCGCTGCCCAGCTTCAGGCCGGTCTTGGCGATGGCGCCGCTGATCAGGTCGAGCGCCTCACGGGTGCCCGCCACGTCGGGGGCGAAGCCGCCCTCGTCGCCGAGACCGGTGGACAGGCCCTTGGACTTCAGCTCCGCCTTCAGCGCGTGGTAGACCTCGGCGCCCCAGCGCAGCGCCTCCTTGAAGGTGGGCGCGCCGATCGGGGCGACCATGAACTCCTGGACGTCCACGCTGGTGTCGGCGTGCGCGCCGCCGTTGAGGATGTTCATCATCGGCACCGGGAGCACGTGCGCGTTCGGGCCGCCGAGGTAACGGAACAGCTCGAGGCCGGAGGACTCGGCCGCCGCGCGGGCCACCGAGAGCGAGACGCCGAGCAGGGCGTTCGCGCCGAGGCGGGACTTGTCCGGGGTGCCGTCCAGGTCGAGCAGCACCTGATCGACGGTGCGCTGTTCGACCGCGTCCAGGCCGATGACGGCGGGCGCGATCTCGTCGAGCACGCCCTCGACGGCCTTCTGTACGCCCTTGCCGCCGTAGCGCTCGCCGCCGTCACGCAGCTCGACGGCCTCGTGCTCGCCGGTGGACGCGCCGGAGGGCACGGCCGCCCGGGTCAGGGTGCCGTCGTCGAGGGCGATCTCGACCTCGACAGTGGGGTTTCCGCGAGAATCCAGGATCTCGCGAGCTCCGACCTGTTCGATGATGGCCACGAAAACGAACTCCTTCGGCTGCGGGCACGGTGAGTAGTACGGGAATTGCCGTGCGCTGCGAGCCTAGCGTCCGCCGAGCTCGGCGGGTAACCGGCACTCCGGTGCGGCAGGTCATACCCGGCGGCCGACGCTGTAGGCGGCGGCACGGTCGCGCACGGTCAACAGGTAGCCTCTGGACTGGTTGTAGGTGAGCAGCGCCTTCTGCCAGCCGTATTCGGAGGTCAGGTCGCCGCCGCTGGCGCACAGGTAGCGGGCCGCGGTGAGCGCCGCGTCGTCGATGTTCTGCGGGTCGGCCACGCCGTCGCCGTTGGCGTCGACGCCCCAGCGCTTCCAGGTCTCCGGGATGAACTGCAGCGGGCCGATCGCCCGATCGAACTCCGGGTCGCCGTCCAGCGCGCCGCCGTCGGTGTCCTTGACCAGCGCCACGCCCGGCGCACCGTCGAGCGGGATGCCGATGATCGGCGGGCGCACCGTGCCGTCCTCGTCGACGTGCGCGCCGCGATGGGTGCCGTGCATGCTCTCCACGCTCGCGATGCCGGCGATGGTCGTCCACGCGATGCCGCAGTCCGGCCTGGATCGGGCGAGCACGCCCGCCGCGTAGCCGTAGGCCTCCAGCGCGATCGGCGGGATGGCCATGCGCTCGGCCTGCTCCTCGGCCCAGCCGCGCAGCTGGACCGCCGTGCGGCCGGGGCCGTCCAGGTCGATCACCGGCAGCGGGGTGCCCGGGCCGGGCGGGATGCCCTCGGGGATCGGCGGGAGATCGCGGTCGGTTCCGCAACCGGCGAGCGCGAGGGTCACCATGACGGCGGCCAACGCGCCGGTCTTCTTCAGGAGCACTCCACCAATCATCCAGATCCGGCGGGGCGGCGCGCGGAACTCAGCCGAGCAGCTCGCGCGTCGCGGGGTGCGCGGGGGCCGCGAGGATGGCGCGGGTCGCACCCGATTCGACCACTCGGCCGTGATCGAGCACGAGCAGGCGCGGGCAGTAGGCGGCCACAAGGGCCATGTCGTGGCTGATCACGAGCAGGCCCATGGCGCGCTCGGCGCGGAGGCGGTCGAGCAGAGTCATGATCGACTCCGCGGTGGTGTGATCCAGGGCGGAGGTGATCTCGTCGCAGATCAGGACCGTGGGTCGCGCGGCGAGCGCGCGGGCCAGGGCGACTCGCTGCCGCTGGCCGCCGGAGAGTTCGTGGGGGTAGCGGACGGCCAGCGCCGGGGACAGTTCGACGGAGGCGAGCAGGGCCTCGATCTCCTGCGCCACTCGGCGGCGCGGCACCGCGGCGAGGCGGCGCAGTGGGCGGCCGAGAGTTTGGGCGACGGTTCTTCGTGGGTTGAGTGCGGAGCGTGGGTTCTGGGTCACCAGTTGGATGCCGTTGCCGCCGTTGGCTGTTCGCTTGCGGCCGGTGAGCGGGAGAGATGTGCCGTTCAGTTCGAGGGAGCCCGTCGCGGTGCGGTGCAGGCCGGCGACGGCTCTGGCGAGGGTCGTCTTGCCCGCGCCGGATACGCCGACGACGGCCAGTGCGGTGCCCGCTGCCAGCTCCAGGTCGACGTCCGCCAGGATTTCCCGGTCGCCGATCCGCGCGTTGATGTTGTTGGCGCGCAGTAGTAGTGGGCTGGAAGCCGTGGCCGAGGAATCCGTTCGGAGCACCTCGTCGGCAAACCCCCGGCGCGAGTCCGCACTGAGCGGTGTTGGGACTTCGCGGGGCAACCTGTCGCGAGTCGCTGTAACTCGCACCGGCGCAGCGAGTTCCGGCGACCGGCACCCATTGTCTGCCGTTCCTTCTGTGGGGGCACGACTGTCGGGAACGAGGCTCGGCACGGCGACCGCGCTGCCGAGTTCGATCACGTCGGTCGCGATCGCGTGCACGGTGGTGGTGTCGTGGCCGGAGAGGAGGATGGCGGTGGCGCGTTCTGCGGCTATCTCGGTGAGTAGGTGGGCGATGTCGGTGCGTAGTGCGCCGTGCAGGCCGGCGAGGGGTTCGTCGAGGATCAGGACGCCGGTTCGGCGGATCAGGGCGCGGGCCAGGGCGACTCGGCGTTGCTGGCCGCCGGAGAGTTCGGCGGTTCGGCGGCGTAGGTGTTCGGCGGAGAGGCCGACCAGCTCCAGCGTCTCGAGCACCTCGGCGCGGGAGGCGTGTCCGGCGACCTCGCGCACCAGGTTGTGCACGCGCATCAGCGGATTGAGCGCCGAGCCGGGATCCTGGCCGACGTAGGCCACGTTCGTGCGCCGGAAGTGCTGCCTCGCAGCAGGATCGAGCGCGAAGACGTCGTGGCCCGCCACGCGGACCGAGCCGCCGCAGCGTGCGGCGCCGGAGGGCAACTGTCCGAGCAGCGCTCGCATCAACGTCGTCTTGCCCGATCCGGAGGGGCCGGTGAGTGCGGTGATCTCGCCCGCGGCCATCCGGAAACTCATGGGGCCGAACAAATCCAGGCCCGTCGAGGCGCGCACCGACAGCTTGTCGACCACCACCCGCGGCTCAGCGCGGTTCTCCGGGCTCGGCTCGACAGCATCGGACCGCCCCGCACATCCCGGGGGCAGCTCGACACCGGTGCGGCGCTGATCGATATCGACGGCGGGGTCACTCACCGCGGCTCCCCTCGGCCGAAGGCCGTGACGGCCAGGTTCACGCTCACCGCGACGATCGCGATGGCCAGGCTCGGCGCGAGCACCGCCCACGGGTTGAGCAGCATGCCGGAGGCGTTCTCGCGCACCATGACCGCCCAGTTGCTCGCGCCGACGGTGGTCGGCAACTGCAGGAACGAGGCCGTGCTGACGACGTAGACGGCCGTCACGAAGCGCAGGCCGAGCTGGGCGGCGATCACCTCGCGCAGATTGGGGATCACCTCGCGAAAAACCAAGTGCGACAGGGTTTCGCCGCTCGCCTGGGCCGCCTCGACATAACCGGAGGCCGCGACCCCGGCGGCGGCCGCGGCGAAAACCCTGGCGCAGTACGGGGTGCCGAAAAGCAGGGCGACGACGAGCAAGCCGGCCGCGCCCGCGTCCGGCCAGGAGGTCAGTACCAGCAGGATGCCGAGCACGGCGGGCAGCAGCATGGCGAAGTCGGTGGCGTGCTCGATCACCAGGCCGACCCGCGGTCGCAACGCCGCGACGGTGCCGAGCACACACGACAGCGCGGTCACCGCGACCGCGATCACGGCGGAGAGCAGGAGCAGACCCCAACCGCCGTAGAGCAATTGGCTCAGCACGTCGCGGCCCAGGCGGTCGGTGCCGAGCCAGGCGTCGGAGTCCGCGGGACCGAATGGGATGCCGACGGGCGCCTCGGCCGCGTGCGGCGCCAGCGTGGGGCCCAAGACGGCGAGCACCGTGACCAGCACGGCCGGCAGCACGGTCAGCAATCGAAGACGTTGTGCCCGAAGCTGTTTCGCAGACACTGCCGACGACTCATGGGCACGCCGGCGCAGTAGAGATCTCATCCGCTCCCCCGCAACGACCACGCGCGAATTCCGTCGGCCACGGCGAGCACGCACATGATGACCGCGCCGGACAGCGCGACCACCGAGGCGACCACCGACACATCGCGATCGGCCACCGAACCGGCGAGCACCGCGCCGAGACCCGGATAGTTGAAGATGGTCTCCACCACCAGCGATCCGCCGAGCACCATCCCGACGGTGGTCGCGAAGCTCGCCACGATGGTGGGCAGCGCGAACGGCAGGACGTGCCGCAGCAGCACGGCCGGCGTGGAGATGCCGTCCAGCACAGCGCTTTCCACGTGCGGCGACTGCGCCGCGTCCACCATCGCCGCGCGCACCACCTGGGTGTTCCAGCCGATCTGCGGGATCGCCAGCGCGAGCACCGGCAGCACCAGCATGTCAGGGCTCGCCGGGAAGCCCGAGCGGCCGGTGATGGTGACGGCGGGCAGCCACCCCGCGGCGAGCGCGAACACCAGGATCAACAGCGTCGCGACCACGAACTCCGGAATCGCCGCCGCGATGGTCGTCACGGGCCGCATCAGCCCCATCCCGCCGTGCCGGATCGTCCTCGCACGCTCCCGGACCACCTCACCGCGTCCACCGGTCCCCACACCGAACCCGACGGTCGAATCCGCTTGGATCTTCTCTGCCACAGCGCCATTCGGCGCAACACTCGGTCGCGCCGACCACCACACGCCCAGCACCAGCGAGACGACCACGGTCAGCAACACCGCGAGGCCGCCGAGCAGCAGGGTCGGCGGGAACTTGGCCGCGAGCAGCTCATTGATGGATCGCCCGCGCGCGGTGTGCCCGAAGTCGCCGGTCGAGACGCCGGAGATCCAGTCCCAGAACCGTTGCGGCAGTGGCCGATCGAGCCCGAGTTCGTGCTCCTTGGCCGCGATCCGTTCCGGTGTCGCGTCCCGGCCGAGCACCGCGCGCGCCGTATTGCCCGGCAACAGGTCGACGACCACGAACACCGTTGCCAGCAAACCGATCAGCAGTGCGATGCGCCGGGCGAGCAGGCGCGCGAACGAGATCACTCCGCCAACCAGGCTCGTTCCAGCTGCACCCTGGCGAAGCCGCCGAGCGTGGGCAGGTCGTGTACCCGGGTGGAGGCGATGTCGATGCCGTCGGCCATGCCCCACACCAGGTACCCGCCGCGATCGTGCTGGATCCGCTGCACCTCGCGGCAGGCCTGCGTGTAGTCCGCGTCACTCTGCGCCGCAAGGGCTTTCGCGGTGGCCGCGTCGAACGCCGCGTCCTTGAAGGCGGTTTCGTTCCGGTTGGACGCCCCGGCCATCAGCTTGTCCGCGTAGAAGAGCACCGAGTCGTTGGTGCCCCACGAAACGGTGTAGAGCGGCGCCTTCAACCAGGTCTGGTCGTAGAAGGCGTTCGACTCCTGGGTGACCACGTCGAGCCGGACGCCGATATCGGCCAGCTGGCCCGCGATGACCTTGGCCGACTCGACCTCGCCGGGCGCCTCCGCCTTGGTCACCAGCGGGTAACTGCGCCCGGTGTCGAAATTCGCCTCGCGCAGCAGCGTTTTCGCGCGGTCGACGTCGCGGGTGCGCTGCGCGATGGACGTGTCGTACTGCGGGTCGGCGGTGCCGAGAATGTCGTTGGCGACCGTGCCGTACCCCGAATGCACCTGATTCACCAAGGCTTTCCGGTCGACGCCGAGCCGAACCGCCTCGCGGACCCGCGCGTCCGCGAACGGCCCGTCCGCGGCGCGCATCGCGACGCCGAGCATGGTGTCGTTGCCGCGGCGCACCACCCGCAGGTCACCGCGCCCCTCCGCGGTCCGGCCCGCGATCGCGCCGACGTTCGACGCGAGGTCGATCTGCCCGCCGAGCGCCGCGTTCCCGAGCGCGGTCACGCTCTCGAACATGGTGACCTCGACGGCGTCGAGCAGCGGCGCGGGGCCGTGCCAGTGCTCGTTGCGCACCAGCCTGGCGTTGCCGCCCTGGTACGACTCCAGCCGGAATGGCCCGGTGCCAACGGCTTTGGTGAAGTCGGTGGTGTCCTTCTTGACGGTGAACGTCATCAACCGCACCAGCAGCGGCAGCTGCGTGTTCGGCTGCGGCACGGCGAGCACCACCCGATTCGGCCCGTCCGCGGTGATGTCCTCCACCGCCACCGGCATTTTCGACGCGCCGCCGACCGTGCGCAGCCTGCGCAGCGACCACACCACGTCGTCCGAGGTGACCGGGGTGCCGTCGTGGAAGGTCGCGCCGTCGGCGAGGGTGAAGGTCCAGCGCCGGCGCTCGGCGTCGGGCTCCCACCGAGATGCCAAGCGCGGCGCGACATTCGGGTCGCCGCCCGGCACGGTGAGCGCGTCGTACACCAGCGAGGTGATCAGGAAGTCGCTGTCGTTGCTGAGGTTGGCGTGCGGGTCGCGTTCGCTGCGCGCCGCGGTGCCGAGCGCGCCCACCCGTAGCGTGCCGCCGCGACGCGCGGGGCCGGCCGACTCGGTGTCCTTCGAGCAGGCGGCGACGAAGAGCACCGCCCCGACGCCGAGACCGGACTGCAGGAGTTGCCGCCGATTCAAACCCATTGCGCTGCCTTCTTCCTGGACGAACAACCTCGCGCACGACCGCGAGGCGTGCCGACGCCCCGATGCGATCAGGACAGGCTAGCCTAATCGGTTACGCGCGCCACGCGGCCCCGATCGCGTCGAACTTCCCCATTGTTATGCGTTTCTGCTATTTTTGAAGACTCGCTTAGGTAAGCCTTGCTTAACGTCGCCAGACCGGCTAGCTTCGCAGATCGACGTCACTCCTGCTCTTTCGAACGATGCGAAGAAGGGACTCCCTCGGTGAAAGGCGTTCTCTCCGAACGTAAGACGCTTCACCCGCAGGATATCGAGCGTCGCGAACTCCCCGACGCCGCCGGGCGTGCGGTGCGTGAGCTCGCGCGGGAGATATCTACCACACTGGATTCGGCGCTGCGCGACGCGGCAGCGGCCGCCACCACCCTGACCGATCCGGTCCTGATCGCACAGATCGACGCCGGGGTCGCCGAACTGCCCGACGACGTCCACCACGCCCTGCGCCCGCCCGCCACCGCGGCGGGGGCCACCATCGTGCGCAGGCTCCCGCTCACCGACGACGAATTCGGCCCGACGCCGCCGGACTGGCGCGAGGCCGCCCGGTGGAGCGGCGCCGCCGACCTGCGCGCGCGCTCGTTCGAGCTCGACCTGGTCATGCTGCTGCTGGCCCGTTGTGCCGGTGAGCCTTTCGGCTGGCAGGGCCAGCAGGGCGGGCGACTGGTCAACAACATTCTGCCCTCCCCAGGCCACGAGCACGAGCAGTCCGGCGCGAGCAGCAAGACCCTGCTCAGCCCGCACTCCGAGGACGCCTTCCACCCCGAGCGGGCCAATCTGCTCATGCTCGGCTGCCTGCGCAATCCGGACTCGGTCGGCACCACGGTGTCCTCGGTCCGGCGGGTCGAGCTCGCCGCGGCGCAGCGGCGACTGCTCAGCACGCCGCTGCTGCCGATCCTGCCCGATGTCTCGTACGGCACTGGGCACGAACAGTATTCGGCCGCGCCGCTGCCGACGCTGTGGAGCCCGGCGGGCCCGGACGAGACCACGCTGCGCTACGACCCGGCCTACACCCCGCTCGACGATGCCGACCCCGAATTCCGCGCCGCCTACGCGAAACTCACCGACGAACTCGAGCGCGTCTGCGTCACGGCCGCCCTCACCCCCGGCGAGCTGCTGCTGGTGGACAACGACGTCGCGGTGCACGGCCGGGTGCCGTTCACCGCGCGCTACGACGGCACCGACCGCTGGCTGAAGC
This sequence comes from Nocardia tenerifensis NBRC 101015, assembly GCF_000308715.1. Classification (GTDB taxonomy): domain Bacteria; phylum Actinomycetota; class Actinomycetes; order Mycobacteriales; family Mycobacteriaceae; genus Nocardia; species Nocardia tenerifensis. The sequence goes on from NZ_BAGH01000351.1 coordinate 59,928, forward strand.
GAGTGAACGTGCGCCTGCCCGATCGACGGCGGCGGGCCGAGGAGTCCGACGAGAATGGTTACGGGCAACGGATCGTCGCCCCGTTCCGAGCGGCAGCCACCTCCGCGTTCGTGTCCGGCGGCCGCGAGCCGGTCCGTCCGGATGGACACCGGGTGAACCAGCCGGTGGCGACAGAGCGGGAAGCTACACATGATCGAGGATCCTTTGAACACCCGTGACCGCAGCACCCCTTTGCGGGTGCTGAGCCGCAGCGACCTGGCGGGCGTGCCGATCACGCCCGGCGACGTAGTGCGGGCCGTGGAGGACGCGTATCTCGCGTTCGCCGCGGGTGATTCGGACAACCCACGCAAACTCAGCGTGGCCAACCCCGACGGCTGGTCGGTGTCGTACGCGATGCTCGGCCGCGACGGCCGCCGCCGCGTGGTCGCGATGAAGACCTCCTACAAGTTCGACCCCGGCCACGATCGCAGCACCAAGCGCTACTACACGACCATCACGCTCTACGACGACAGCACCGGCGCGCCGATCGCGATGATGGACTGCGCCAGGGTCGGCGCGCTGCGCACGCCCGCGGTGTCGGCGCTGCTCGTGCGTGAGACGGTCCGGCGTGGCGCGGAGAGCGTGCTGCTGATCGGCACCGGCACCCAGGGCCGCAACGCGCTGCCGCACCTGCTCGCCGCGAATCCCCAGCTGCGCAAGCTGATGCTGTACGGGACACACCCGGAGGGCTTGGACGCGGTGCACCGGCATCTCGCCGAGTACTACCCGCACGCGCTGCTGGAGACGGTCGAGGATCCGCGGGCCGCCGCGGCGACCGCCGACGTGGTACTGGCCACCGCGGGGCCCGGCACCGAGGTCGCGCTCGAATCCGATGATCTCGCACCGGGTTCGACGGCCGTGCTGGTCGGCTACGGCCTCGCCCCCTCCGCCCTGATCGACGCCGACCGGGTGATCGCGACCAGCGCCGAGCAGATGGCGCTGACCGGCACGGACATGGTCGGGCCCGACGGAACCCTGCGCGCGGTGGACGCCGAACTGCCGCAGATCCTGAGTCGTCGCGCGGTCGCGCGCCGCTCGGACGAGGAGCGCGTCTTCGTCTACAACAGCGGCCTCGTGCTGACCGATATCGCTGTCGCGCACGCGCTGGCCGAGCGCGCCATCGCGGAGGGCCGCGGCACGGAGGTGCCCCTGTGGGATTAGACACCGGCGAGATCGGGGTGGCGCGCGAAACCACAAGCGTTGAGCCGATCAGCGCCGCCCCGGTCCCGGCGCACCTGGACGAGTGGGAACGCCGCGCGCTGGCCGACCCGAATCTGCTGGGTGACATCGCTTTCGCGGTCGGCGGGCCGTTCCACGTCATGTACCCGCCCCGGGTGCGCGGCAATATCGACGGATTCCGCGCCGCGTTCGAGCGCGCGGGTGTCGACGGAGTCATCTACTACGGCAAGAAGGCGAACAAGTCCGCGGCCGTGGTGCGGGCCTGCGCGGAAAGCGGTGCGGGCGTCGATGTTTCGAGCACCGGCGAGCTGACGGCCGCGCTCGCCAACGGCGTCCGCGGTGACGATCTGATGGTGACCGGGCCGGCCAAGTCCGACGAACTGCTCTGGCTGGCCACCCGGCACCGCGCGCTCATCGCCGTCGACGACCTCGGCGAGCTGGAACGCCTTGACGCACTGGGTGGCTCGGCCCGGGTCACGCTGCGTGTGCTGCCCGCCGGGTCGGCCAGCAGGTTCGGCCTGACCGACGAAGAACTCGAGCACGCCCTGTCCGCGCTCGGCGATCTTGACTCGATCCGCCTGGAGGGCTTCAGTTTTCACCTGTCCGGCTACGACGCCGCGGCCCGCACCGTACTGGCCCGCGAACTGATCGCCCGCTGCCTGCACGCACGCACACTGGGCCACCCCGCGACGACGCTGTCCATCGGCGGCGGGTTCGGCGTCGACTACGTGCCCGAGGCGGCGTGGACGGAGTTCACCGAGCGCGTCGATCGACGGTGGTTCCACGCGGGCAAGTCGTTCGAGTCGTACTACCCCTATCACTTTCCCGCGCCGGGCCCGGACATGCTCGCAGCGATCCTCGCGCACGACGGCCTCGCGGATAGCCTGCGCGACAACGCGATTCGGCTGGCGATCGAGCCCGGCCGGGCGCTGCTCGCGCACGCCGGGTTCACCGTCTTCCGGGTGCGGGGCAGCAAGGTCAGGCACGTCGACGGCGCGCCGTACCACCTGCTCACCGTCGACGGCACCAGCCTGAGCCTGTCCGAGCAGTGGTTCGAGAGCGAGTACCTGCCCGACCCGCTGCTGTGGCCGACGCGGCCCGGCACCGCCACACCCACCAGCGTCGGCGCGGCGACCTGCCTCGATTCCGACCTGCTGAGCTGGCGCCGCATCCCGCTGCCCCGCGCCGCCGCGGTCGGCGACCTCTTGATCTACCCAAACACCGCTGGCTACCAGATGGATTCGAACGAATCCGCGTTTCACGAACTACCGATCCCGCCGAAAGTGGTGCTGCACGACGCACCCGGCGACCGGTTCCGCTGGACGCTCGACGGCTGACCCCACCGAACCCATCCCCCCGAACGAGGAGACACTCCATGCCGCTCGTCACGCGCGTGACGGATCTGATCGGCCGCACGCCGCTGTTCGAACTGGCGACGACCTCGACCGGCACCCGGTTACTGCTCAAGCTCGAGCAGTTCAACCCGACCGGCGCGGCCAAGATCAGAATGGCCCGCGAGATGGTGCTCGACGCGGAGCGGCGCGGTTTGCTGACCGGTGGCGGGCATATCATCGAGTCCACATCCGGGAACACCGGGCTCGGTCTCGCGGTAGTCGCTGCCGAACGTGGGTATCGCTTCACCGCAGTGGTCGATCATCACGCATGTAAGGACAAGCTGCGCGCAATGCGAGCAATGGGTGCGGAATTGGTGTTCGTCGCCGACGACGGCGACGACACCCTGGCGACCTCGGCGCGGGAGGACCTGGCCGAGGCCATGGCGGCGGCCCGGCCCGACGCGTACTTCACCGAGCAGCACAACAACGACGCCAACGCCGTCGGCTACTACGCGGTGGCCGAGGAGCTGCTCGAGGATGTGGAGCGGGTCGACATCCTGCTCTCCTCGGTCGGCACCGGCGGTTCGCTGTTCGGCACCGCGACCCGGCTGCGCCAACTGGGTTGCCCCGCAAGGGTGATCGGCGTCGAGCCGGTCGGCTCCATCGCCTTCGGCGGCGAGGGCGGACCGTACTGGCAGTCGGGCACCGGCACCCCGCCCGGCGCCACCATCGGCACCGCGGTGGACTACTCGCTGCTGGACGAGGGCGTCAAGGTCTCCGATATCGACGCCTTCGCCACCGCCCGCGCGGTCGCCGCCGAACTCGGCCTGATGATCGGCGGCTCGGCGGGCGGCTCGGTGCACGCCGCGCTCAGCCGCCTCGACGAATTCCCGCCGGGATCGACCATCGTCACCCTCGTCTGCGACGGCGGCGAGAAGTACCTGGACACGGTCTTCGACGATGCTTGGATGGCCGAACGCGACCTGCTCGACCCCGCCGCCGAAGCCGAGGTACAAACCATGCTGCACCGCTACGCCCCCGCCGCCCGCCGCGCCGAGCTCGCGGAGGCGCGATGAAGCGATCGGTTCGACCCGGCGTCCGCGGGCCGCGAACGGAGGTAGCCCGGTGAACCTGTCGGGCTATCGGGCGGACAGCCGCAGGCTGACCGCGCTGGCCACGCCGATCGCGATGACGCAGCTGGCGCAGATCGCGGTGTCGACCACCAACGTCGTGCTGATGGGCACGCTCGGCGTGCAGCAGGTGGCGGCGGGCGGGCTGGCGATCGCGCTGTTCAACCAGATTCGCACCATGTGCGTCGGGTTGATCACCGCGAGCGGCAATCAGATCGCCACCGCGGTGAGCGCGGCGGGCAAGCGCGGCGACTCCCCCGACGACGAGATCGAGGACGTGCTCCGGTCGAGCTTCCTGATCGCCACGCTCGCCGGACTCGTGGGCGGCGCGCTGCTGATCGGGCTCGGCTGGGCGCTGCGCTGGCTCGGGCAGGACGCGGGGGTGCTCGCCGACGCGCGGCCGCTGATGGTCGCGCTGGCGCCGGGCCTGCTGCCGTGTCTGTGGTTCCAGGTGCTGCGGCAGTACACCGTCGGCATGCAGCGCCCGCAGGCCCTGCTGCTGGTCACGCTCGGCTCGGTGGTGCTGAATCTCGTACTGGCGCTTGCCTTCATCCACGGCCGCGCCGGGCTGCCGGAGCTGGGCCTCACCGGTATCGGCGTGGCGACCTCGCTGGTCTTCCTGATCACCTTCGGCGTCTTCTGGGCGATGGTGCGCCGCGACCCGCGGCTCGGCGCGACCCTGCCGCTGCGGCCGTGGCCGGTGCGCCGCTCGACCGTGCTCGCCGAGTTGCGGCTCGGCGGCCCCATCGCGCTCACCTACGGCTCCGAGGCCGGCATGTTCTCGGTGCTCGCGCTGGTCATGGGCAGCATCGGCCCGGCGGCGCTGGCCGCGCACAATATCGTCTACCAGATCATCTACATCGTGTTCCAGGTCGCCATCGGCCTGTCCCACGGTGCGTCGATCCTGGTGAGCCACGCGGTGACTCGCGACGAGTATCGGCACGCGCGGGCGCTGGCGTGGCTGGCGCTGCGCCACGTCGCCGTCGTCGGCGCGATCACCGGCGCGGTCTATGTGATCGCACCCGATCTCGTGCTGCGTCCGTTCTTGAACTCCCACGACTCCGAGACGATCCAGATCGCGCACACCCTGCTGCTGATCGGCATCGTCTTGCAGTTCTTCGACGCCGCGCAGAACATCGGGAACGGGTTGCTGCGCGGGCTGAAGCAGACCAACGCGGGATTCCGGTTGTCGGTCATCGGCTACTGGGGCGTCGGCCTGCCCGTCGCCCTGCTGCTGGCCTTCCCGGCCGGGCTCGGCGCGGCGGGGGTCTGGTGGGGTCTCACCGCGGGCTTGGCCACCACGGCCGTCCTGATGCTCCGCCGGTACTTCGCTTTGCTCGACACCGGGGAGCGGGCGCGGCCGCGGTGGGTGCGAGAGGCGCCGGAAAGTTTGCGCAGCCCAAGCTGATTGCGAACCGGCGGCGCTGATTCGAGGGCGGGGCGAGCGACCGCGCGGATCTTCCCGATGCCCGCAGGCCGACAGAATCCGGAAGATCCGCGCTCGTTCGCGCCGAATCAGATATGCACGCCGTAGTCGCGGGCGATGCCGGCCAGGCCGGAGGCGTAGCCCTGCCCGATGGCGCGGAACTTCCACTCGTTGTTGTGCCGGTACAGCTCGCCGAAGACCATCGCGGTCTCGGTGGACGCGTCCTCGGTGAGGTCGTAGCGGGCCAGCTCCACACCGGTCGACGCGTCGACGACGCGGATGAACGCGTTGCGGATCTGCCCGAACGACTGGTTGCGCGCGTCGGCGTCGTGGATGGAGACCGGGAAGAAGATGTTGGTGATGGTCGGCGGGGTGGCGCTGAGGTCGACGTTGATCACCTCGTCGTCGCCCTCGCCCTCGCCGGTCAGGTTATCGCCGGTGTGCTCGATCGAGCCCTCCGGCGAACGCAGGTTGTTGTAGAAGACGAAATGCTGATCCGACAGCACTTTCAGGTCCGGTCCGGTGGCCAGCGCGCTGGCGTCCAGGTCGTAGTCGGCGCCCGTCGTGGTGCGCACGTCCCAGCCGAGTCCCACCGAGACCTTGCTGAGGTTGGCTGCCTGCTTGGACAGCGAAACATTTCCGCCTTTGGCCAATGTGACGCTCATGAATCCCTTTCACGCGGCTCGTTCGCGCCGCCTTCGTTCCCGATTATCGTCGTGGGTCCCGGAACTGTTGTGCCCGTTCAGTTCTGGTCATCGGCCCAGGAGCGCAGGGTGCGCACCCGGCCCTCCAGCGCGTGCAGTTCGGCCGAGTCGAGCACGGTGCGCTGGATGCCGTCGGCCACCGCGAAGGCCGACTGGCGATGATCGTCGATTGCCTCGACATCGATCCGCACCGCCGCGTAGTCGGCGGCGTCGGGCATCTCTTCGGCGATGACCCGTGCGGTGCCGCGCGCGCACAGCGCGACATTGCCGCCGCCGAGGATCAGCAGCGCGACCTGCGGGCGCTCGCGAAGCCGGGCCAGCGATCCTCGGTCGAACTTGAGACTGAGCAGGATGCGCCGATCCCCGGCGCGCACCGGCCAGGACACCGGGATCGCGTGCGGCGCGGGGTCGGTGGTGACCAGCACCGCGATCGTCTCCTGCGGCCACTCCGGTAGCACGTCCAGCTCGGGATGATCGGCGTGATCTGTCGAGTGGTCTTGACGTTGCGCGGGGCTCGCTCCGGCTGCCATCTTCGTCACCTCATAGATCGTCGAGCGCGACGGGCTGTGCCGCGCTAGCAAGCAGTCTAAAGCGCTGGGCCGCTTGTCCGCTGGCGCTGCGCCCGATGTCCGAAGTGCTCTCAGCGGACTATCAGGCCGTGGTGAGCGTGGGCAGCGGAAGGGTCGCGGCCCATTCGCGGGCCATATCCTTAGCGCGTATCGCGGTCGACGCGTCGTGGCGCGCGTGCTCGCCGACCTGGGTCGCGCCGCGGCCGGCGAGCCGCTCGGCCGCGATCTCGCCGCCGCGGTTGAAGGTGTCGCCGTAGACGCTGTCGCCCAGGCCGAAGACGGCGAAGCGCAGACCGGTGAGGTCCGGGGCAGCGGCGGCGAGTTGGTCGAAGAACGGTTCCGCGCCGGTCGGCAGGTCGCCGTCGCCGTAGGTCGAGCAGACGATGACGTGGAAGTCGCGCACGTCCAGGTCGTCGACGGCGAAGTCGCTCATGTCGTAGACCGACACGTCGTGCGCGGAGAGCGCGTCGGCGACACTGTCCGCGACGGTCTCGGCGGTGCCCATCTCGGATCCGAACAGAATGACGACGCGCACGACGCTGGACTCCTCTCGAAAGTTGGTGAGGCTAGCCTAATTAACTCGACTCTTCGTCGCCACCCCTTCGCCGCCGGGGCATGATGCCCGTCACCGCCGTGCGCCGCCTGAGCTGGGGCGCAACCGCCCATACCGGGCGCGATACCGGGCACCACCAGGGCGGGCGCTGCCGAAGGGCGGTGTCAGGGGCAGCGAAACGGCAGCGGGTGGTATGGGGAATGCCGATTGACGAAATGTCACCGCGGATGCATCATTCGTACAGTCCCCGTTGTTGTCTGGGACATCTTCTCTTCGCCGGCCGATGATTGTCCGGCCCTGCGTGCCGTTTTCCGTGCGCACGCTCGGGTCGCGTACCCGCGCGCACAGATTCGGCACACCCCCATTCGACGCTCTGCGTCCCGCCGTGAGTGAGGTGAAAACGAAATGGTTTACCGATCGTCTACATACCGCGTGATCAATTCGTTCCTGCGCTACGGCATCGTGCCCCACTTCTGAATGCGACCGCGCCGGGCGCGGTACCGCACGACCGACGTCGCGACGTCGGCGGTGCGGCCGCTCGGTTTCCCGGCGCGGTGCCTAGGTGGTCGTCCCCAACAGAGCACGAACGAATGTGGAGAACAAGCTGATGATGGATATGGGGGCAGTGAACCCGAGGACCGTGGACATGGTGAGCCGGCCGATGGCGGGCAACCTGGTCGTATGGGCCTCGATGATCGAGGATCTCGGTTACCTGCGCGCCGCGCTCGCGGCGGCGGAGGTGCCGTTTCTCCTGGTGCGCGACCGTGGGCACCGGCTCGTGCTCGCGGCGGACGCGGCGCACCGGCCGATGGTGCGCCGGGTGACCGCGGGCGCGGTCGCGGCCGGCTTCGCGTGTGAAGAGGTGCAGGACAATGTCTTCCGGATCGGGCGCGACAGCGACCCGGCCCACCGGGTCGACCTGGAGCTGTGGCAGTACCACGGCGACACGGTCGAGTGCCCGCGCCCGAACGCGTTGACCCGCACCGTATTCGACCTCGCCGACGTCGAGCACACCCAGGTGCTGCTCTTCGACCGGGCGTGGCCGACCCTGGCCGACATGTTCGCGCCGCAGCCCACCGACGTGAACTTCGACATCGACCTGGTGTTCTCCTGGGTCGACGGCTCGGACCCGGAGTTCCGCGCCCGCCGCGCGGGCATGCTCGCGCAGGTGGTCGTCGGCGAGGGCGACGACGCCGACGCCCGCATCCGGCAGATCGACGAGCTGAAGTACGCGCTGCGCTCGGTGGACAAGAACGCGCCGTGGATCCGGCGGATCTTCATCGCCACCGACTCCGCCGTGCCGGCCTGGCTCGCCGACCACCCGCGCGTCACGATCGTCCGCGCGCTGGACCACTTCTCGGACACCAGCGGGCTGCCGACGTTCAATTCCCATGCGGTGGAGTGCCAGTTGCAGCACATCGAGGGGCTCAGCGAGCACTTCCTGTACTCCAACGACGACATGTTCTTCGCCAGGCCGGTGCGCCCGTCGATGTTCTTCACCTCCGCCGGGATCAGCCGGTTCATCGAGGCGGACACCAGGATCGGCCCCGGCCGGAACAACGAGCGGCGCAGCGGTTTCGAGAACGCGGCACGGGTGAACCGGGAATTGCTCAACGAGCGGTTCGGGTACCTGATCTCCCGGCACCTCGAGCACACGCCGGTTCCGTTGCGCCGCAGCGTATTACTGGAGATGGAGGAGGAGTTCGCCGCCGACTTCGCGCGCACGCGGGTCAGCCGGTTCCGTTCGGCCACCGATATCTCGGTCACCAACTCGCTGTACCACTACTACGCGATGCTGACCGGGCGCGCGGTGCCGCAGGAGGCGGCGAGGGTGCGCTACGTCGACACGACCAGCCGCAAAGGGCTCGCGCTGCTGGACGGCATCGCCCGCGAGCGCGACGTGGACTTCTTCTGCCTGAACGACGGAAGCTTCCCCGAGATCTCCGAAGCCGACCGGGTGCACGCGGTTTCGGAGTTCCTGTCGCGCTACTTCCCGGATCCCGCGCCGTGGGAACGGGTCAGCACACCGACTCGTCGTCCGATTCCGGAGTCGTCGCCCGGCGCCGCATGACATGTGGGATGCGCGCGGCCGGCGGGATGACGATGCCCTCGGCCGCGAGCGTCCGCGCGGTCTGCGCCGCGGTCGACGGCGAGCCGACGGTCTCGCCGCGCTCGATCGGGACCACCGAGTGCACCACCGTGTCCGGGTAGACGTGCACGTAGTTGAACGCCTGCGCGCCGTCGCGGCCGCGCAGGGCGCCCTGCTCGACGCCGAGATCCTGGCTGTAGCAGGTCGCCGACGCCACCGAGACCGGGATGCCCGCGAACGTCGCGTTGGTGGAGAAGTGCAGGTGCCCGGCCAGGATGGCGCGCACGTCGGTGCCGTCGAGGACGTCGGCCAGCCTGCGCTGGTCGCGGAGCTCGACGGTGACGGCGAGGTCGAGCACGCACGGTACCGGCGGGTGGTGCATGGCCAGGATCGTGCCGAACGGGGCCGGTTCGGCGAGCACCGATCGCAGCCAGTCCAGCTGCTCGTCGGAGATCTCGCCGTAGTGATGGCCCGGGACCGAGGTGTCCAGGGCGATGATGCGCAGGCCGTCGATCAGGTGCACCCGGTCCAGCGGCGCGGTCGAGGCGTGCTCGCCCAAGAGTTTGTGGCGCAGCAACCCGCGGTCGTCGTGGTTTCCCGCGACCCACACGATGGGGGCGGGCAAACTTCGCGCGAATGGCTCGATGAGAGCCTTGAGCTTGTCGTACGCGCCGGGCTCACCCTTGTCGGTGAGGTCGCCCGTGAACACGATCGCGGTCGGCTGAATGCGGCTGGCCGCGGCCTGCTCGAGTAACCGGCGTAATCGCTCGTCCGCGTCGACGTCGCCGTAGAGGTCGCCGTCGCCTGCGATGAGATGGGTGTCGCTGAAGTGGAACAACACATGATCCGGCCGCGGGTACTCCGCGACTCTGCTGATGTGCACCGAACCGAACGTCCTCCCCGGCGGTTTGCCCGCCATTGGCTTGGAGATTCCACCGCCACAATAGCGAAGGACTACCAACAGGTTTCCCGCCGGGCGGTGACGACATGCTTGCGGGAAGGTGAGGTTTCTATGTCGAAATCCCGGCGAACTGGCCGGACGTTAACCACGGCCGCACGCGGACGTGACACGTCTCACTACGACCGAAGGGCGCGAAGAGGCCCTGACTAGTGGGTGCGGCCGAGGGCATCGGCGGTGCGGAGGGCCGCGACGGTCATGTCGGCGTCCACGGCGAACGGTTCGTTGTGGATTGTTTCGGTGGGGGCGGTGGCGCGAGTTGCGATGGCGGACAGGGTGGTTGGGTCCGGGTCGGGCAGACCGAGGGCGGCGAGGGTGGTCGGCAGGCCGACCTCGACGCAGAAGTCGAGCACGGTGTCGATCTCGGCGGAGTCGGCGCCCTCCAGGACCAGCTGGGTGAGTACGCCGAAGGCGACCTTCTCGCCGTGCAGGAACGCGTGGGTCGCCGGGGCGGCGGTGAGTCCGTTGTGGACGGCGTGGGCGGCGGCGAGGCCGGAGGATTCGAAGCCGAGGCCCGACAGCAGGGTGTTGGCCTCGACGATCCGCTCGAGCGCCGGGGTGACGGCATGTTCGCGCACGGCGGCCAAGGCTTGCGGGCCGTCCGCGAGCAGCGTGCGGTAGCAGAGCTCGGCGAGTGCCGTGGCGCTGCGCGTCGATGCGCCGCCGCGCATATTGCGCACCCGCGCGGCCGAACACGTCCGGGCCTCGAACCAGGTGGCGAGCGCGTCGCCCATCCCCGCGACGAGCAGCCGCGCCGGCGCCTGGGCGATGGCGGAGGTGTCGACGAGCACGAGCGCCGGATTGCGGCGCACCAGTTGATAGGTCTCGACTTCGCCTGCGTCGGTGTAGATCACCGATAGGGCGCTGCACGGAGCGTCGCTCGACGCGGTGGTCGGGCAGCTGATCATCGGCAGGCCGAGATCGTCGGCCACCGCCCGCGCCGAGTCGAGCACCTTCCCGCCGCCCGCGCCCAGCACCGCCGTGCTGCCGCTGTCACGCACTCCCGCGGTGATCCGCGCGATCTCCGCCCTGGTGCATTCCCCACTCGAAAGGTGAACGGAGTAGGCGATTTTCGCGTCCGTCAGCGAGCGCTCCCACGCCTCGGCCAGCAACCGGTGCGCGCTGCGCCCCGCCACGATGGTGACCGGACCCTCGATCCCCAGCCGCGCCATCTCGGCCCCGAGCTGCTCGGTCGCCGCTCGCCCCTGCACGTAATGCCCCGGCGAGGAGAACACACTCAGCATCCGACACCTCCCGCTTCCCAAGCCGAGCCCCGCCGATTCCCGTGCGGACCCTGGCCCGGCCGACGTCCGTTCCGCCCACGCTACGCGAAGGGGCGCGCGAGACCGGGCACTATGGCGCCCAGTACTTACGCCAGTCCGCGCTGTCCAGAGGTAGGCGTTCGCCCCGCGCGGACTCGGCGGCGTCCTCGGCGGCACGGATGCGGGCGGCGAAGGCGAGGGTGGCCTTGCGCAGCCGCTCCTCGGCGCTGCCTGGGCCGCCGAGGTGGACCACGCGGAGCTCGGCGGGGATGAGATCGTCGGGGAGCCCGGCCTTGGTGCTGCGGTCGCGAATCTTCTCGGCGAGGGCGAGCGCGGGTTGGGCCATGGCGATGCCGTCGAGGCAGGAGCGGCGCGACTTCTCCGCGGATTTTCGCTCCTCCCAGGCACTTTCCTGGGCGGCGATCTTCTCCTCGAGGGTGGTGCCCGCGGCGAAACGGGTGTCGCGCAGGTACGGGCTGCGGTTGACCAGCTTGGCGACCAGCGCGGCGGCCACGTCGTCGACGGTGAATTCGCCTGCGGCCTGGGCGATCCGGGAGTGGAAGAGCACCTGGAGCAGCAGGTCGCCCAGCTCCTCCTTGATGGTCTCGGCGTCCTCGTGCTGGATGGCGTCGAGGAGTTCGTAGGTCTCTTCGAGCAGGTACGGGCGCAGGGAGTCGTGGGTCTGGGTCACCTCCCAGCCGCCGAAGTGCCAGAGCCGGTCCATGACCTCGACGGCGTCGGCCAGGCCGGCCGCTACAACGGCGGTGTCCGATGCGGTTATGTCCGACGAGGCGGCGCCCGCGTCCGACCAAGCGGCGTTGGCGTCGGATGGGAGGGTATCCGCCTCCGACGCAACGGTATTCGCCTCCGACGGAGCGGCATGCCCCCGGCTGGCCGCCGCGTGCCGGGCGGCACGCAGCACGGACTCCTCTCGGTCGCGGCTCATCGCGCCGCCGAGACCTCGGTCGCGGTGGTGAGATCCACCGCACCCTGGGCCTTTCCGTCGAGGGCGAGCAGCAGGTCGGCGACGAACTGCAGCAGCACGACGTCGCGCACCCGCTCGGCGCCGACGCTGTCCTCGACGCGCGGCAGCGGCAGCGAGATCACCCCGCTCGCGGCGCGATAGTTCGCGCTCGGGTAGATCCGCTTGAGCCGCATCTGCTTGGAGTCGGGCAGGTGCAGCGGCGAGATCTTGAGCGTCGTTCCGGTGACCGCGATCTCGGTGACCTCGTACTCGCGCGCCAGCAGGCGCAGCTTCGCGACCGAGACCAGGCGGCCGACCTCGACCGGCAGCGGGCCGTAGCGGTCGACGAGCTCCTCGACGACCGAGGCCAGGGTCGAATCGTCCTGGGCCGAGGCGAGTTTGCGGTACGCCTCGAGGCGCAGCCGGTCGCTGCCGATGTAGTCGGGCGGGATGTGCGCGTCGACGGGCAGGTCGATCCGCATCTCCTTGGGTTCCTCGGTGGTGATGGGCCGTCCGTCTGCGGCGGCGCGGTACGCCTCGACCGCCTCGCCCACCAGCCGGACGTACAGGTCGAACCCGACGCCCGCCACGTGGCCGGACTGCTCGGCGCCGAGCACATTGCCCGCGCCGCGGATCTCGAGGTCCTTCATCGCCACCGCCATGCCCGCGCCGAGGTCGGAGTTCTGCGCGATGGTGGCGAGCCGGTCGTAGGCGGTCTCCGTGAGCGGCTTCTCCGGCGGGTACAGGAAGTAGGCGTAGCCGCGCTCCCGGCTGCGCCCGACCCGGCCGCGCAGCTGGTGCAGCTGTGAAAGGCCGAGCGTGTCGGCGCGCTCCACCAGCAGGGTGTTCGCGTTGGAGATGTCGAGGCCGGTCTCGATGATGGTGGTGCAGACGAGCACGTCGAACTCGCGCGCCCAGAAGCCGGCCACGGTGGACTCCAGCGCGTCCTCGTTCATCTGGCCGTGCGCGACGGCAACCCTGGCCTCGGGCACCAGGTCGCGAATTCGCTTGGCGGCCTTGTCGATCGAGGAGACGCGGTTGTGCACGTAGAACACCTGGCCGTCGCGCAGCAGCTCGCGCCGGATGGCGGCGGTGACCTGCTTGTCGTTGTACGCGCCGACGTAGGTAAGCACGGGATGCCGCTCCTCCGGCGGGGTGAGGATGGTGGACATCTCGCGGATGCCGGCCAGGCTCATCTCCAGGGTGCGCGGGATCGGCGTCGCGGACATGGTCAGCACGTCGACATGGGTGCGCAGGGCCTTGATGTGCTCCTTGTGCTCGACGCCGAACCGCTGCTCCTCGTCGACCACGACCAGCCCGAGGTCCTTCCAGCGCACGCCGGTCTGCAGCAGCCGGTGCGTGCCGACGACGATGTCGACGGTGCCGTCGGCCATGCCCTCCATGACGGCGCGGGCCTCGCCCGGATCGGTGAACCTGGACAGGCCCTTCACATTGATCGGGAAGCCGGCCACGCGCTCGGTGAAGGTCTGTAGATGTTGTTGCGCCAGAAGGGTTGTCGGCACGAGCACGACGACCTGCTTGCCGTCCTGCACCGCCTTGAACGCGGCGCGCACGGCGATCTCGGTCTTGCCGTAGCCGACGTCGCCGCACACCACCCGGTCCATCGGGACGGGCTTCTCCATGTCCGCCTTGACCTCGGCGATGGCGGTCATCTGGTCGACGGTCTCGGTGAACGCGAACGCGTCCTCCATCTCCTGCTGCCAGGGCGTGTCCGGGCCGAACGCGTGACCTGGCGCCGCCTGCCGCGCGGCGTAGAGCTGCACCAGCTCGCCGGCGATCTCGCGAACGGCCTTGCGCGCCTTGCGTTTCGTGTTGGCCCAGTCCGACCCGCCCAGCTTGGACAGGCTCGGCAGTTCGCCGCCGACGTAGCGGGAGAGCTGGTCGAGCGACTCCATCGGCACGAACAGCCGGTCGCCGGGCTGGCCGCGCTTGCCGGGCGCGTATTCGATGACGAGGTACTCGCGCCGTGCGCCGCCGACGGTGCGCTCGATCATCTCGACGAAGCGCCCGATGCCGTGCTGGTCGTGCACCACCATGTCGCCCGCGTTCAACGCGAGCGGGTCGACCTGGTTGCGGCGCTTGGCGGGCAGCCGCTTGCCCTCGCCGGGCGCGGTCATCCGGTTGCCGGTGAGGTCGGACTCGGCGACGACGACCAGCCCGGCATCGTCGAAGATCAGGCCGTCGTGCAGCGAGCCGCACAGCACGCCGACCACGCCGTTGCCGGGCTCGGCGCCCGGTTCCAGCGCCGCGGCGGGCACCTCGGCGTCGGCCAGGCGCTCCAGAACGCGTTGCGCCGTACCGTGTCCCGCGACGACGACCACCGCGCGGCCGCCGGTGGACACGTGCGCGCGCAGCGAGGCGAAGATGGTCGCGACGAGTTCGTCGGAGCCGCGCGCGGTCGGCCCGGCTTGCACGGGCAGCACCACCTCCGAGGGGGTGCCCGCGGTGAGGGGGCTCAGCGTCCACCAGGGCAGACCGTGCTCGTCGGCGCTCGCGTGCACGTCGGGCAGCGCGCGATAACCCGAGGCGGCCAGGTCGAGACCGTGCGCGCCGAGCGGCGCGGCGGCGCCGAAGGAGGCCGCGGTCCAGGACGCCTCGAGGAACTCCTCGCCGGTGCGCACCAGGTCGGCGGCGCGGGTGCGGATTTTCTCCGGATCGCAGAGCAGCAGGTGCGCGCCCTCGGGCAGCACCTCGGTGAGCAGTCGCAGCTCGCCGGGCTGCAGCACCGGCAGCAGCGCCTCCATGCCGTCCACCGGGACGCCCTGGGCCAGCTTCTCCAGCATCTCCACCAGGGCGGCGTCGGCCGCGTTGGCGGCGGCCACCTCGGCGGCGCGCTCGCGCACGCCGGCGGTGAGCAGCAGTTCGCGACAGGGCGGCGCGACGACGACCTCGACCGAGACCTCGGTGAGCGAGCGCTGGTCGGCGACGGCGAACGGGCGCAGCTCGGTGACCTCGTCGCCCCAGAACTCCACGCGCACCGGATGATCGGCGGTCGGCGGGAACAGGTCGAGGATGCCGCCGCGCACCGCGAACTCGCCGCGCTTGCCCACCATGTCGACCCGCGTGTAAGCGAATTCGACCAGGCGCGTGAGCAATTCGTCGAAATCGAGCTCCGCGCCGACGCGCAGCACGATCGGCTCGATATCGCCGAGCCCGCCCGCCATCGGCTGCATGAGCGAGCGCACGGTGGTCACCACGACGCGCAGCGGCGCCGCGAACACCGGATCCTCCGGGTGGGCCAGCCTGCGCAGCACCTCCAGCCTGCGGCCGACGGTGTCGGCCCCCGGCGAGAGACGCTCGTGCGGCAGGGTTTCCCAGGACGGGAACTGCGCGACCGAGGGCCCGAGCATCTCCGCCAGCTCGACGGTCAGATCATCGGCCTCGCGCCCGGTCGCGGTGACCACGACCACCGGCCGCTTCGCCTCGATCGTCGCCGCCACGAACGCACGCACCCCGGACGGCCCGACCAGCTCGACCGAGGACTTGCCGACCAGCTCGGCGACGGTCCGCAGCGCGGCGTCGGCACCGGCGACCGCCGCGAGTCCCGCAAGCGGTGGACGATGGGTCGGCATCACAACTCCTGAGCTCAAGCGAGGTATTTCGAGCAGCAGGCAAAGTCTAGCGATCCGCCTGCCGCCCGACTTTCGGCGGTCGTGGGTGGCTCAGCACACGCGTCCAAGGCCGCCGGGCGGATGCTCGGCGGTGTCGGGCGTACCCGATGAGTTACCCACGCGCCATGAAATCAGTCGCCACCGACAAGTAACGCGCCGGACCTCGGCTCAGGGCACGTAGCGACGCAGGCGGCGCGCGGCGAACTCGCGGAAGTAGGCGAGCTTCTCGCTCGGCACGATCGAGGGCAGCAGGAAGTACCAGACGCGCTCCATGCGGGTCGCCATCTGGTCGATCGACTCGGTGCCGACGGCGATGATGTGCACGCCCGCGGTCATCTCCTGCAGCAGCATGCCGATCACCTCGGCATCGAGCTCGGGCTGCAAATCGCCTTGGGCGATGGCCCTTTCGGAGAGCACGCGGTAGGTGTCGCCCCACGTCTTGGCGATATTGTCGCCCTGCGCGCCGCGGTAGTCGCCGATCTGATGGGTCAGCTTGAGCATCGCGCCGACCATCGGATCGTTCATCGATAGGTCCGCCACGACATAGGTGATGCCGATGCACGCCTCGAGCGCGGGCACCCGGGGATCGAAGAAGCCCTGGCACGAACTGACCAGCCGCTCGTTGCCCTGGTCGACCACCGCGCGCGCCAGCTCTTCCTTCGAGCCGAAGTGAAAGTACAAGGCGCCCTTGGTCACATTGGACTGCGCGATGATCTCGCTCAGACTCGCGTTCGCGTAACCCAAGCGCAGAAAGACATCGGCAGCGCCCGCAAGAACGGAGTCGCGGGTGATCTCCGCGCGCGCTTGCCTAGCCATCAGATCCGCCTGTCATCCTAAAAACCAGCCATCCTGAAGTAGACCGACATCACGAAGTAGACCGACTTACCGCCCGAACAGCACCCAAAGGATGGGTGAACCGTACCACCAGGCGGGCCCTCGGCAGTCAATTCGAGCATTCGACCGGACCCACTTCGCAATTCACTGGTTAACAAACTGGGTCACTCCTCGATACCGGCGCGCCACTCCGAGCTGAGATGCGGGTCGGCCTCCAGATGGCTCAACCCGTTCCAGCACAGATTCACCAGATGCACGGCGACAACCTCTTTCGAGGGTTTGCGTTCGTCCAGCCACCACGTGGCCGCGGTGGCGACCTGCCCGACCAGCGCCTGGGCGTAGAGCGTGGCGAGGCTGGTGTCGAAGCCGCGGCGCTCGAAATCCCCTGCGAGAATGTGCGCCACCTGGTTCACGGCCTCGTTCAACAGGCTCGAGTAGCGGCCCTCGGCGTTGCCCGCCGGTTGGTCGCGCACGAGGATGCGGAAGCCGTCGGTGCGCTCCTCGATGTAGGTCAGCAGCGCGAGCGCGACCTGCTCGAGCCGCACCCGCGACCGATTCTGGGTCAGCGACGACACGATCATGTCCAGCAGCATCGACATCTCGCGATCGACGACGACCGCGTACAGCCCCTCTTTGCCCCCGAAGTGTTCGTACACTACGGGTTTGGAGACCTGCGCCCGCTGCGCGATCTCCTCGATCGAGGTCGCGTCGTACCCGCGCTCGGCGAACAGCGCGCGACCGATCTCGATCAGCTGCTGCCGCCGCTGGGTCCCCGTCATCCGCGGACGCGACACCTTGGGCGGTTCACTGACAGACATCGCTCCGCCTCCCTTCGCCAACGCCATCCCGGTGCCTTAACTGTTCCAGACAGCTCGCCGGATCGCCCCGTCAACCCCGGGCGCGCCCTCGATATCTCGGACCCCGGCGCCGCACACGCTCCAACTACCGGCAAGAATCGCGTAGAGGCGCGGGTGTATGCGAGGATCTTTTCCGTGCCGTGGCACAGCGGCGGGTGTTCCCGATCCGCCGATGTGGCAATCCGCCGTGGTGTAATGGCAGCACCTCTGATTTTGGTTCAGATAGTTCAGGTTCGAGTCCTGGCGGCGGAGCTAGGCAGCACGGTGCATATCGTTGGCCCGCACATCTGCGCCCAGCACAGCACAGACCCCAGCACGATGAGCAGAGCCAAGCACGATGACAGGCAGCCGAGGGAGATCCATGCCACAGCAGACCGCCGTCGTCGTTCTCGCAGCCGGTGCCGGGACGCGAATGCGGTCGAAGACCCCCAAAGTGCTGCATTCGCTGGCCGGTCGGAGCATGCTCGCGCACGCGCTGCATGCGGCGAACGAGATCGACCCCGCATACCTGATCACCGTGGTCGGACACGACCGCGAACAGGTCGGCGCCGCCGTGCAGGCGGTGGCCACGGACCTCGGCCGCGAGATCACCCCGGCCATCCAGGAGGAGCAACTCGGCACCGGGCACGCCGTGCAGTGCGCGCTCGCCGCGCTGCCCGTCGGCTTCACCGGCGACCTGCTGGTCACCTCCGCCGACGTGCCGCTGCTCGACGGGCACACCCTCTCCGCGCTGCTCGACGAGCATCGCAGCTACACCGAGCGATCCGCCGTGACGGTGCTGACCTTCGTGCCCGACGACCCGAACGGCTACGGCCGCATCGTCCGCGACGCCAACGGCCGGGTGGCCGAGATCGTCGAGCACGCCGACGCCACCCCCGCCCAGGCCGCGATCACCGAGGTCAACTCGGGTGTGTACGCGTTCGACGTGAACGTGCTGCGCACCATGATCAGCCGGCTGTCCACCGCCAACGCCCAGCACGAGCTGTACCTGACCGACGTGCTCCGGCTGGCCCGCGAGGCCGGGCATCCGGTGCACGGCGCCCGCCTGGTCGACGCCGCCAAGGTCACCGGCGTGAACGACCGGGTCCAGCTGGCCAACGCGACGAGCCGGCTCAACCGCTACATCCTCGAGCGGCACATGCGTGCCGGCGTCACGATCATCGACCCCGCCTCCACCTGGGTGGACGCGAGCGTGCGGATCAGCAGGGACGCGGTGCTGCGCCCGGGCGTGCAGCTGCTCGGCGACACCGTCATCGGCGAGGACGCCGAGATCGGGCCGGACTGCACGCTGACCGACGTGGTCGTCGGCGAGGGCGCGCGGGTCGTGCGCACCCACGGCGAGGGCGCGATGATCGGTCCCGGCTCCACCATCGGCCCGTTCAGTTACCTACGTCCGGGCACGGTGGTCGGCAATGCAGGCAAGCTCGGCGCCTTCGTCGAGACCAAGAACGCCTCGATCGGCGCGCACTCCAAGGTGCCGCACCTGACCTACGTCGGCGACGCGACCATCGGCGAGTACAGCAACATCGGCGCTTCGAGCGTCTTCGTCAACTACGACGGTGTGACCAAGCATCACACCACTGTCGGCTCACATGTGCGAACGGGAAGCGACACGATGTTCGTCGCGCCGGTAACGGTGGGTGACGGCGCGTATACGGCGGCGGGTACTGTACTGCGCAGAAGCGTTCCGCCCGGCGCACTCGCGATCTCCGGCGGGCCGCAGAAGAACATCGAGGGCTGGGTGCAGCGGCACCGTCCTGGAACGGCCGCGGCGCGCGCGGCGGCAGAAGCCAACGCCGCCAAAGACAACTCCGGTCAGGCAATCGAGCAAAAGGATGGCAAACAGCAGTGACCGCGTCATGGATCGACAACCAGAAGAACCTGATGCTCTTCTCGGGACGCGCTCATCCTGAGCTGGCCGAGCAGGTCGCCAAGGAACTCGACGTCCACGTCACGCCGCAGACCGCGCGCGACTTCGCCAACGGCGAGATCTTCGTCCGCTTCGAGGAGTCCGTCCGCGGCTCCGACGCGTTCGTGCTGCAGAGCTTCCCCGCGCCGCTGAACCAGTGGCTCATGGAGCAGCTCATCATGATCGACGCGCTCAAGCGCGGTTCGGCCAAGCGGATCACCGCCGTTCTGCCGTTCTACCCCTACGCCCGCCAGGACAAGAAGCACCGCGGCCGCGAGCCGATCTCGGCCCGCCTCGTCGCCGACCTGCTGAAGACCGCGGGCGCGGACCGCATCATCACCGTCGACCTGCACACCGATCAGATCCAGGGCTTCTTCGACGGCCCTGTCGATCACATGCACGCGCAGCTGCAGCTCGCCGAGTACATCCGCACCAACTACACCCTCGACCACATCACCGTGGTCTCCCCCGACTCCGGCCGCGTGCGCGTGGCCGAGAAGTGGGCGGACTCGCTCGGCGGCTCGCCGCTGGCGTTCATCCACAAGACCCGCGACCCGCTGGTGCCCAACCAGATCAAGGCGAACCGCGTGGTCGGCGACGTCGAGGGCCGCACCTGCATCCTGATCGACGACATGA